>CAYPUT010000244.1:0-3719 GCA_964413945.1 uncultured Spirochaetaceae bacterium
AACAAGGCGATCGAAAAGGAGTTCTACGGCCAGGTTATTGCCTCCGCCCAGAACATCGGCCGGAAGTACCGCTACGACGAGGCCCACGCCGTCCATGTCGCGAAGCTCGGCTTGCAGATCTTCGATCAGTTTAGAGAGAACCACGGGATGGGGAGCCACGAGCGGATGCTCCTCGAGGTGGCCGCCATTCTCCACGATATCGGGAACTACATCCGGGCGAGCGGGCATCACAAACACGGCCAATACATCGTCGCCAATTCGGAGATCTTCGGTCTCTCCCGGTCGGACATCCGGGTGGTCTCCCACATCGTCCGGTACCACCGAAAAGGCATGCCCAACTCGGCCCATACCAGCTTTGTCGCCCTCCGGAGGGAGGAGCGGGTAAACGTCCTCAAGCTCTCGGCGATCCTCCGGGTCGCCGACGCCCTCGACCGGAGCCACTCCCAACGGGTGCAGCAGGTGGAGCTCGAGCAGCGGGACGATAGCACCGTTTTGCGCTGCCGGTGCAGCGGGGACTTAAGCGTCGAGCGCTACGGCCTTTCGTTAAAAGGCGGAATGTTCGAGGAAATCTTCGGCTTCTCCATTACGATGGAATAGGTACCATGGAATAGGACGACGGAGGATAGAAATGGAGACGCCCTTTTTTAACCGGGAGCTCAGCTGGATCGCCTTTAACGAGCGGGTACTCTGGGCGGCCGAACGCGAGGACCTGCCGCTTCTCGAGCGCCTCAAGTTTCTCTGTATCGTCGCCGCGAACTTCGACGAGTTCTTTATGGTTCGGGTCGCGGGGCTCAAGCGCCAACGGCGCGGCGAGGGCTACGTTTCGGACCCCGCGGGCCTAAGCCCCGAGACGCAGCTCAAAAGGATCTCCGAGGAGGTCCACCGCATCGTCGAGCGGAAACACCGGTTTCTCCACGACAAGCTTCTGCCCCAGCTCCGGCGCGAGGGGCTCGCCCTCAAGGATCCCTCGGAGTGGAGCGCGACCCAGCGGACCTTTACCAAGGAACGCTTCGACCGGGAGGTCGCCCCGGTGTTGACGCCGGTCCGGTGCGCCCCCGGGGAGGAGCTCCGCCTCTCGGGGAACATGCGGCTCCACGGCGCCTTCCTGTTGAAGGAGGAGGGTGCTTCCGCCGGCCCCCTCGACCAGGGAGACCGGGGCGAGGAGCCGGCCCTGGCAATCGTCCAGCTTCCCCCCTCCCTGGAGCGGATTCTCTACCTCCCGGAAAAGGACAACAGCGTCTCCTTTACCCTCCTAGACCACCTGGTGGCCCACTACGGCGGGAGCCTCTTCCCCGGCTACCGGGTAATCGAGTCCGCGGTCTTCCGCGTTGTCCGGGACGCCGACCTCGGCGTCGACGAGGACCGGGACGAAGACTTCGTCCAGGCGATGGAGCAGGTCCTCGAGCACCGGGAGCACTCCGCGGCGATCCGCCTCGCGGTTAGCGAAAATACCGAGCTTCTCACCGAGCGCCTCCGGGTAAGCCTCGGCCTCGAGCCCTGGGAGGTCTACGAGAAGCCGAACCCTCTAGACCTCGCAAGCCTCATGCCCCTAACCGCCATCGCCGGGTTCGAGCATCTCCGGGAGGAGCCCTGGCCGCCCTTTGCCCCCCGGTCCCTCGCGGAGGAGGAGAGTCTCTGGGACGCCATCCGCCGGCGGGACGTTCTTCTGCATCACCCCTACGAGTCCTTCGAGCCCGTCGTACGCCTGCTCCAGGAGGCCGCCCGGGACGCCGGGGTTCTTGCCATCAAGATGACCCTCTATCGTACTAGCGGAGACTCCCCGGTTATCCGGGCCCTGGAAGCGGCCGCGGAGGCGGGAAAGCAGGTAACGGTTCTCGTCGAGCTCAAGGCGCGGTTCGACGAGGAGCGAAACATCGGCTGGGCCCAGCGCTTAGAGCGGGCCGGCGTCATCGTTATCTACGGAATCGCCCGGCTCAAGGTCCACGCGAAGGCCCTCCTTATCGTCCGCCGGGAGCCCGACGGTATCCGGCGCTACGTCCACCTCGGCACCGGAAACTACAACGACAAGACCGCCCGGCTCTACACCGACTTCGGCTATTTCTCCTGCCGGGACGATCTTGCCTACGAGGTGGGCGTCTTCTTCAACGCCATTACCGGCTACTCGGCCATCCCGAACCTCTCCAAGCTCTCAATGGCCCCGACGGGGCTCAAGAGCAAGCTCTTGCAGATGATCGCCCGGGAAGCCAAGCGGGCGGAATCCGGGGAGGAGGGGCGCATCCACGCCAAAATGAACAGCCTCGCCGACCCGCAAGTAATCACCGCCCTCTACGACGCCTCCCGGCAGGGAGTCAAAATCGAGCTGAACATCCGGGGCATCTGTATGTTGGTCCCCGGCGTTCCGGGCCTAAGCGAGAACATCCGGGTTACCAGCATCGTCGACCGCTTTCTCGAGCACGCCCGGGTCTACTACTTCCGAAACGGCGGCGCCGACGAGGTCTACTGCGCCAGCGCCGACTGGATGCCCCGGAATCTCGACCGCCGGGTCGAGCTTGCCTTTCCCATCGAGGAGCCGGCCGAGAAAAAGCGGATCATCGAAGCCTTCGGCGTCTTCTTTCGGGACAACCGGAACGCCTACGAGCTCGACCGCACCGGCGCCTACCACCCGGTCGAACCGGGCCCCGGGGAGGAGCCCCTGCGGGCCCAGGAGTACTTCTACGCCAGGGCCCGGGCGGGCGCCGAGGAGAGCGCCGAGGCGAGCAAGAAGGAGTTTACCGTCCGGCGCAAGGCCCCGGAACCCCCGGGGTCCGGCCCCCGGAGGCGCTAGCCATGGTCGGTGACTACGCCTCGGTGGACGCCGCGCTTATTCCGACCGAAAGAGCAACCGTCGCAATAGACGACATCGACTTTGCCTACGGCTACGGGGTGTACGAGACGCTCAAGGTCCGCAAAGGGGTCTTGTTCTTTGCCGAGCGCCACGAGGAGCGCCTCTTTTTTTCCGCGTCGGCCATCGGCATGGAGCACCGCTGGCGCCCGGGGCAGGTCGTAGACGCGGTCGTTGCGCTCGTCCGGGCAAACGGCGTTCCCGACTGTAACGTCAAGGTGTTGCTTATCGGGGCCCGGCTCTACATCATGACCTTGGCGCCGCTTTTCCCGAAGCGAACAGACCTCAAGGCCGGGGGGAGGGCAGTAACCTTCGAGGGGGAGCGCTTCTACCCCCAGGCAAAGAGCTTGAGCATGCTCGTAAGCACCATCGCCTTCCGAAAGGCTAAGGAGGCCGGCGCCTACGACGCGCTCTTGGTAAACCGCGACGGCGAGGTTACCGAGGGCACCCGGACCAACCTCTTTGCCACCGACGGCCGGGCGGTCTACACGCCCCCGGCGTACCAGGTCCTCGCAGGCGTCACCAAACTCACCGTATCGGACGTCATCCGGGGTCTCGGCATCCCCCTCGAGGAGCGGACCCTTCCCGCGGCGGGCCTCGGCGCCTGGGAGGGGCTCTTCCTTACGAGCACCTCGACCAAGGTGATGCCCCTCTCCCGGGTGGACGATTGGGAATACGACGTTCCGCCGTTGGTCGCAGACATTCGCCGGGCCTACGACGCCTACCTGTCGGAATACGCCGCCACGGCCCCCCGGATTGTCGATTTTGATTGAAATCGCCCCCCGGGGAGGCTATGATTGAGAGCAGCATGATGCGATCACTAGGGCTCTTTCTTCTCGTAACCTTTTTCGTTTCCGCCTGTGCCACCGTCCCGGTG
>CAYPUT010000245.1:0-3621 GCA_964413945.1 uncultured Spirochaetaceae bacterium
ATCCCCCGGGCATCCGGCGCCTGATCCGGGAGGGATTGTTGCCCATGGCCCGGCTGATAACGACGACGGAGAGTACGGGCCGGCCGGCGCATCTGATGGTGGACCGCGCTTCCCTCGGCGAGGCGCTCTGGGACGATCTGGTCGGTTACGTGGAGAACTCGTCGCGCTCGAGGACGTAGAGGAGAACCGCGTCGTAGACTGCGTGGGTCACGATGGGGGCAGCGATGCTCCCGGCCGCTGCGAAAAGGACGCCGAGGTAGAGGCTCAAGAGGAAGGCGTAGAAGGCATAGGCGCGGGTGACGGCATGGAGGAGGGCGAAGACCAACGAGGTCGTGAGGAGAGCGGCGACGAGGCCCAAACGCTCGGAGAGCGCCGTCTGGATGAGGCCGCGAAAGAGAAGCTCCTCTCCGAGACCCGCAGCGACGGAGAGCAGGGCGATCGCCGGGAGGGAAATCGGCGAAAGATAGTCCCGTACGAAGCCCCGGCTGATGCGCAAGAGCTCCCGGAACGCCGGCCGTCGGGAGCGGCCCATCGCGTAGACCGCGAGAAGGGGCGGCACCGCGGCCACGGCGCCGAGGCCCGCGCTCGGCAGAACCCCCAGAGAGCCACCCCGTGAGGGGAAGCCGCCGATGGCCAGGGCAACTGCCCCGAGGCCGAGCTCGACGACAAGGGCTAAGAGAAGAATCGAAGGCTTCCCTGCGGGTTCCGTCGCCATTTCCCAAGCCTACTACAAAACTTCGGTTGTCGCGGCCTCCGAACACCCCGGGAATCGACGCTGCCGAACCTCGAACCCTCGAACAATTCCACGAATAGCCATTGACACGAAACTGATAAAACTGTATATATAACTTACTATACATAATAGGAGCACGATATGCGTGAGCTACTGATAATCGGGGGCGTTGCAGCGGGGGCGACCGCGGCGGCGAGGGCCCGACGACTCGACAACGACGTACACATAACCATCTTGGAAGCCGGATCCGACGTCTCCTTCGCAAACTGCGGTTTGCCCTACTACATCGGGGGCGACATAGAGTACCGCTCGTCCCTTATTCTTTCGAGCCCCGAAACCTTCCACGACCAGTACCGGGTCGATGTCTTTACCAACACCGAGGCGCTCAAGATCGACCGAAAGAAAAAGGTGGTCTCCGCGAAAAACACAACTTCGGGAGCAGAGACCGGCTATCCTTACGACGCCCTCATCCTCGCCCAGGGCGGCAAGCCGCTGGTTCCGCCGATCCCCGGGGTCGAGAAGGACCACGTCTTCCAGCTCTGGACCTTAGACGATATGGACCGGATAGACGCCTACCTTACCGGGTACGAACCGAAGCATGCCGTCGTCGTCGGTGGTGGCTTTATCGGCCTCGAGATGGTCGAGGCTCTGGCCAAGCGGGGCATCCACGTCAGCCTGGTGGAGATGTTGCCCCAGGTGATGCCGAACCTCGAAGGCGAGTTCGCCGGCTTCTTGACCAAGGAGCTTCTAGACTACGGCGTCAACCTGATGCTCGGCCGCTCGCTGACTGCGATCGAAGATGGCTACGTGACCTTGAGCGACGCCTCAGAGATCGACGCCGATTTTGTCTTGCTTTCGGTCGGCGTCCGGCCGACCTTGGCCCTTGCCAAAGACGCCGGCCTCGAGATGGGGCCCGCCGGGGGGCTTAAGGTAAACGAATCGCTCCAGACCAGCGACCCCGCCATCTTCGCCGCGGGGGACATGTGCGAAATCGAGCACCGGGTGATGGACCGGAGGGTCCGCATCCCCCTCGCGGGCCCGGCGAACCGTCAGGGACGCTTGGCCGCGGAGAACGCCCTCGGGGGCAGCCGGACCTACAAGGGGGCGATGGGTACCTCCGTGGTGAAGGTCTTTGGTGCCGTCGCCGGCTCCACGGGCTTGAGTCTAAAGGGTGCCCGGGACGCCGGAATCGACGCCGACGCGGTGGTGGTCCACAAGACAAGCCACACGGCGTACTACCCCGGAGCCGAGAAGGTGAGCCTGATGATTATCTTCGACAAGGCCGACGGCAGAGTCCTCGGTGCCCAGGCCGCCGGACGGGTCGGGGTCGACAAGCGCCTCGACGTTATGGCGACCGCGATTGCCGGGAAGCTGACCCTGGAGCAGCTCGAAGAGCTGGACCTGGCCTACGCGCCTCCGTTCAACAGTCCCAACGGCCCGGTGAACATGGCGGCCTTTACCGCCGTGAACCACCGAAGCGGCTTCAGCCCATCGATCCTGGCCGGCGACGTCGAGAGCTTCCTTGTCGACGACCAGGCGATCGTCATCGACCTCCGGGACCCGATTTCCTACAAGAAGGCGAATGTCCGGGGGAGCAACAACCTAAGTCAGAACCTTATTCGGGAGAACCTGGACCGTATTCCGAGGGAGAACCCGATTCTCTTAGTGAGCGACGACGGACAGAAGGGCCACGTCGCCCTGCGGATGCTCGCAGGCGCCGGATTCGACAAGGTCTACAACCTAAGCGGCGGCTACATCTCCCTCGAGCGCCACGCCCGGGCCATCGGTTTCGAGCATCTTAAGGTTGGGATGTTTCCCATCGAGCAGAAGTCGATCGAAGACCTCGATGCGGGAGCCGGTGCCCACGCCGGGGCCGGGACCGCCGGCTCGGCCGCGGCCGGCGACGGCGAAGCGGCTCCGTCCACCGAGGGCCCGCTGGTTATCGACGTCCGGACGCCGATGGAGTTCGACATGGGCGCCTATCCCGGGGCGATCAACATCAACCTCGACGAGCTTCCCGACCGCGCCTCGGAGTTCGGCCCGAAGGACCGGGAGATTATCCTCTACTGCGCCTCCGGCGCCCGGTCGGCCTACGGGCAGCGGATCCTCGAGCAGATGGGGTACACCAAGGTGCAGAACGGCGGGAGTCTCCACGACATGATGGCCGGGGTTTAGGACCGGGAGCGCTTTACGTGGTGCCGTATCAGGACTATTCTGAATCAGATGAGCGTCAGAATCGTCTACTGGCAACACGATGACCACTGGATCGGCTATCTCGACGAATACCCGGACTACTGGACGCAGGGTGAGACCTTTGAGGATCTCCAAGAGCATCTTCGGGACCTGTATGCGGACTTGTCCGGGGGGCTCTAACCGGCTTCTGCGCGCATTCCGGCGGCTTTCTTTATCATCTCCCGGGTCTTCTCCCACATAGATAGCCCGTCGATCCGGTCGAGGGGCACCCACTCGGCGTGGATGGCGTCGTCCGCCGCCACCGGGTCCCCGGCGGCCCACTCGGCCCAGAAATCCACGAGGGTATAGTGGAACTGTGTCTTCCCGGCTGCGTCGGGGATGATGGCGTCTATAACTTCGAGAAAGTGAGGCTCGGCTATCACGACCCCTGTTTCCTCCAGCACTTCCCGGGCGGCGGTCGCCCGGACGGTCTCCCCGACGTCCTGTGAACCCCCGGGAAGGCTCCACTCCCCGGACTTCGGGGGCTTCCCCCGGTGGATCAAGAGGACCGCATACCCTTTGAGCACCACCACACCAACTCCCACAAAGGGACGGGACGGGTATTCTCTCGATTCTGCCATACTCGCAAAGAGAGTACGGGGTCCCGGAGGGCGACGCAAGGTCCCATTTTGCATTTTGGGACGACAGGATGGCCG
>CAYPUT010000246.1:0-3588 GCA_964413945.1 uncultured Spirochaetaceae bacterium
AACGTTGACACGGTCGTAAACGTTTGCTAAAATTGTAAACGTTTACGATTCCCCAGGGAGCACCATGAGGCCCATCACGATCAAGGACATAGCGAAAGCGGCGAACGTCTCCTACGCAACGGTCTCCCGGGCGCTGAACGGCAAGTACGGCGTCAACGAAGGAACCCGGGAGCGTGTCGTCCGGCTCGCCGAAGAGCTCGGGTACACGCCGAACGCCATCGCCCGGGGATTGGTTAGCCGCCGGACCCATACCATCGGGCTGATCCTCCCCGACATCACCAACCCCTTCTATCCCGAGGTCGCCGGCGGAATCGAAGACGCGGCGGCGGATCGGGGATGGGGGGTGCTTCTGTGCAACACCAACTGGGACCCCGAGCGGGAGGAGCGCTACCTGCGCCTCCTGACCGAGCGCCGGGTCGACGGCATCATCATCTCGCCGGTATCCGGGGAATCCCGAAGCACGAGAAAGGCCATCGACGGCCTGCCCATTCCGGTGGTCTACGTCGCGAAGGCCCCGAAGCGGACGCCCCGGAGCTGCGTAACCATCGACGACGTCCGGGGCGGATACCTTGCGACGAAGCACCTCATCGACGAGGGCTTTCGGGAGATTGGGTTTATCGGGGCGGATACCGAGTCGTCGGTGGACGACCGGCTGATCGGCTTCCGGGAGGCCCACGCCGAAGCCGGTATCCCGGTTCAGGAACAGTGGATTTGGCTCGAAGACTTTCGCAGCGAGACGGGCTACCGGACGGTCCGCCGGACCATCGAATCCGGCAGCTATCCCCGGGCGATCTTCGCCGAGAACGACCTGCTCGCGGTAGGGGCGATTCAAGGAATCCGCGAGCAGGGTCTCCGGGTGCCGGAGGATATCGCCGTGGTCGGCTTCGACGACATCCCCGTGGCGTCGCTGCAGGACGTCCAACTGACCACGGTGGCACAACCCAAACGCGAGATGGGGCGGATCGCCGCCGAGCTCTTATTCGACGCGATGGCCGACGAGGGCGCCGGTGTCTCGACCGCCGGAAGCGCCGGAACCCCCGGACCCAACCGGGTGGTCCTGGAACCGGAGCTTATCGTTCGCCGGAGTAGCCGCGCCGTCGGCGCGGTAGACAACGCAACGCGCGCCTAACACGGCGCACCGAGGAGGGCATGTATGGCTGACAAAATGACCGCAGTCAGACTGTACGCGGACTGGGAACCGAAGAAGGATTTCAGTCTTGGAATGAAGGACATCGAGGGGCGGCAGACGTACTTGGGAAGCAAGGTCTGGCGGAACCCGAAGCTGGTTGTGGAAGACGTCGAGCTCCCGAAGCCGGGCCCCGGGGAGATCGTCATCGAATGCAAGCAGGTCGGCATCTGTGGAAGCGACGTCCACATGGCGCAACCCGACGACGACGGTTACATCTGGTACCCCGGCCTGACGGGTTTTCCCTGCACCTTAGGGCACGAGCTCTCCGGGGTCGTCGTCGACGTCGGCCCGGATACCCTGGACAAGGTAACGCTTAAGCCCTACAAGGGTGGCGAGTGGGTCTGCGTCGAAGAGATGGTTTGGTGCGGTAAGTGCAAACCCTGTACCGACGGCTGGCCGAACCACTGCGAAAAGCTCGACGAGATCGGCTTTAACATCGACGGTGGGTTCACCAAGTACCTAAAGGTTCCGGCCAAGCTCGCCTGGCGCCTCGACGCGCTCCGGGAGAGCTACTCCGACGAAGACGTCTTTCGCCTCGGGAGCATGGTCGAGCCGACGAGCGTCGCGTACAACGCGGTAATAGAGCGTGGCGGTGGCATACGCCCGGGGGACAACGTCGTTATTCTCGGCGGCGGTCCCATTGGGATGGCGGCGGTCGCGGTCTTAAAGAAGGCCGGAGCCGCAAAGGTTATTCTTTCGGAGCCGGAAGCCGGCCGCCGAGAGATCGGCAAGAAACTCGGCGCCGACGCGACGATCGACCCGACGAAGGATAAGTTCGCCGAGGCGGTCCTCGACATCACCAAGGGCATGGGGGCCTCCCTCTACCTCGAGGCGACGGGGCTCCCGACCCGGGTCTTCCCGGAGATCGAAGAGGCCATCTGGAACGGCCGAACCCTGAACTCCACCGTCGTCATCGTCGCCCGGGCGGACGCAAAGATCCCCACGACCGGCGAGGTCTTTCAGGTACGCCGGGCGCGGATCGTCGGCAGCCAGGGGCACTCGGGCCACGGGACCTTCCCCCGGGTAATATCGGCGATGGCGAGCGGCATGAACATGCTCCCGATGATGACCAAGGAAGTAAGCCTTCACGAGGTCCCGGACAACATCGTCCTTCTGCGGACCGACCGGAAGGAATGCAAGATTAGCTGCCACGATCCCGGCGACGCATAAACAGGAGAAATACATGGTACGTGGAAACGTAAAATACCTGCAGACCGAACATCCGATGATTACCTTCGAGGACAACGGCGTCGGTCGTCTCAAAAAGCAGATCTTCGACGCCCCGATGTCGGAGATAGACAAGATCCTCGAAGAGTACGGCATCCCCTCCCCTTCGGAGCTCGGCATCGCCGGATCGTACATCCAGACGACCCCCCGCCGGCACCTCGTCGAGAAGCGCCGGAAGAACGATGTGGTCATCATTCCCTTGGGAACCACGGAGAATCACGGGGACCACGCCAACAGCGGTCTCGACAACTTTATGGTCAGCCAGATTGCCGAAGGGATCCGGCGCTACACCGCCAAAAAGGGTCACGAGGTAATCCTGGCGCACAACCCGCTGACCTACGGCGGGCATCCCTACCATCACATCGGGATGCCCGGGACGATCCAGCTGCCCCAGGAAGTCGTCGTCGAGACGCTGATCCACGTGATGCTCGGGCTCTGGAACGACGGGTTCCGGAAGCAGATCTTCATCAACAACCACGGTCAGCTCTGGATTCTCGAGACGGCGATTCAGGAGTTCTGCAAGCGCTTTATGCTGCCGGGCATCTTCCGGGTGATGGACTGGCACCGGGCCGTCCGGGAGTTCTTTATTCCGACCGACCGGGAGCACGGCCTCGAGACTACCTTCGTCCATGCCGACGAGAGCGAGACCGCCGTGGCCCAGTTGATGTTCCCCGAGATGATCGACATGACCTACGTCGTCGACGCCGAGGGCGAAGCCTTCCTCCCGGAGGGGCACTTCGACACCTCGGTGGACCCCTGGCGACGGCCCCATAAATGGAGCGAGGGCGAAGGGCACTTTGCCATCGAAATGAAAGGTACCCCCGAGGGCGTCGTCGGAAAACCGTCGGTCGCTACCCCGGA
This sequence comes from uncultured Spirochaetaceae bacterium, assembly GCA_964413945.1. GTDB lineage: Bacteria > Spirochaetota > Spirochaetia > DSM-27196 > PWMO01 > CAYPUT01. The sequence goes on from CAYPUT010000246.1 coordinate 3,278, forward strand.
GAAGGCCAAGCGGCCGATCGCCGCCATCCTGAAGTACCTAACCCAGGTCGTCGAAGAGATTCTCGAGGCCTTTCCCCCGGGAACCGTCCCGCCGGTGGACAAGGTGACCTTAAGGGATCCGAAGGATCTCGAGCCCTTCCTGAAGGAACCCGGAAGCCCGGGATGGAAGTCGGTCTACGAGCTTCCGATGATCGGACCCTTTCACAAGCACTAGGGAGTGCTCCCAAAGTTGTGTTTTTTCCCCGGGGCGGCGTTGGCCGACCCGGGGGATGACACCCGGGGCTGGAAGCAGCCGGGTGCATCGACTATGG
>CAYPUT010000247.1:0-2130 GCA_964413945.1 uncultured Spirochaetaceae bacterium
CACGCCGACTCCGGCTGGCTCCGGCAGGCCATCGGGAATCTCTTGGACAACGCGGTGAAGTACTCGCCCGAAGGAAGCCGTATTTCCGTCGAGGCGCGGCGGGCACCCCGAAGCCTGGCGGTCATCTCGGTCCGGGACCAGGGCCCCGGCGTGCCTCAGGGGGAGCTTGCGGGCGTCTGGGAGCGCCAGTTCCGGGGAGCCGCCTCCGCCGGAATTCCGGGACACGGCCTCGGCCTCCCGATCGTCCGGGCCGTCGCCCGGGCGCACGGCGGCACGGTAGCTGCCGAAGCCGCCCCCGGCGGCGGGATGCTCTTCGAGCTTAGGATTCCGATTTAGGCCAGGATGGCGCCGAGAGCCTTGGATCGCAAGAGTGGAATCAGGCGGAGCATTCGTGGTATATTAAAGTAGGAGGAAGGATGTTAAAGAATAGCGGCAAGCCACAAGAAAGTGGCAATAGAAACCCTAAACCGACTCCATCTCCCCAACCGCACCCCGGACAGGGTTTCCCAGGTCCTCAGTATCAGACCGAAGGCTGGAAACCGTCCCGTGAAACGCACAAGTCGAAATAGCGACAACACTCTATGAGTACGCTCGTTACGTTTATCGGGAAGACATCGATCGGTTTGCCCGTATAGACCACAAGGCAGCCGAGAATCTCTCGGTTACCGTAATCGTCCTCGGCGTCGTATTGAGCCTCGGTGAGTGGTGGGTGTCCACCGACCTATCGACGCACGTACGCATGTTTTTCTCGATCACCTCTTGGGTACTGGTCGCGTTTATGCTCGTTGCCGCGGGAATTTCGATCGGCTATTCGATTGCAACCCTCCGAGTTCACAGTGTTCCGGTCCCGCCGCTGAGCGACGAGGTTTTTGACTATACATTTCGCCATGATGTCGTAGACTCGAAAGCCGGAGCAGCCGCCACGCTCAAGATCGCCCACGATGAAGTCACCACGAAAATAGATCGCAAGGGCATTTGCCTTGCAAGGGCCTATCTTTTCACAACGGTGTTTCTGTCGATCGTTGCGGCTTTGTTCGTGGCTTCGGTAGTACGACAAGCGATCACTTAAGTCGCCACGGCCGGGCCGCGTCCCGGCGCCAATCCACCCTTTACCCCAAACGGAAGCTGGACGCGAAGGAAGTGCCCAAGAGACGGTTGGTAAGGTAGACAACGACAAACACCGTTGCGATTAGAAGCACGGCGAGAGCGCTCGCCTCACCGAAGCGGCCGTCGGCGACGCGTCCGTAGATAAGCACCGGCACCGTCCGTGTCCGGGCGGAGTAGAGGAGTATCGTCGTGCTCAACTCCTGCAGAAGGGTTGCGAAGGTCAACACGGTGCCGCTGATCACCCCGTTGAGGATAAGCGGCAGACTTACCCGGCGAAACGTGTAGAACCAGGACGCCCCGCTTACGATTGAGGACTCCTCCAACTTCGGGTCCAGCTGAGTCAGGGAAGCGACAACCGACCGAAAGGTATACGGCGTGCGCCGAATCACAAAGGATATGATGATAATAAGGTAGGTACCTCCGATGGCGATCACCGGGCCCTGACCGAAGGCGGAGAGAATGGCTACGGCAATAACCGTACCAGGGAGTATAAACGGAGCCATAACCGCGAAGTCGAGAAACGCGGAGCCCGGTGGCTTTCTGCGGGCGGTAATGTAGGCAACCAGGCATCCGATAACCGCGGTAACGAGGGACGCCGTCGTCGCCATAAAGAGCGAGTTCCGGATCGAGGGGCCGGCGGTCTGGGGAATGGTCAGATAGTTTTCGAGTGTAAAGCCGGTCGGAAACAGCCCTCGCCAATGGGTAAAAAACGACATAGTCGCCATCGATATTTGCGGCAGGAGCGATACCACGAGAACGAGAGAGCAGAAGAGCGTGCCGGCTACACGCCATCCGAGTCCTCGGTGCTCGAGCTCCTCTGGGCGGGCGTTACCGACACTTTCGTACTCGCGTCGGCTGATCACGTATTTCTGAAAAAACAAGGCGCCACCGGTAATCACCATGCTTACCATTGCAATGGCCGCCGCGCCGTTGAGGTCCCAAAAGCCGCTTACGCGAAAGTAGATCAGAGTCGGCAGCACGTATTGATCCCCGCCGATTACCGCCGGGACGCCAAAATCGCCG
>CAYPUT010000247.1:2140-3571 GCA_964413945.1 uncultured Spirochaetaceae bacterium
GAGGATAGCACCGGCGCCGATGCTCGGGAGGACCAGGGGGAGGGTGACGGTGCGCGTTATTCGCCACCGAGTCGCCCCCATTATCGACGCCGCCTGCTCCAAAAGGGGATTCGCCGAGCGAAAGGCGCCGTAGACCAAAAGAAACACGAAGGGGTAGTAGGTCACCGTCATCACGAAGACCACCCCACCTAAACCGTAGATGGAGGGAATTTCGAGGCCGGCGACGGAGAGTATGCGATTTATCATCAGCCGCAGGACACCCTGGCGTCCGAGCATAATAACCCAGCTAAAGGCAGCGACAAACGACGGCGTAATGATGGGAAGAACACCGAGGGAGAGAACGAGTCGGCGGAAGGGAATCGGGACCCGAGCCGCTATGTAGGCCATCGGTACGCCGATAAGCACGCTAAACAAAGTCGCCGTCGTACTGACCAACAACGAGTTGCGCAATGCGCGCCGGTAAAGCGGGGATTCGCCGAAACGAAGAAAATTCTCCAGGGAGAGCGCCTGCAGATCGATCCCGAACCCGGGGCCGGCGAAGGCCCGAAGGAAGGTAACGCCCAGGGGAACGAACAGAAACACCGACAGAAAGAGCACCGGAAGGCTCAGCACAACGTAAGGGGTGTAATCCCGTCGGCCCTTCGAGCTCATTGGTCCTGGCTGCCTTCCGGAAACGCCAGACCCGATCGGTCGTCGAGTTGGAGGTAGGCTTTATCCCCCTCACCGGCGCCTTCGAGACGCTGCTTCATGTCTACTTCGAATCGCTGCGTGGCCTTTCCATCGTGATGGACCAGCTGATACCGGACCACCTGTCCGAGGTGCTGAATAACCTCGACACGGGTTTCCAATCGTCCGCGGTCCGGCCCTTGGTGGACCGAAAGCTGTTCCGGACGAAATCCGAGGATTGCCGAAGAGCCGACCGCCAAACTCGCTTCGCCTGAAGACCGGACCGTGGCTTCCACCGCGGTACCGGTGGCGACGGGAACCACGGTCGCCCGCCCGTTTCGAACCGCCTCGACGGTGGCCGGGAAAAAGTTCATGGTACCGATAAAGCCCGCCACCGAAAGCGACGCCGGGAGGCGATAGAGCTCCTCGGCGCTACCGATCTGCTCCACGACGCCGTCGCGCATAACGGCCAGTCGGTCTCCGATTGCCATCGCCTCTTCCTGGTCGTGGGTTACGAAGACGGTGGTTATGTTGATCTGCTTCTGACTCCGACGGATCTCGGCTCGTATTCTCCGGCGTAGCTTCGCGTCGAGGTTGGCAAGCGGTTCGTCGAGCAAGAGAATCTTGGGATCGTAGACCAGTGCTCGTGCCACCGCGACCCGCTGTTGTTGTCCCCCGGATAGTGCGACGGGGCTCGGATTGCGCTCGAGAACCTCGGGAAGGCCGACGAGATACATGATGCGCCGTACCTTCTCTACGACCGCA
>CAYPUT010000248.1:0-3540 GCA_964413945.1 uncultured Spirochaetaceae bacterium
ATATCGAGGAGTGTGAGCGTGGCTGAATCAACCGAGGTCCTAAGAGTTAACTACCGGGAGACGCTTTCCCAGGGAGGCATCGAATCCCTGAGGCTTGCTTTCGAGCGGGATCTTCCGGATACCAATAACAGTAACGAGATTTTTGCCGATCTCCGGGAAGAAGCCGAAGACGACGATCTCGCCGACCTATCCGCCGAGCTTGTCCAGACCATAAACGCCGGCTGCGCCGCCGACGATTTCCACACCTGGGACTACGACCATCTCGAGAGCATCATCGACCTGTCGAACAAGCACGGCTTCACCATTCCCCGGAACCTCTTAAACGGGCTTCCGGAGCAGCTCATCATACTGGTGGATGCGAAGAAGCTCGGAGCGGCCGGCTGCGACGATTAGATGCCTAGCCACTCGGGGCGCAGGAGCATTCCCAGTCCGAAGGCCAGCATAAACACGCCCCCGGCGATCTTGAGGGCCCGGCCGGTGGAGGCGCCGAGGCGGCCCCGCCGGAGCAGCAGAACGGACCCTCCGGCAACCGCCCCGAGGGGCACGACGTAGATTCCGGCGTAGACGGCGGTCCACCAGATGTGAGGCGCCCCGATTTCCGGGCCGAAGCGGCCGAAGAGCCGGGCAAGAAAAACCAACGGCAGTATCGCGGTGCACCCCAATTCGGCCAGGTTCGCCGCGGATGCCAAGAAGACGGTCCCCGCTATCCCACCCCAGAGCGCCTTTCCGCCGGACTTCTGCACCCGCGTGACGATTCTCCCGGCGCGTCTCGAAAGGGCTGTCTTGCGGTCCGGAGAGAGGCTCAAGGAGGCCGGGACCGGGAGCCCGAGGCCTTCGGCCAGGTTGATGGTCCCGGCGGCCACTACCAGCGCTCCGAGGAGTTGCAGAACGACGCTCCCGAAAGTGGCCAGAAACCAGCCGCCGACTACCGCGAAGGCCAGGATAAACACCCCGTACATAACCGCGCTGGTAGCCACGAAGGTCCCGGCGAGCACCATCATCGCCTCCCGCCGCCGGAGATGCGTAAGAAGCGACAACAGTATTACCAGGACGGTAAAGGCGCAGGGGTTAAAACCGTCGGCGAAGGCCACGATGGCCACGAAACCGGGGAAGGGGAGGGAGTCGGCGAAACCGCGAATAGCGGCCTCCGGAAGGGACCAGACCGTGTACCCAAGGACCCCGAGACTCACCACCATCAGCCCGCCGATCCACCAGGTCCGGCGGCGCTCCTCCCGGAGCGTCTTGCCCAAGGGGAGGTAACTCGCGGCGTAGAGAGGGATGACCAGGAGCAGCCAGAAGCTCCGGCCCGGGGATTGCGCCTCGGAATTCGGGTCTTCGAGACTCCCGTCGTCTGCCGACTCGGGTGTCTCCGGAGGCTCCACAAAAGCGGTAAGGTCGCAGGTCACCCCCTCCTCTTGGATGGCCCGGGCAATCTGGCTGCTGTAGCCGAGATACGCCTTCCCCGTCGGGTCCAGCTCCAGGGGCCCCTCCCCTCGAAGAAACCCGACGAAGCCCTCTCCCCCGATGACCGCAAGGGGATAGAGCCCTTCCGGGAGGCCGTGCTCCCTCGTGTACTGCTGCCAGAATTCCTTTTCCAGATAGACATCGTGGGTTTGAATCTCGACTTCCGGACAGACGCTCACCATCTCCCGAAGAAACTCCAGGGCGTCAATACAGTAGGGGCAGTCGCGGCTGTAGAAGACCTTTACCGTTACAGGGTCGCCGGGGAGCGTCGGAGGGGCGACCGTGATAACCGATAACAGGACGGCGAGGGCGAAGAGCACCCGGTGTATCTTTTTCACGATGGGCCATCATAACCGAAGACTCCTCGGTTTCTATAGGATCCTGTTGACAAATCGATTTCTAACGGATTTTACACACATACATGTATGCCGAGGATCCATCTAAGTGAGGCGAACCAAGGAAGAGGCAGAGGAAACCAAGGAAAGAATCGTCAAGGCCTCCGTCCGCGTCTTTGCCGAGCAGGGCTTCAGCGGCGCGGAATCGTCGGATATCGCGACCCAAGCCGGGGTAACCCGGGGGGCCATCTACCGGCACTTCAAGAACAAAGAGGCTCTCACCGCTGAGCAGCTGCAACGGAGCGACGGCTACCACGTCGGTTTGGTGGCCCTCGGATCGAAGAGCTCGTCGAGTTCGCGGTCAGGGGATTCTTCGGTACGACCGGCGGGGAGTGGGCGGGAAAACACAACTTTGAGAGCACTCAAAATTGATTTAATAATGAGTATATGATAAAATAGTTAAAATATTAACCGAATCGAGAGGTAAACGTGTCTCTAGCGACCACCGAGGGCAAGGTACTGATCGTCGAAGACGAGGTGATGTACGCCTTCGACGTTCAGCGGTTTCTCACCGACCGTCACATCGCCGCCTCGGTCTGTCACACGGGGGAAGAAGCGCTTCGGGTGATGTTGCAGAATCCGGATATCGCTCTGGTGCTGATGGACCTCGACCTCGGCGACGGCGTCGACGGCATGGAGACCGCCCGCCGGATTCTGAAGGACCACGATGTGCCCCTCCTGTTTCTCTCGGTTCATACCGAGTGGGAGCTCGCAGAACCGCTCTCGGGAATCGACCACTACGGTTTTCTCCCGAAGAGCGCCGGGGAGTTCGCCATACTCCAAGGGGTGAACTCCGCCCTCAAGCTTGCCCGGAGTCGCCGGGAGCTCCTGGCAAGCGAAGAGCGCTACCGGATGCTCGTCGAATCGCTCTCGGACTCGGTTCTGGTTATCGACGGAGACTACACGGTCCAGTCGGCCAACGGTGCGGCGCTTTCCCTTCTCGGAGGCGTCAAATGCCCCGTTGGGGAGAAATGCTACCGCTGTTGCCACGGGTTCGAGTCGCCGTGTTCCTGGTGCCCCGCGGCCGAAGCCCTCGCTTCCGGGACCCACGCCCGAAGGGTGGTACCCTTTGCCCCGGAAGAGGGCGAGTCCAAGTGGTTTAGTATCGAAGCTTCCCCGGTTCGCAACCCCGACGGGGGTGTGGTCGGAGTCGTCCTCTCGGGAAGGGACGTTTCCGAAGAGGAGGAGGCGAGGCAATGCTACGAAGAGCTCTTCCACTCCGCGCCGGTGGGAGTCTTCCGGTCGACCCTCGACGGCCGCTTTGTCGAAGCGAACCCCGCCTTCGTTAGCCTCCTCGGCTATTCCTCCGCAGACGACCTCGCCTCGGAAGTCAAAGAGCTCGGTTGGACGCTCTTCCTCGATTCAGAGGACCTTACCACAATCGCCGCCCTCCTCGAGGAGGGGCCCGGCACCAAGCCGGCAGACGTCCGGGTGCGCCGAAAGGACGGTAGACACCGGGTGGTGCGCCTTCACGTTCACCGGGTAGTGGATTCTCCGGGGGAGGACGAGGTAATAGAGGGCTTCTGCGAGGACGTCACCGAGGCCCAAGAGCGGGAGCGGGTGCTTCGGACCTTCGTCAACGAGAGCCTCGATGCCATCGTCATCACCGACGTCGCCGGCAACATCACATCCTGGAACCCGGCGGCGGAAAAGCAGTTCCGGGCAACTCCCGGAGAGGCGC
>CAYPUT010000249.1:0-3537 GCA_964413945.1 uncultured Spirochaetaceae bacterium
AGCCAGCCGGCCCCGCCGCCACCGCCGGTCTCGTCGCCCTACCCGCCGCGCCGGCCGGCGGCCGGGGAATCCTCGTCGTATCCGGGAGCCGGAGCACCGAAGCGGCCCGGCAACTCGAAGAGCTCCGGTCTGCGGCCGGCACCCCGGTACCGGTCGTAACTCCCGCAGACCCACCGGGGGCGGCCGGCTCCCGGGCCCACAGCCAGGCTCTCGAAGCCCTCGCCGGCGGCAGAATTGCCGTCGTCGCCACGGACCCGGGGCCGACGATCGCCGGGGCGTCGGGCCGAGTCGCGGCGATCGCGGCCGAAATTCTGGCCTCCGGCGCCCGACCGCGGATTGTATTCGTCGGAGGCGAGACGGCGATGGCGGCTTTGCGTCTTATCGACGCCCGGCGGATCACGCTCCTCGGGGAGCTCGAGCCGGGAGTCGCCTACGGCCGGCTTCCCGAGAGCCGTTTCGGTGTCCTGGAGATCGCCACGAAAGCCGGCGCTTTCGGCGACCCGGAGACCCTGCTGCGCCTAGCCGAGCGCCTCACGGGCGCGTAACGCGATGGCCCCGACTTGATGGCGGTGCGCCCGGGCCACTATGCTTTAGAGATGGACCAACGAGCGCGAATCGAGAAGAGCCCTTTCGGGAACACGGGACACAGAAGCACGCGGGTGCTCTTCGGAGCTGCTGCCTTAAGCGAAGTCAGCGAAGCGGATGCGGCGCGGACTCTTGCCGTGCTGAGCGAATACGGTGTCAACCATATCGATGTTGCCTCGGGCTACGGGGACGGCGTCGCCGAAACACGGGTTGCCCCGTGGTTGGCAGAAAACCGCGAGGGCTTCTTTCTGGCCACGAAGGTAAGGCAACGGCGGAAGGAGGCCGCGCGGGCGGAGTTCGTGGGCTCCCTCGAGCGGCTCGGAGTCGACTCGGTCGATCTTCTGCAGCTCCATAACCTTATCGAGCCGGAGGAGTGGGAAGAAGCCCTTGGAGGCTCTCGTGGAGCTTCGCGACGAGGGCCGGATCCGGTTTATCGGTATAACCGGCCACGGTATGTCGGCCCCCCGGACGCACCTCGACGCCTTAGAGCGCTTTCCCTTCGACTCGGTCCTCGTCCCGTACAATTGGCTCTTGTCCCAGGACGACGACTACCGCCGGGCCTTTTCCGCCCTCGCCGAGGAGTGCTCCCGGCGGGGTATCGCCCTGCAGACCATCAAGTCCCTCGCCCGACGCCCCTGGCCGGAGGAGCGAAAGGCCGGAACCTGGTATCAACCGCTGACCGACCCCGCCCATATCGACCTGGCCATCCGGTGGATCTTGAGCCATCCGGGCCTCTTCGTGAACAGCGTCGGCGACATCGACGTGTTGCCTCTGGCCCTCGATGCCGCCTCCCGGTACGCCGATGGGCCCCCTGCCCGTCCCTCCGAAGACCAGATGCGGACGATGGCCCGGGAAACCGGCATGGAGCTTATCTTCGACGGACGGACCGCGTTGATGAAGTAAGCTCTCGGGGGGCATGCAGCGGCCTCCTACCTGTTCTGTTGACACTCACCGGAATCGCTCGAAGAATCCTAAGAATATGGAACATGCTATTCAGATTGGCGTAGCCGGAGCTGCGGAGTGCGACGCGACGACCTACGCCCTTGCCGAAGCGGTTGGGCGGGAAATCGCCAAGAGCGGCGCCGTCCTCCTCTGCGGAGGGCGTCTCGGTGTTATGGAGGCTTCCGCCAAGGGGGCGACGGCGGAAGGGGGCGTGACCGTCGGGATTCTCCCGGGGAACGACCGGAGGGAGGCCAACTCCTACATCCGGTACGGCATCTGCACCGGCATGGGGCAGGCCCGCAACGTGGTTTTCGTTCTGAGCACCGACGTCTTGATAGCGGTCGGCGGGGAGTACGGCACCTTGTCGGAAATAGCGATCGCGTTGAAGCATCGCATTCCGGTGGTAGGGCTCAAGAGTTGGACGTCCGAGGCGCTCAGCCGCAAGCCTGACGGCGACCCCCTGTTTCGTTCCGCGGAGACGGCGGAGGAGGCTGTGGAGGAGGCTCTTCGTCTCGCCGGCGAGGCCGGACCCAGGGGCCGGGAGATCCCCGCCGCCGACCGTTAATCGACGGAGGAACGGCAAAGGGGATTCAATATGTAATAAAGTCCTAACAGACGGGTGTTACAAGGGAGCAAACGTCCGCGAGCGGACAACTATCAAGGAGGAAAACCGTATGAAACGAACATTCGGTTTCGTGATGGCTCTTGTGGTGCTCTGCACCCTCGTAGCGGCCCCCGTCTTTGCCATGGGCGCCGGGGAAGCATCCGATGAGGGTCCGGTTACCATCGAGTACTGGCATATCAACTCCGCGACCTTCGGAGAGCAGGCGGTCATCAATTCGGTCGAGCGCTTCCACGAGCTCCATCCGGATATCCGGGTGGAACAGCGCTTTCAGCAAGGCTCCTACGGCGGACTCTTGCAAAATCTCCAGGCGGCAATCGCGGCAGGTAACCCTCCGGCTGTTACCCAGATCGGATACAACAACCGCCTCTTCGCCTTCACCGAGTTGCCCCACACTCCGATAGAGCAGTTCTCCGACGACCCGGAGTACGACGAGTTTGTCGACGGCTTTATCGACGGTCTGGTCGGTCTTGGGCAAGGCCCCGACGGCGTGCAGCGGGCGGTTCCCTACGCCCTCTCCGTACCGGTTGTCTATTATAACGCCGACCTTTTCCGCGCCGCGGGACTGAATCCGAACTCCCCTCCGGAAACATGGACCGAGCTGAGGGCCGCTGCGCGACAGATCCGGGAGCGAACCGGGGAGTACGGCGTGGGAATGCAGATCTCCACCTCCAACAACTGGCTGCCCCAGACCCTGGTGGAATCCAACGGCGGGTTCTTCCGCGACCCGGCTACCGGGGAAATCGGCGTGGACCGGCCGGAGACCATAGAGGTGTACCGCTTCTGGCAGGCGATGGCCCAGGAAGACGACTCGCTCCCCGTTATTACCGACGCGGAGCAGGAGCAGGCCTTCCTCGCCGGACGCCTCGGCATGTACGTCAAGACCTCCGCCGCGATGTCGAACATCTCGGCCCAGGCCAGCTTCGAGCTCCGAACCGCTCCGGTTCCGAGCTGGGGAAACAAGCTCCGGCGGATCGCCAGTGGGGGGAACGCCCTCTTTATCTTCGCCCAGGATCCCCGACAGCAGCGAGCGGCTTATGAGTTCGTGAAGTTCCTGAGTAGTCAGGAAGGCCAGACAATATGGGTCCTCGATACCGGCTACTTGCCGATGGCCGCCGGCGTTAACGACGATCCGGAATACCTCGCGGGGTACTTCGAGGAGAATCCTCTTACCCAAGCGGCTCTGAACCAGTTACCCGACTCGGTCGCCTGGGCGCCCTTCCCGGGACCACGCGGCCAGGAAGCGGAGCAAGTCCTCATCGAAGCCCGGGAAGCGATTCTCGACGGGGCACCCGTCGAACCCACGCTTCGCGAGGCGGCGGCGCGGCTGAGGAATATGCTCTAAAAGAGGTCGGATGAAGCGACTCGTTACAGAAAGAAAATCAAAG
>CAYPUT010000250.1:0-3515 GCA_964413945.1 uncultured Spirochaetaceae bacterium
GGTGCGCCTCCCGAGTATCGAGTCGCTCATGATCATCAAGACGGAGAGCAACGCGATCCGCATCGCGCTGCGCTCGCTCTTGAATCCACGGATGACGATGGAGCAGCGGGAGCTGCAGTACGCCAACATCGAGCAGTCCCGGCAGAACTACCAGGCTGCCTGGGAGATCTACGAGCCCCTGCCCCAGACCCCGGAGGAAGCGAGGCTCTGGGGCGAGTTCGTCCCGGCGTGGAACGCCTGGGCGGAGGTCAATAACAAGTTTCTCGCCGATTCTCGTGAGATCGAGGGGACGAGTATCCTCAACACCGACGACTACCTGGCGCGGTTTAACGGCTTTGTCGCGGACCACCACGCGCTGATGGGGCAGGTGACCAATTATCTGCTTACCGGTGAGCAGTTTTCCGGAGGCGGAGACCCCACGGCGTGCAACTTCGGCCGGTGGATGGCGGGGTACAGCACCGACAATCCTGAGATTACCCGCGTGATAGAGGAGATCCAGCCGTATCACAACCAGTTCCACCAGAGCGTTAACGTAATCCGTTCCGCTATGCAGGCGGGAAACCGGCAGGCCGCCGTCAACGAGTACCGCGAGGTGATGGCTCCCGGGGCGAACGCAACCTTTGCGCGATTTGACCAGATTCTCGACGAAGCCGACCGCGCCGATGGGCTCTTTGAGGCGATGAACGAGCAGGCGATGGGAATCGCGGTGGAGCGGCAGCAGGCCGCGGTGGCGCTTCTCGATCAGATCATCCATATCAACGAGGAAGTGGCCGACGAGGCGATCGCCGAAGCGGTAGCCGACGGCGCCCGGGTGCAATCTGTTGCGCTTGTGGGCATTGTCGTCGGCGTGGTCCTCGCGCTCGTTCTGGGATTGATCCTCACCCGAGGCATCACCGGACCGGTGGCGAAGGGCGTCACCTTTGCTCAGCAGTTGGCGGATGGCGATCTGACCTCTGCCCTCGACGTCGAGCAGAAAGACGAGATCGGCGTTCTTGCGAAGGCGTTGCTGGAGATGCGCGACAAGTTGGTCGGCGTCGTGGGGGATGTAGCGTCCGCCTCGGATAACGTCGCCTCGGGGAGCCAGCAGATGTCGAGCACCTCCGAAGAGCTCTCCCAGGGTGCCACCGAGCAGGCGGCGAGCGCCGAAGAGGTCTCCTCTTCGATGGAGGAGATGGCCTCTAACATTCGGCAGAACGCCGACAACGCGATGCAGACCGACAGCATCTCCCAGAAATCGGCCCAGGATGCCACCGAAGGCGGGAAGGCGGTAGACGAGACCGTCCACGCCATGCGGAACATCGCCGAGAAGATCAACATTATCGAAGAGATCGCCCGGCAGACCAACCTTCTCGCCCTGAACGCCGCCATCGAGGCGGCCCGGGCCGGCGAGGCCGGCAAGGGATTCGCCGTCGTCGCCTCCGAGGTGCGCAAACTTGCCGAGCGGAGCCAGGCGGCGGCCGCCGAGATCAGCGAGCTTTCCAACTCGAGCGTCGCGGTTGCCGAGCGGGCGGGGGAGATGCTCTCCCAGATGGTCCCGGATATCCAGAAGACCGCCGAGTTGGTCCAGGAGATCAGCGCCGCGAGCAACGAGCAGAACTCCGGTGCGGAGCAGATTAACAAAGCGATCGCCCAGCTCGATCAGATAATCCAGCAGAACGCGTCGGCCAGCGAAGAGATGGCCTCGATGTCCGAGGAGCTTACCGCCCAGGCGGACAACCTCAAACAGGCGGTCTCGTTCTTTAAGCTCGATGGAAAGGCGCAGCGGAAGGCCCTCGCGCCACCGGCAGCCCACCGCGGCGGTAACGGCCCGGGGATTCGAGGAGCGGTCGCGGCTCACGCCGGCGTCGCAAAGGCCGGTGGTGGAACCAGCAGACGCTCGAGCGAAACCGGAATAGCCCTGGCCGAGAGAGAACAGGCAACGGCTCGCCCGAAGCCGGGTGGCGGCAAGAAGTTCTCCCTCGACTCGGCGGAGTCCCGGGTAGCCCTCGACCTCGGAGACGAAGAGTTCGAAGAGTATTAGACCAACCCAGACCGAACGCAAACGGGCGGCGCGGCTCCTTCGGGGGCCCGCCGCCCTTTCTTTTGCGCTTTACTCGGGTTGACGATACCCTAGCCGCCACCTACCTTTAAGTCATTCGCCACGACGGCTAGGAGTTATAGACATGAAAACACCCGTCATTGCCGCCCTCTTGATTGCCACCGTGCTCTCTTTTTCCTTCGCTAAAGGAGGGGGAGAGGCCGAGGAGCCCCAGAAAGGGCCGATCGTCGTTGCATCGAAGATCGACACCGAAGGCGCCCTCTTGGGAAACATGATTGTTCAACTGCTCTCGGTGAACGGATTCGAGGTGGTCGACAATACCGAGTTCGGGCCTACCGACGTAATTCGACGCGCCATTACCAGCGGGGAAATCGATATTTACCCGGAATACACCGGTAACGGCGCCTTCTTTTTTCCAAATTCTCCCCGGGACGTCTGGAAGGACCGTCAGGCGGGGCTCGAGACGATTCGCCGGCTCGACTTGTCGGAAAACAACATCGTCTGGTTCGAACCCGCTCCGGCGAATAACACGTGGGCCATCGCGGTTCGGCGGGATCTGGCCGACGAGGCCGATCTCGATACCTTAGAGGACCTCGGTCGCTACGTTCGCAACGGTGGACAGTTCAAGCTTGCCGCCTCGGAGGAGTTTGTGACCCGGGAGGATGCGCTTCCCGCCTTCGAAGAGACCTACGGCTTCGACCTCGACGATAGTCAGCTTCTTACCTTTTCCGGGGGCAACACCGCAACCACCACTCAAGCGGCCTCCCGGCAAACCGACGGGGTAAACGGCGCGATGGCCTACGGCACCGACGGGCAGCTACCGGCTCTGGGGCTCAAGGTCCTCGAGGATTCCCGGGGCGTCATGCCGGTCTACGAGCCGGCGCCCATCGTACGGGAAGAGATTCTCTCCGAGTACCCGGAGATCGAGGAGATTCTGAATCCGGTCTTCGCCTCCCTGGATCTCGAGACTCTTCAACAGCTGAACTCTCAGATTGCCGTCGAGGGTCGGGACCCCTCCGCGGTAGCCCGGGACTATCTCGAAGAAAACGGGTTCCTCGACTAAGCACTAGGGTCATGGAAACGCTCGGGGGCGGCAACGACCGCCCCGTGGTGCCCCTGACCGGGGCCGTAATAGCTGCGGTCACCATTCTATTGCCCTTTGTGGTGCTGAAGGAAAACCGCGTCGCGGTCGGGGAAGCCTTCTACCCCTGGCAGGTACCCGGACCCCTTGCGGCGGGCATTCTGCTGGCCTCCGGCCTCCTCATCGTACTCAGCCTTACCACCCGGCGGAAAATCGACCCTTTGCGGGGAATCGCGGCCTCGGTGGCCCTCTGTGGCGCCTTCTGGCTTCTTTCCTCGGCGGGGCGGGCCCTCGTCGGGGAGGACCTTCCCTTCGGCCGGGTCAGCCCCGGGGTTGGGTTTTGGCTCTTTGTCGCCGGGACGATCGTCGTGCTCCACGGCACCTTGAAGGAGTCGA
>CAYPUT010000251.1:0-1389 GCA_964413945.1 uncultured Spirochaetaceae bacterium
TTGAGCTGTCGAATCTTGGACAGCTCACCAACGCTTTGATTGACTTCGGTGACCTTACCGTCCTCGTCGGCCCGCAGGCAAGCGGCCACTCCGGGGCGCATTGGGTTCGGTAGAGAAAGCCGCCAAGCGCGCATCCTTGCGAAATCTGGATTTGAATTAGCGCTATGTACGAAAAGATAAAGCGAGCGATTGGCTCCCATATCAAGAATCACCGCCTCGTGTTTTGGTACGACGAAGAAGGTAAGCATCGCTCTGTGCTCAGTGAGCTCGATACTCCGGCGGACGTCATTGAAGTCGAGAACAACGAGTGGTGGGTCAAGTACCACGTTCTTAAGGAGAAGCCCGACCACCGCTATTTGATTTACTCTCCAACCGCTCGGCCGGCCGACGACAATAACTGGCTGTTAGATTTGGTGCTGGCCGGCTTCGCCTTTAGCCATGATTTATCCGAAACCTATCGGGAAGAGTTGGGTCTTGGCAGTGGCTTCCGCCAGTTTCTTGCGACTCACGTAGAGTTCTTTCAGAACAAGGACCGATTCGAGCCGGTTCAGGAGATGATTACTCCGGAGATAGAATCCGAATCGTCTTTGGCGCTCAAGATGATGTCCGTGCTGGTCGCACGAGACGCGCAGCAGAGGCGCACGGCGAGAAGCTTCGGGAGCCTCTTGTTCGACCTATCCGTGGATTCTATCGAGGACGATTATAGCCGCTGGAACGCCTTGGTGAAGCACGGGCTCCGGGAGTATTTCGTCTCAGAGCTGGGTAAGTACCTTCCGGCGGCTGACGAGTCTATCGAGCCGTACGGCGCCGCGCTTGAAATAGTCAACCGGGCGTGGGAGTTAGAGATTGGCGGCGACAGCACCCCTGAACGAAGGAATAGTCGTGTGCTGGTCTATCAGTGGCGAGACTCTTCCAGCGATGCCGATTTCCGCAACGTAATACAGTCGGTTGAAGAGGCTCTGGGTATCCGCGAATCACTCAAAGGCCTATCGACGGAAGTGCTACGTGGCTCGTCTCTATTTCCATCTATCGATTCCGAGCTGGCACGTCGCCTGGTCGCCGCGGTTGTCTCGGAAGCTTCCGATCTTGACGTACAGCGTCAGATTGCCGGCGAACGTCGATCGGCTTTCTGGGTTCGTGACAGTCAGAGCATCGAACGCCATGTGTATGACCTTATCGTTCGCTTTGTCGATTTCCGGCGCACCCTGCGAGAAATCAAGTTTACCTCGACGACTGCGGAGCAGCTGCTCGATGACTACGTCAAAAGCCTCTACCGAGTCGACCGGCTGTACCGGGAGAGCTTAGCGGCGTATCGTGCGGCCGGTAGCCGAGGGTCACTCTCCGAGATCGTAAGTAGACTTGAGGGGGAGTACTTGTCAACGTTTCTGC
>CAYPUT010000251.1:1399-3501 GCA_964413945.1 uncultured Spirochaetaceae bacterium
GCACGCTGGCTTCGCGCACCACGGCAAATGCCTCATGCAGTATATCGTCTTCGGTTTCGCCGTTCTGCAGCCGTTGGCGGAAAAGTGGCAAGAAGCGTCGGAGAAGATGTCGGCTCCCCTTCCAGAGCACGCAATGAGCCAACGTCGTTTTTTCGACTTGCAGGTGGCTCCGTACCTTTCGGAGGGCAAGAAGCTGGTGGTAGTCATTTCGGATGCCCTTCGGTACGAAGCAGGAAAACGACTTGAAGAGGAACTGAGTGCCAGAAGGGGTATCGTAGTTGACACGGAATCAGCAATTGCAGCGCCGCCTACAATAACGTCCGTCGGAATGGCCGCACTGCTGCCTCACCGAACTATATCGCTGACCCCGGGGGGAACCGTGTCGATAGACGGGGAATCGGTGAGCGGCATCGAGGGGCGCTCCGAATACCTTCGGAAGGCAGTAGAGAAGCGGTTTCCGGGGCTCCGGGCGGCTGCCTTCCGGGCGCAGCAGATCGCATCGCTCCCTGCACCGGCGGCCCGTCTTGCCAATGGGCACGGTCCGCCGTGAGGCTTGATTCAGGTAGCCCGTAAGTCGCCTTTTGAGGCGCGGGGCCACTATCGCCACGAGTGAACTGGGCGTGGCGAAGGGTTTGAGGGGTAACAAAAGACGCCCGACGCCCGACGCGCGGCATCGCCGCGACGTCTCCATGAACGAGGCCACCGCAGAGCGCACCCGGGACCCCGACATGCTTCGCCTGCGTTCATTCCGGGCCTCCGGCGAACCCGAACACCACCGTGTAGCCCGGCAGCTCCACGGTTTGGACCGTAGCGGCGCCTCGGCTCCCGGGCTCTGCGGCGTCCTCGGCCCCGACAGCTGCCGGCCGCAGTCCACCGGGCTCGCCGAGCTCCCCGGGCAGCTCCGACGCATCACCCTCAACCGCCGGCTCTGCTCCGGCGCCGGCGACTTCCGCGGCGGCTTCCGCCGGCCCGGCCCCCAACACCGCCAGCGGCTCGGTCCCGTCCGTCCCCAGGGCCGCCGACGACAGATCCTCCCAGACGTAGAAGCTAGGTCCCGTCGAGAGACAGAGAAGTTCGAAGTAGAGATCCGCTCCGTCGTCTCCGGCGCCGAAGGCACCGCCGTCCTCCCCGGGATTCACGTAGATCTCGTACCATCCCCACCATTCGCTATTGTCCCAGGCGACGTACTCGAAGTCGTAAACCCCCGGCGAGGTTCGCCGGAACTCGCCGTTGTAGATGTAGCTCGCGCCGGCAAAGGCCGGGTCGTTGGTAGCGATGGTGATCGGCCCTACGGCCCAGCTGTAGGCGATGTAGGCGTCCCCGTCGGCCCCCGGCTGGCCGCAGCCGGTAAGCGCGGCGGCAATAAAAGCGACAGCGATGATAACGATGGCGCGGCGCGCCCGAGTGTCAGTTTCCATGGCAAAGCCTCCTGTGACTGGTGGTTACACAGCTACTTCGCAATCGACGTGCCAGGGGAGAAATTGGGGCGAAATGCGGGGTTTTGGGCCCTGAGGCGCCGGCCGGGGGCGCCACCGGCGGTTTCCGGCGGCTTCCGGCGGGCCTGGAGTTACGCATGTGGAACTCAGGGTGCGGGGAACCCTCTGGCGAACCAATAACGGGTAAGAGAGAAGAAAACGATTATGATAGGCAGTAGCTCACGTTGTCCCGATATTCACGCGCTGTATTCCGGCAGCGAGGCTGTGTTCGCGAAGAACGACCCTGTACCGTCGAAGCACCTAAGACCCGTTAAGGACGAAATGGAGGAGGGTTAGCACATGCCGGAAATCAGCAGGTTTTTCGGAATCGTCATTTCCATGTTTCTTGACGATCACAATCCGCCCCATTTCCACGCCCGGTATGGAAAAGAGAGGGTGGCGCTCGATGTCCGTACTCTTTAGGTGATGGAGGGAGCGCTTTCGCCAAGAGCGTTGGGGCTGGTAGCAGAATGGGCAGCTCTGCACCAGGAAGAATTGCTGGAAGCTTGGGAACTCGCGCACAGCGGAAAACCTCCGAAAAAGATCAGTCCGTTGATATAGGGGAAGGTTGTATGATTCACGACGTTGTCAAAGCGGAATACATTGACGGGTACCGGATCCGGGTTA
>CAYPUT010000252.1:0-3483 GCA_964413945.1 uncultured Spirochaetaceae bacterium
GCGTCGAGGTCGATGCCGTAATAGCTGGTTCCGGGGTTGAACTGGAAGTTGGTTGTTGTCGTTGGGTCGATCGGATCTTCCACGCTGGTTCCGTCAGATCCAACCAACGCCCCGGTCCCGAGGCTGCCGTCGCCCACCGGGGTGCCCCCGACCTCGTAGTAGACCAGCACCCGGCGGTCCGCAGACTCTCGCAAATAGAGAAAGCCCTCGTCGGTGGAGAACTCGGCGACCTCGGAGACCGCCGAGCCTGAGTAGCTCGTGTAGGTTCGGCCGTCGTCGCCCAAGAGGGTACCATCCTCATCTTCTAAGTAGACGGTCAAACCGTCGACGCCCCCGTCCGGCAACACGAAGAATCGCCCCCGGATATAGTCCGCCGGCTCGATCCGCCGGGTTACCACCTCGTTCAACCCGAAGAAGACCTCGGTTTCCGGGGTCGAGGCCTCGTACCGGAGCATGAACTCGTGGGTGCTTCTCTCGGTCTGGAGAAGGGCCGAGGCACCGGGGGCGGGTTCTGTCGTCCCGCCGAAGTCGATGTAGGGGTACTCGGAAATGGAGAAGTCGGCCTTACCGACCCGAACCGACTGGACGAACTCGTCCTCCTTTCCCTGGTAGCCGAGGACGTAGGAGTTCAGCTCGAAGTCGTCGAGGAATACCAGCTCGAAGTAGAAGCGCTCGTACAGCCAGAGGGAGACGGTCAGGTCGACCTGGTTGAAGTAGGGGACCGTCTCCATCCCCGGGAAGGTGTAGGGGTAGGTAACCCGTTTGCCGTCCGGTGGTATCGCCGGGTGGAAGGCCCATCCTATGGTGCCCTGGATGCCGCTGGTCCAGTTCCCGGCGATAAACAGGTCCACATCGGCGTCCCCGAGCTCCGCTTCGAAGATGGCCTCCCGGCTTGCGAGGTTTTCCGGCCCCGGCGCCTCGTCCCCGGTCTGGGCGTACCCCCAGCCGGGCACCCAGAGGAGAGAGAAACAGAGAAAAACGGCGGATAGGGAACGACGCAGTAGGCGGAAAATCACGCTCCTTGTATTATTTTCGTAACACTGCTTATGTCCATGAGGGGAAATTCCGAAATTCTAAGAGCATGAGTGTCGAACAAGAGCGAGCCGAAGCCTTCGTAGCGCGACTGGCTCAAAATCCGACTCTGAGTGATTTCACCTCCCTCCAACGGGAGGAGCAGATCCTCCAGTTTCTCAACGAGAACGCCGGAACCCTCGCGCCGACCCTGGCATCCCAGCAGTTCTTTCCGGGGCGCGCCTGGCATCAGGTTTACGGCCTTCTGGCCCAGGCGTTGATTGCGGTAACCAACCGGGACCTCCACGCCGAAATCGAAGAGCTGGTCAATTCTCGCATCGATCTCTCCTTTGTACAGCTGCTTCGTCAACAGAACGTACCGCAAGAGAAGGTCAAAGAGCAGGTTTTGGGCGTTGTAAAGGATTGTCTGCAGCGGGTCGAGGCGCGTAGGGCGTTTACCGGGGTCCATGCCGCTCTGCAGTACCGCTTGGCGGATCGCTACCTCGACCTCTGCTTCGGCCGCCGAAGCTACGTTCATTTCGAGCTGACGAAGGTGCAGCGCCTCAAGTTCGGCAAGGAAGAGATCAAATCGATGATCGAGCTGAGCCTTCTGCTTAAGCCGTCCATCTACCTTGTTTCCGCCGGAAACGGCGGCGGGCACGCCGGCGAAGCGGTATCCGGGGTTGTGCTCTCTCAGTTCGCCGAGAAGGCTTTTCAGTCCCTGAAAAAACCGCTCAATCTTCTCCCGGAGCCGGCCATCCGGAGCGCGGTAAACGCGAACACGTCCTTCCAAGACAATCGGTACATCGAGGCAACCTCCCGGCTCGCGGCCATCTTTGCGGCCCGGGGACGAACCTACCGGCCGGCGATTACCGTCGAACGTGGTGCCGACAGTCCGGATAAGAGCTGGTTCTTTGTCGCCAGGAGAAACTTCAAGTTCTACGGCTTTGACATTAAAATGATAGACGAGCTCTACAGTATTGCCGCGGAGAGTAGATTCTAATGAGTGATAAACAGACGAGCCACAACAACCTCGGGGGCGTCCTCGAGTCCGTCGTTATCCTGGCGATTATCGCGGTCCTCATCCAGACCTTTCTTCAGGACCTGGCGATCGTCTTGGGATGGCCTTGGGATCTGAGAAAAGCCCTCCTCTTTGCAGGCTTCGGCTTCGACCTCTTCTTCTCCATCGAGTTTCTTACCCGCCTCTATCTGGCGATGCTGAACCGCCAAACCGGCGTCTACCTCTTCCGGGACCGGGGGTGGATCGACTTCTTTGCCTCGATACCGCTTCTCACCCTCAATTCCGGCCCCGCGGTGCTGGGCATTCTCGCCGGGGGAGTAACGGTTTTCGGCATAGGCGGGATTGTCAATGTTCTGAAGGTGGTCAAGGCCATAAGAATCGCCCGGATCCTGCGGCTGTTGAGGGTACTCAAGATCTTCGCCCGGATTAAGCACACCGACAGCGTGATGGCCCAGCGTCACGTCGCCAAGATTTCCGCCACCGCGGTGGCCTCCATCATCTTCGTCCTTATCGCCGCATCCTTTGTCTGGTCCTTCCTCGAGCTTCCGAGCTTCGAGACCAGCTACCGGGAAGAGGTAATAGCCTACGTGGAGGTCGACCAAGAGCTCGACGCCCCGGAAACACGCGTCGCGGTTGCCGAGGGCGAGCCCGCGGTCTTGGTACTGAAATCCGAGGGCCGCACCCTCTATTCTCGGCACGACGACGAGCACTACCAGGCGTACTTCGGCCCCGGAGACTACGACGTTCTCGAGATCGGGCGAACCCAACTCTTCGTCGACCTGCGTCCCCTGAACGCAGCGGGTGCCCGGGAGAACCTGATCCACTTCGTAATTATCGTCGCGATCGTCTTGGTCTTCCTCTTCGGCTACAGCCCTCACTTCGCCCTGACCGTTTCGGACCCCATCCACGTGATGCGCCGGGGATTCGCCGAGCCGACGTACAATCTGGCGGTCAAGATAGCCGAGCCGTACAAGGACGACGAGGTCTACCGCCTGGCCGCCCGGTACAACGAGGTCTACCTGCCGATGAAGGACCGAAGCTCCGGGAACGCTTCCGGAAACTCCGAGCTGTCGATGGACGACATTCAGGACGCCTTCGAGTAAACTGTCCGGGCACTATGATAGTCTCCATGATGCAGCTCGTAATCGAGCTGCCCGATCTCCTCTCGATAAAAGAAAAGCGGCGGATCGTAAAATCTCTCAAGGACCGGGTTCGGGTTAAGTTCCACGTCTCGATTGCGGAAGTGGACCTTCAGGACAGCCTGAGCTTTAGTCAGATCGGCGCCGCGTTGGTCAGCAACTCCAAAGAGTTCGGAGAGAAGGTGATGTACAAGATTCTCTCCTTCGTAGAAGACAACGTCCCGGGCCGCGTCCACGACGTAGCGATCCGGACGGAGCAGTATTAGCCTCCGACGTGGACCCGGATGTCCCGGCAGTCGAGAGACTCCAACA
>CAYPUT010000253.1:0-3475 GCA_964413945.1 uncultured Spirochaetaceae bacterium
ACCGCACGCCATACATCAGTTGGACCACCCGGTCCACGTCCAACGCGCGTATCGCGAGGTCGATATCGTGGGTGACTCTCGGACTGTTGTAGAGCCGAAGCGCCGTGCCGCCGATAAGGACGAACTCAATCCCCTCCGCGACGAGGCGAGTCAGTAGCTCTTTGTGCGTCATCGCGTCGGCTCCTTCTGAAGGCGTCTCGAAGCCGCCTGCGGCCGTACACCGGATTGAGCTCGAGGAGACTCCGGGACTCGCTCTCCGCCAGCTCGAGAACTCTTTCTCGAGTTTGCTTGGCAAGGAGCGCACTTCGATCCTGCCTGGAGATATGCGCGCCTCTCTGAAAACTATTCGCCATGTCGGCAACTACCCCTCTACCAGATAACTCAGCTCGATGAGGAAATCGCTCAAGAAGCTTCCTTCTCCGGTTCGCTCGATCTCGCCCTCGAGGAAGGCCTGCTTCTGCCGGGGGCTGTCGTAGGCCGAAAGGTTGTAGACCACGTCGATCATCTCGAGGATGGCGTTCTCCCGGCCTTCGGCTTCGAAGGCGCGCTGGTACCGGGAAAAGCGGTTAAAGAGCCCCGGAAAGCTCTGGGTGACCGGCGGCGAGGTCAAGAATGCGTCGAGCTCGAGCTTGGCTTCCGCCAGAGAGCCGGCGCCCCCCCGGGCGAGGATCTGGTCTTCGCGCTCTACGTAGTCTTGGAACCGGGAGATCAACGACCGGTAGCGGCTCGAAAGCTGGTCGATCTGTCCCATCTGGGTAACGAGCTGTTGTTGCTCTGCCTCGAGCTCTTCGACTTCCTGCCGGAGCTCGGCGATCTCTTCCCGCCGGGCTGCCTGTTCGGCCCGAACCGTGGCGTTGATCCCGTCGACGGCGTCGTCTACCTGGGCACTCGCCGGGTAACGCTCGACGACCGAGACGTACCGGGAAAGGGCCGGCTGATAGCTGCCGGCGGCGAGATTCGCATTTGCCTGATCGATCAGGAGCTGCGCCGCGGCGCTGTCCTGGGGTCCCGTGGCACCGGGAGCCGGGGCGGGATCCGGTGTCCGGGCCGCGGCCGCCGCGGCCTCGAGACGCACGACCTGCTGCCGAAGGGTGGAAATTTGCGTCTCGAAGGCCTGCCGTTCGTCGTCGGCCAATTGCGCCCCGGCGGCCTGGACCTCGGCCTCTTCCAAGGCGGCCTGGGCTTCGGCCAGCTCCGTCTCGGCGGCGGCCAACTGAGTGCTAAGCTCCTCGGTCGTTGTCGTGGCCGCCATCATGCGGCTCCCGGCGTCCGAGAGGTTCTGCCGGATAGCTTCACGCTCCGAGGCCGAGAGAAAACTGATCGTTAGGAGCGAGACCGCCTCGCCGTACCGAGCCAGGGCGGTCTCGTAGTCTTCGGCTTCGAGGGCATCTGAGGCCTCGGCTTCGAGCGCATTGAACTCCGCCGCCCTGGCGGCGGTTCCCGCGTCTTCGAGGCCCGAGAGAAAGCTGTAGCCTTCGGCTACTTCCGGCAAAACCCGAAACGCGGCGAGGTACGCGTCCCGGGCGGCGCTTTCGTTACCCCGGCGGACGTACTCCTGAGCGTCCTCCACATGTCCCCGGAGCTCGTCGAAGAGCGCGTTGGTCTGATCGAGGACCTCCCGGTCGGCCTTGTGTTCTTGAATCAACGCCTCCTAGGCCCGGGCAACGGTAAGGTCGACTTCGAGGCGCTGCCGCATTCCCGGGAGGGAGGAAAAATCCGGATCGGTGATAAGGGTCCGCAAGGTCGCAAGCTGATTGAGCGCCCGGGTGTATTCCTCGTCCACGACTCGTTGGGCAATGTCCCGGTAGAGGCCGTTTATCTGAGCGTCAACCAGAGCCTCCTGATTCTCTTCTTCGGAGATTCGGGCAAGCTCCGCCCGGGCCGCGAGGAGCTCGGGAGAATCTGCCGGGGGTGCTTCCATAACAAAGGTTCGGGGGGCCATCTCCTCGGTGCCTCCCTGGGCCTGCTGAACGACAATCTGCTCCCGGATCTCCTGCTCCCGGACTTCCGACTCCCGGGAGATCGCAAGACGCTCCTGCTGGAGCGCCCGGAGCTCCTCTTCGTACTGCCGTTGGAGGGCCCGAAGCCGGGCCAGATTCGTCGCGTACTCCGCCTCGAGCTCGGCTTGGAACTCGGCGAGGGCCTCGGCGTTCTCCTCCGCCAGACTGTTCTCGAGCTCCGATAGACGGGCGGCTATCCGGGACTCCGATTCACCTGCCCGGAGGAGGCGTTCGCGCTCGGCCTCGAGCTCTTGGATAAGCGCCTGCCGCAGCTCTTCCTCCCGTTGACGAACCCGCTCGTCTATCTCGCCAAGAATCTGGTCCCGCTCAACCTGCACGTCGGTGAGCTCCCGCTGGACCCGGACCATCTGTTGGTCCTTCGAGCTAAGCTCCTCCTCCGTCTGGCGCCGCAGCTCGGCGATCAGGCGCCCCTCGGCGGTGGTAAAGGTGCCCTGGGACGAGGAGATCTCCGCTTCTCTTTGCTGGAAGGCGAGGTAGGCACCGAGAACGCCGAGGACGATCAGGACCAACCCGACGACGTTTGCGAGAATTGGAAGAGTTGCGGTCCTCCGGGTGCCCTTAAAGGTAAAGAGCGCCGGTGTGACTTCGATACGGCTTTCCCGGGCTACGGCTTCGATGCGCTCGGATATCTCTTTCCGGTCTTCTTCGGAAATCCCCGACTCGTCGCCAAAATCAAAGTCGTTCGTCTGTTCGTCACTCACCTTGAGAGAAATTATATTCCATTTGTTCGGTTCTTGCAGCCAATACGATCAATCGGTGTAGAATGTGGCGCCATGCAGGACATCACCGTAGCGGCCCTCCTCGCCGGGGCGCCGCAAGCATTCGGGCCCAAGGGGCAACAGAGCGCCATCCGCAAACAGCCGGTTACCGGGCCGGTTGACATCGGGCTCCAAGGCCTCGCCGGGGACTCCCAGGCGGACAGGCAACATCACGGGGGCCCGGATCAAGCGGTCCATCACTACGCCTACGACCACTACGAACGGTGGCGAAGGGAGTACCCGGAAGCCGCGAAGGAGCTTTCGGAGCCCGGCTTCTTCGGGGAAAATATCTCGACCCTCGGCATAACGGAGAAAGATGTCTGTGTGGGCGACCGCTACCGCCTCGGGACCGCCGTACTCGAAGTCTCTCAGGGCCGGGAGCCCTGCTGGAAGCTCGCCCACCGGATCGGCGGGCCCGAGTTCGCCCGGCGGGTCCAGGAGCTCGGCGCCACCGGGTGGTTCTACCGGGTCCTGGAGGCCGGAAGCGCCCGGAGTGGGGACCGCCTCGAGCTTCTTAAGCGGCCGCATCCGGAGTGGAGCGTCGCGCACCTCCTCGAAGGATTCTACTTGCGGCCCTTAGACCGCGATTTCTTGCAGGGCATGGCAGCTCTCCCGGCCCTTTCGGTCGGTTGGCGAGAGAAGGCGCAGAAGCGCCTGGACACCGGAACCATCGAGCCATGGAGCCGCCGGCTGACG
>CAYPUT010000254.1:0-3454 GCA_964413945.1 uncultured Spirochaetaceae bacterium
GGCCCCGGCCCCCGGCCACGACCACCTCGGCTTCTTCGATGTTGTTCTCCTCGCCCTCTTCGGCGCGGTATCCGAGCACCTCCACACGGCCGTCTATCCACTCCTCCTGGACGGGCACCTCGATGATTCTCCCGGCGCGTCCCTCATCCGCCTGCAGGGGCTGAGACGACTTGGGCCGGACCGTCGCCATCTGCGGCCTCTTGTCCGGCGTCTTTATGGTGGCCATGATGTTTCCCCCGATCGCAGGCCGCGTCTGAAGCAGGAGCTTGGTCTCGGGATCGATGTCCAGCTCCGTACAGTCCGCGGTAAGGCCGGTATCGGCCTTGATGGCGACGTACGGCATCAAGGCGCGGCCCGTAGAGGTTGCCGCAGCCAGGATCGTGTGGGGACGGTACTGCTTTATCAGCGCGACAAGAACCTTAGCGTAGCTCTCGCAGACAAAGTCGTCGAGGCGCGAATCCTTTATGTAATAGACCTCGTCGGCGCCGCGCTTAATCAGTTCCTCGAGGGTCGCTTCCGACAGATCGCCTCCGATAACCACCGAGGCCAACTTGGTCTCCAACTTGTCCGCCAGGACCCTGCCCCGGGCCAATAGCTCAAAGGAGACCCGCCTAAGCTCGGCCCCGCGCTGCTCCGCGATGGTCCAGACAAAACTCATCGGATTACCTCCTTCGCCCGCAGGAACGTTATCAACCCATCGATCGCGGTCTCAACCCGCTCCCCGTCGGTCGCCGAAACAAGCTCTCCGTTCCGAGCCACCTTCGGAGTTCGGATCTTCACGACCCGGGTGGGCGAACCCTTGAGGCCTAAGAAGGCGTCCTTGAGGTCGATGTCGCTCTTTCCCCAGGTGGGCACGGCGAGCTGCCGCGCGCGCTTCTTGCCGCCTAGCGTGGGCAGCTGTGGCCGCACGATCTCCTTGACCACGGTAAGCACCGCCGGCAGCGGGGCCCGGAGGCGCTGATAGCCGTTTTCGATCAGGCGCTCGACCTCGATGCTCGCGGCCCCCTCGGCCGCAAGCGTTTCAATCCGGCTGACGTAGCTCAACAGGGGCAGGTCCAACCACGCCGCGATGCCCGGCCCAACCTGCCCGGTATCACCGTCGGTGGCCCGCTCGCCGCAGACGACCATGTCGTAGCCGCCGATCTTTTGGATGGCCCGGGAGATAGTGTAAGACGTAGCCCAGGTATCCGAGCCCCGAAAGGCACCGTCGGAGAGAAGCACACCCTCGTCGCAACCCATCGCCACGGCCTCCTTGATGGCCTTGATCGCCTTTTCGGGGCCCATGCTCACCACCGTCACGGTGCCGCCGTAGCGCTCCTTGAGGTCTACGCCAACCTGGATGGCGTAGAGGTCCAAGGGATTGACGACGGACTCGACGCCGTCCCGGATCATGGTGCCGGTCTCCGGGTCCATCTTGACGTTGCTCGTCTCCGGAACCTGTTTGATTGGGATGATGATGTTCAGACGACTCCTCCTGAGCTTTGTCTTGGGCGGGCGGGCAGGCCGTGGCCGGCTTGCGGACGCCCGCGCGCAAACTACACCTCGACCTTCGCGCCGAGGACCTCCATAAACTTGGCAATCCAATCCGGATGCGCGGGCCAGGCAGGAGCCGAGACCAGGTTGCCGTCCACCATCGCCTGGTCGACGGGGATCTCCTTGTAGGTGGCTCCGGCGCTTGCGACTCCCGGTCCCACCGCAGGATAGGCCGTAAGCGTACGCCCCTTAATAACGTCGGCCGCGGCAAGCACCTGGGGTCCGTGGCAGATCACCGCCACCGGTTTGTTGCGGTCAAAGAAGTGCTTCACAATGGCCAGCACGCGGTCGTTCAGACGGATGTACTCAGGAGCGCGTCCGCCGGGAATCACAAGTCCGGCGTAGTCCGCTTCGTTTACCGAAGCAAAGTCCGCGTTTAAGGCAAAGTTGTGGCCCGGTTTTTCGCTGTAGGTCTGGTCACCCTCAAAGTCGTGGACCGCGGTCCGAACCGCGTCCCCGGCCTTCTTGTCGGGGCACACCGCGTGGACCTCGTAGCCCACGGCCGCCAACGCTTGAAACGGCACCATAACCTCGTAGTCCTCCACGAAGTCTCCCACCAGGAACAGAATCCTCTTGTTCGCCATACTCTTTCCTCCTCGCTCAATAGTGGTTTCGGCCGGCCTTTCGCTGCACGTCTTGGATAGTAAGACAGTTGGTCTGACCAAATACATGTTAGCACGGCGTCGGCCCTTGTCAAGAAAAATTTCGCGGTCAGTCGGGGTTACGGTGACCAAAGCTCCAAGGGATTCGCGACGAACTCAACCGGAGCGTCTAAAGAGCGTTCCTAACCAGCGTTGTATACGGCCCACCCGGAATAACGGCCACACGGGCGTCCGGCTGTTCGGCGACCAGCATATCCACCGTCTGCTGCAGCCGCTCCTCGGCGCTCCCCTCCCCCAAGACCGGCGTTACGTTGGCCTGCCGCTGGAGCTCCGGGTCCATGTCGTCGGAGGTAAACAGAAGCCGCTCAGTTCCGATCCGCTCTAGGACCCGGCACTGCAATTGCAGCTCCCACTGGTCTTTGGCGGTGGTCTCCGGGTGTGCGGCGATGTCGGTGAGAAACTGCCTCCACCGCCCGGCGTACTCTTTCATAAGGTCGGTGTATTCCGGACTTCCGAGCTGCTCGGCACAAGAAGAGACGACGATGAGCGTACTCTCCTCGTGGAGCGCCGGGAGCGCCGTGCACATCGCTTTGACCGTCTGGTAGAAGGTCTGGTCTAAGGGATAGCCGCCGCCGTGGGTAATCACGATGTCGTAGGGAGCGTCGAAATGGGCGCTCGTCCACCGGGAAACCTCGGCGCAGCCGGCGGCGTGGGCCGCTTCGAGCTCCCCGCAGTAGACCCCGACGATCTGCTTACTACCGTCGACGCCGACATTGAAGAGAAAGTCCACGCCGACACGCCGGGCGACTTCCAACGAGATCGCGTGGCAGGGGTTCCCCTCCAGGAGGCCCTCCCGGCTCTTCGGGTTCGCCATCGTCTCGTAGCCATGGAAGCGCTGAACCGTCGCGAGGTCTACCAGCGCCGGGCAGACGCCCTTCCGGCCGCCGGAGTAGCCGGCCATAAAGTGCGGCTCGATAAACCCGGTGACAATCTTGAAGTCGGCCTCGGCAAAGCGCTTGTTAACCGCGACGTAGGGCTCGTCGCTTACCCGCACCAGGGTCTCCGGCGCATCGGACCGGTGGTCCTCCACCGGGTAACGGCCAAGGATCTCCTTTCCGAGGAGGTACTCCCGCTCGGCCTCCGTGCTCGGCCGGTGCATCCCGGTTCCGATGACGATGCTAATCCTCTCCGGCGGAATCCCGGCCGCTTCTACCTCCTCCAACAGCACCGGCAGGAAGACCTTATTCGGCACCGTCCGGGTAATATCGGAGATGGTGATGGCGACGGTCTTGGGTCGGCGGGAGCGTAGGAGCTCTCCC
>CAYPUT010000255.1:0-3405 GCA_964413945.1 uncultured Spirochaetaceae bacterium
GATCGACGTCGTCGACTTTGGCCTGAACAATCTCGAGTCCGAAGGGGCGGAAATCCTGACGATGGTCCAGACCGACCGGATCAGCGTGAAACTCTTGGCCTTGATGCCAAACCAAACCGAGCCGGAACACTGGCATCCCCCGGTCGGGGACGATCCGGGAAAAGAGGAGACGGTTCGGCATCTCTGGGGCGACTTGAGGTTCTACGTCGGAGATGATAGTCCGGCAGCCGGGTTGGGCCGCGACGGCGTCTCAGTGGGATTTGTTCCCGAGGGAAAGGAGGACTACTACACCTGCCGAAAGGAGATCGTAATGGAGCCGGGGCAACAACTTACCGCCCCTCCGGGGGACAAGCACTGGTTCCAGGCCGGCCCCCGGGGCTGCGTTCTCTTTAGCTTCTCCACGATCGCCCGGGACGTCCTCGACGGCTTTACCGACCCGAACATCGATCGAGTCACCAAGGTGGCCGAAGATGAATAGCCGTGAGTGATCCCCGGAATCCCGGCAAGGTAGTAATTGCCGTCGCGCCGGTGGCCCACCATGCAGATCGACTGCCTCCGGAGGCGCGAAACCCCCTTACCGGCCGGGAGGTCGCCGAAGAAGCCCTTCGGTGCGCCCAAGCCGGCGCCGCCCTCGTACACCTCCACGTTCGGGACAACCAGGGGATCCAGGTAGGCGATTTGGATGTCTTCGCCGAGACGGTAGATAGAATTCGAGACTCCTCGGACATCATTATCCAGGGATCCACCGGAGGGCTTTCGACCCTCACCCTCGAGGAGCGCTGCGTCTGCCTTCGGGAGCCCCGGGTGGAAATGGCCAGCTTGAATATGGGATCGGTGAATTTCGGGGAGACGGTCTACATCAACACTCTGCCGGATATCCGGTATTGGGCCCGGAGGATGAAAGAGACACACACCTACCCGGAGTTGGAAATCTTTAACCCGAGCATGATCGAGACCGCCTTGGAGCTTCTGGAGTCCGGCGATCTGGAGCCTCCCTTGCGGTTCGGTTTTGCCCTCGGCTTTCACAGTTCCCTTCACGCGGACCCCCGGCACCTGCCCTACCTGATCGGCATGATTCCTGAGGGCTCGCCTTGGGGAGTGGTCCACGAAGGGATGGAAACCTTTGCTTTCGTATCCGCCGCGTTGGGCCTTGGCGCCGACCTGCTTCGAGTCGGGTACGAAGACGGAGGCTATTTCGGCAATCGCCGGCCGGCGGAGACGAACGCCGTCCTCGTAGAGGCGCTGGTCGACCTCGTGCGCCGGGGGGGAAGGGAGATCGCCGGCCCCGAAGAGGCGCGCCACATGCTTTCGATTCCGCCTCTATCGGCCGCCAATGCCGCCGGTTCCGGCAACGCCTTGCCCCGGACAGAGGGAACCCGATAAGGTCGTCACCATGTCATCATACCGGGTCGAATACGAAGACCTCTCGCAGCGAGTGTACCGAGAGCTCAAGGAACGCATTCTCAAGGGAGAGCTCCGTTCGGGAGAGAAGCTCCTCCAGGACGAGCTCGCCGAGAGCCTCGGGGTCTCGAGAACTCCCCTCCTTTCCGCCCTCTCCAAGTTAGAGAAGGAGATGCTCGTCGAGACGAAGCCCCGTCGAGGGGCCTTTGTCCGGCAGCTGACCCACGAAGAGTTCATCCACATCTACGACATTCGCTTGCGCCTCGAGCCGCTCGGTGCCGCTGAAGCGGCCCAAAACGCCACCGAGGCAGATACGGCAGAGTTGGTGGAGATCACGCATAATTTCGACCGCCTCGCCGAAACCGACGACGAAGGGGGCATCAAGGAGGGCGATTACCGCTTCCACATGAAGATTATGGAGATGAGCCGAAATCGCCTTCTCTACAACATCATCTCGTCGTTTAATATTATCCTTATCGCTAATCTCGAAGGGCTCACGAAGGACCCTCGGATCAGCTCGCGACAACACTTCGACATCCTCGAGGCAATCAAGAATCGGGATGTAGAGGAGGCCGAGGCGGCCATGGAGCGTCACAATTCGGAATCGCGTCGACTGGTAATCGAGAAGCACCTTGGCATCGATTGAGAACCGGATACTCACCAGCCACGTCTACGACAAGATCAAGCAGATGATCGACGAAGGCGTCCTACCGCCGGGGAGTCGGATCAACAAGCGGGAGCTCGAAGAGATCCTCGGCGTAAGCCAGACCCCGATCAACGACGCCTTGAGCCGCCTCGCCGGGGAAAAGTTTGTCGTCCAAGAAAACCGCCGGGGCTATTTTGTTCGATCACCCTCCACCCGGGGGCTGGTCGACCTCTTCGCCGCCCGGGCGGCCTTGGAGGGAATGGCGGCCAGACTCTGCGCCGAAGAGGCCGAATCGGAGCAGTTAGAGGAGATCGCTTCCTGCTTCGCCGACTTCCATTTTCCCTTGAGCGTCGAAGCATACGAACGCTACTCCGCGAACGACAAACAGTTCCACAATCTTATAGTCCGGTGTTCCTGCAATAGCGCGATCATCGAGATGTCCGAGCTCTTCGGGGTCATTATCAAGAGCAACCAGCTCGGCCTCGTGCGCCCGCCGTCGGAGACGATCGACGAGCACCGGGCCTTAATCGCCGCCCTTCGAGCCCGGAACCCCCATGAAGCTCAGAAAGTGATGACCGAGCACCACTTGCGGTCCCGGGACGTGCTCAAGTCCCACCTCCTCGAGGAAGAGGGCGCCGAGAAGTAGCTCTCAGGGACTGAGGGCGGCAGCCCTCCCGATTCTCGGGCCCTCGGCGAAGAAAAAGCACAATTCTGGGAGCACTCCGAAAATCTTGCTTGACAAGCAGGAAATATGTGGTACGATATTTTGTATACAATATAGTTTATAAGGAGGATGGTATGAAGCGACTTATGCTTATCGCGGTAGTGATGCTGATCGCCGGAGGCAGTTTGCTCTTTGGCGCCGGTGAACGGGAAGAGTACCCCGCCCGCGACATTACCAACGTGCTGGTATGGTCCGCCGGAGGCGGAACTGACACCTCGAACCGTATCGTGATGGCGGAGATGGCGAACATTCTCGGCGTCAACATCAACGTCGTAAACGTAACCGGTGGCGTCGGCGGCTCGGTGGGTATGCTCGAAGCCTACTCCCGGCCCCACGACGGCTACACTATCTCCGGACTCTCGGAATCGGTCGTCACCGCCGGCGTCCAGGGCGGCTGGGACAAACGCGTAGACGTCTGGGACTTCTTTATCATCGGGGGCTCCCCGGATGTCGTCTCTATCACCCCGGATCTCCCGTACCAGACCATCGACGATCTGGTGGAAGCCGCCAAATCGGACCCGGGCGGGATTACCGCGGGCGCGAGTGCTTCCGGTAGCATCCATCACCTGAACCTTCTTGCCTTCGAAGAGGGCGCGGGAATCGACCTCAACTACATTCCCTACGACGGCTCGGC
>CAYPUT010000256.1:0-3391 GCA_964413945.1 uncultured Spirochaetaceae bacterium
CCGGCGGCAAACGCCCGGCCCCCCTCCAAGAGGCAGACCTTCGAGGCGAGGGCCGCGGCAAAGTGCGGGTCGTGGGAGGTCAGCACCGCGGAAAGGCCCCGCCGGAGTCGCGCCCTTAGAATCTCGAGAAGGCGCTGTTTATTGGCGAGGTCCAGGTGGCTCGAAGGCTCGTCGAGAAGCAGAAGTTCGGGTTCCTGCACCAGAGCCCTGGCAAGGAGGAGCAGTTGCCGTTCCCCGGCGCTCAACTCGGTTACCGGGCGCCCTCGAAGGTGAAGTATTCCAACCTCTTCAAGGACGGACCGGACAATCTCGAGGTCCGGTTCCTTCGGGATGTCGAGGGGCCGCAAATAGGGCGCCCTGCCGAGGAGGGCGTATTCGGCGACGGTAAATTCGAAGGGAATGTACTCCGACTGGGGAACCAGCGCTACCGTCCTCCCGAGCCGGCTTCGGGTCAAACCCGAAATCGACTCTCCGAAGAGCGATACGGTGCCCCTCTCGGGGCGGAGCCACCCAAGGGCGAGGCCTAAGAGGGTTGTCTTGCCGACGCCGTTTGGTCCGAGAAGGGCCGTAATGCTTCCCGCCGGCGCGGATAAGGAGAGCCCCTTGAGTACCGGGGTATCGACACCGCCGGGGTAGGCGAACACCACATTGTCGAAGAGGAGTGCGTCGCTCATGTGCGTTGGAGGGTAACCCGACGGGTCGTCAGGAGATGGAGAAAGAGGCCGGCGCCGACGAGGGAGGTTACGATGCCGAGGGGAATCTCCCCCGGAAGGAGCGTCCGAGCGAGGGCGTCGCAGAGCTCTACGAGGATCGCGCCGAGAAGCATCGAGGCCGGTATCGAGTACCGGGCGTCGACGGAAACGATGCGTCGGGCGATGTGGGGAACCAGGAGGCCGACCCAGGCGACGATGCCGCTAATCGCCACGACCGAAGAGACGGCCGCGGTGGCGGCCAACAGCACAACCATCCGCTCCCGGCCCGCCGGGACACCGAGGGAGAAGGCGACCCGCTGCGGAAGGGAAAGGAGATTGATCCGCCATCGAAAGGCGTAGAGAATCCCGAGAGAGGGGAGCAAAAGGGCCGACACCGTTCCGATATCACCCCAGGTTACCGACCAGAGTCCCCCGAGAAGCCAGAAGGTCAGCGCCGGTAGCTGGGTTATCGGGTCGGCGATCAGCTTTATAAGCCCGACACCTGCGGAGAAGAGGGCGCTTACCGCGATTCCGGCGAGGACCATCCGGAGGACCCACCCGCCGAAGCGAATTCTCTTGGCCACGGTGTAGGCGGCCATTAGACCGGCAAAACCGCCGAGGGTGCTCAAGAGCTGTTGAACCCAAGGGGCACTCCAGGAGCCGACCCCAAGGAGAACCAAAGCCGCCGCGGCTCCGAAGGCGGCTCCCTGGGAGACTCCGACGAGACCCGGCTCAACCAAGGGGTTCCCGAAGAGCATCTGAAGCACGGCTCCGGCGCCCCCAAGGGCCAGCCCGACAAACGCCCCGGCGACCACCCGGGGAAGCCGGAGCGACAGAAGAAGGCTCCGGCCCAAGTCGTCCTGTAGGAGGTGGAGCGGCCGGCTTATTCCCGGGGAGGGGTAGCGTCCAACCGAAAGCACGACCCCCGTCGTGAGGATCCACGCAAGAAAAAGCAAAAGGACGCGCGACCCGAGAGTAAGGCGGGAAGTCAGTTTGAACGCTCCGGGTTCAGGTCTCCTTGGAGTATGGAAAAGATAATCCGGTCCGTTTCCTCCCGGGAGAGAGCGTAGAAGCGTTCGTAGAAGGCGTAGACCCTCTCCCGGATCGAGAGGTTGGGGAAACGGTCGGGATGGAGGGCGTAGGCGGTCCACTCGAGCCCGAGGATCCATCGAATATCCGGCTGGTCCCAGCTGTAGAAGTCGACCGGAACTGCCCAGGCCCTCCCATTTCGGACCGCGGCAAGGTTCCGCCAGACCGGGTCGCTTTGGAGCCTTTCCGCGACTTCCGACGCATCCTGTCGGTAGGCGACAAAGAAAACGCTCTCCGGGTTCCAACGGGCAATCTGTTCCATGGTAACGGTAGTCCAGCCGCCTCCGAGGGGGATGCCGGTCCACACGGGTTCTCCACCGGCCTCCCGGACGAGCGTCGTCTGAATCCATCCATCCGGAGGAACGTTGAAAGCGCGGTCCCCGCCGCGGTTATCGACGTAGAGAAAGAGCACCGAGGGGCGCTCGTCGGAAGGGACGGTCGAAGTTACCCCGACGACTTCGGCCCGTGCGTCCTCCAGGTACCGGGTTATCTCCCGGGCCCTCTCTTGTTCGCCGAGGAGGCGTCCCATGGTGGCAATATCCCGCTGATACTGCTCCGGCGTTTCGAAATCGAAATAGACAACCGGTAGACCAAGGGTCTCCAACTGGAGGCCGAGACGAGCCCGGAGTTGCGTCTTTAACAAGACGGCATCCGGTCGCAAGGCGGCTATCTGCTCGGGTCCTACCTGCCGTTCGAGAATGGTTTTTCGGCCGTAGTCGGGATCGATCCGGCGAAGAAAGTTGCCCTTGCCCTGGTCGATTCGTGTGACCCCGACGAGGCGCTCGGGACCAGTTTCGAAGAGGTAGAGGGCGTCGGCGATCATCAGGGTCGCCGGTCCGGCGATAACGATACGCTCCGGTGGGGCGTCCAAGAGAACCTCCCGGCCGAGGGCGTCGACGAGGACCAAGGAACTCTGGGCACCCAGGACATCTGAAATCGACAAGAGAAGAAGCAAAACGAGGCTCAACGGCGCTCGGGGTTTTCCGTTCATGGGATACAAGGATGAGAGATGAGCTCCCGGTAGTCAAGCTCCGTATCGACATCGGTTACCACGGCCACATCATCGGTGGGAACCTCGTCCACATCGTAGAGCTTTAGAACGTCGGGCATGCTGCCCCGGAGTGGAAACGACAGAGCCCGTTTCAGAACTCGTGGCGCAAGATAGACCGGGTGTCCCGGACGCCCCTCGAAGGTCGGACGGACAACGTCGGACCGGGCACGGAGTAGCAAGAGCCGGAAGTGCTCGGGTCTTAAGAGGGGCATGTCCGGGAGGAGCACGAAGGCGCCGTGTCCCGTTATCCTCGGGATAGCCGTTAGCAACGACGAAAAAAGACCGTAGCGGTACCACGGATTGTAGACCAGGGTGACTCCCCTCACCGAACGCGCTGTGGCCTCCGCCTCGTTCCTGCGGTGTCCCACGACCACGATAACCTCATCGGAGACTTCCCGGGCCAGGTGGAGGGCCCTTCTCAATAGCGACTCTCCGCAGTAGGGAAGACCTAGCTTCCACCCGGAAAACCGTTTCGAAAGGCCTGCCGCGGGAACAATGGTCGTAGGTGTATAAGTATGAACTTTCACCATTTTGTTATAATTTTAGATGATTAACTTTT
>CAYPUT010000257.1:0-3385 GCA_964413945.1 uncultured Spirochaetaceae bacterium
CCCGCGGGCAACCGAAGTGGAGTAGCCTATTCGTCTGAGATTTACGTTCCCGGTCCCGGCGAGGTCGACCAAGCGACGCCGGTGGTGTTTGCGAGTTGGGGCGCCGGTACAGGCGTGCTTATCTGGCCCTACGCTCACCGGAGGGAGCTAGTCTACCGGCTTCCGTTTCTTACCGATAACCGGACCGAAACCTATGACGGGCCGAGGGCGTTTCCCTTACCGGAAAGCGTTAGCCGGATCGTCGTCGAATACTCGGTTGCCCCGGAGGACGACCTCGGCCAAAGGATAAGCATCGAGCGCCCCACCGCGCCGGGTAGGCCGGAAGTCGACCTTCCCGACGGCTACCGGGCCCGGGACGAGATAGAAGTGACCGCCCGGGGCCAGGGAACCCTCCGCTACGAGTTGTCGACCATCGGTCCCCCCAGGGCGGTATCCCGAAGGTCCCCCGAATGGCCCGGTGCTCTCCGTCTACCCGGACGAGACGGTGAGGTGGTCTCCTTCATTCTCTCTTTTCGATCGTTCACCGCCTACGGACCCGGGGAAGAGGTCCGGCGGACCTTCTTTGTCGACCGGGCACCACCGGCGGCTCCCCGGCTGGTCAACGCCGAAGACGGAGAGTTCTACGATGAAACCCGGCAAGTAACCCTGGAAAGCGAGGACGGGGAAGTTCTTTACCGTTTAGTGCGAAACCCGGGAACCGGAGCATCGGGCGAGGACTTCCTCCGGTATCGAGGCCCCCTTGTTCTCGAGGCGGTAAGCGGCGAGCTTTCCCATTATCGTATCGAAGCGTACAGTCTGGACCAGGTCGGGAACCGCAGCTCGGACACCGCGGTGTGGACTGTGTACATCGACCGGGAGATTATCTATGTGGCCCCCGAGGGGAGCGACCGGGGCTCCGGTACCCGGGAATCGCCGTTTGAGACGCTCGGCCGGGCCGTGGAGTACGCCCGGGAAAGCGACCGGGGGACCATCTTTCTCGCAACCGGTGTCTACGAGATCTCGGCTCCCTTGCGGTCCCGGGAAGCCCTTGCGATACAGGGGCGCTTCGATCCGGAAACCTGGCGCCCCGGGGCCTCCGGAGAGACGCTGATTGTTCCGGGAGAGGAGTTTTCCGGGGACGCCCTCGTGGTGAGCTACGGCGGGTCGGTGACGATGAGTCGCTTGGCGCTTTCGTCGTCTGCCTCTTTTGCCGGAGCTCTTATCCTCGTGGATGACGCCGTCACCAGGCTGGATTCCGTATCGCTCTCTACCTCCGGGGGGCACGCCGTCGACGCCCGGGGCGGGAGCATCAACCTCCGGAGGGTTACCCTCGACCAGAGTGGGACTACCTCCGAGGCGGTCCTCCTTAGGGGGACTGCCGGCAGCGTCGAAGACTCGGTGCTCCGGGCGGGGTCCTTCGGGAACGACCGGGCGGTGGTCCTCGACACGCGGGAGTCCGCCTCCCTGACCATCGACGGAACCCGGATAGAAGCGTACGGGATCTCCCGGGCGACGGCGGTTTCCGCCTCCAACAGCAGCGTCGAGATTTCCGGTAGTACTATCCGGGTCGGGGCGTCCCGGGGGAATGCTCAGGCGGTAAGCGCCCGGGACGGCGGGGTCCTGGTGGAGAGGACCGTTCTTCAGGCGGACGACCAGACGCGGGTCGCGAACCTCCTCGTTTCCCGGGACGGAACCTTGGCGGTTATCGATTCGCTCCTCGAGCTAAGCGGCAACCAAGGAGCCGTCGGGGTGGTGGCCAGCGGCGGCCGGGTCGACGTACAAGGCAGCCGCTTCGTCGGCACCTCCCTAAACGACTTTACCTACGGCATCCAAGCCCGGGGTATCGAGGGTATCTTCGTAAACAACGTATTTCAGGCGGGTCAGGTGGGAGAGTACATCGCGGGGTCGCTGGTAGATTCTCCGAGCCAGTGGATCCATAACACCTTCTTGGGCTACCGGGCATCACCGTTTATCCAGATGCTGAACATTAGAGGTCAGGGGGAGACCCTCTTCGGAAATAATCTGGCCCTTCAGGGGGCTGTCGGGGCGGGAACGGGACTGGTAGTATCAGGACCCCACAGGCTCGAGCTTGCGGGTAACCTCTTCGCGGGATGGGCAGGAATCGTGGCTACCGACGAACGGGAGCTATCTTCTCTCGGATTGCTCGAAAGCGGGCGGGTGGATGGAATAGTCGCCCGGAATAACGATGTCGTACCCCTCGACGGGGTCGTCGGCCGGGACGGTGTGCCCTACCGCTTGTTTCCCGATTCCCCGGCGATCGACCGTGCCGTCGAGCTTCCGGGTAGCGAAGAGGTGCTCTTCGATATCGAAGGGCAGCGTCGCCCGGCACCGGTCCCCCCGGACGGCTCCTTCAGACAAACCTACGAAGGCCGCCCGGACGTGGGGGCCGACGAGTACTACCACTAGAGCTGCAGGGCGGGGCTTACTCGTGGGTCCACTGGGGATCCGAAAAGAGTGCCCCGGACGAGTTTCCGTATTCCCCCCGCCAGAGCCCCTGGCCCTGGGTCAACACGAAGAGCGCGTTGGGCACAGGATCGGTGTCGACAAAGAAGTCGATAACGGTGGTCTCCGACATATCGGTGGTGGCGTAGCCGTTTCCTTCCGGCGCGACGATGGTGTCGATGTCACCCCCGGGAAGCTCGTAGTAGCCCCCCTCTTCGGTCTGCCGTTCCGGGGACTGTAGGTCCTGAATACCAACAACAACCCCGCCGGTCGGCTCGTCGCCGTCGAGTTGCGGAAAAAAGACCATTCCGGTGTAGGGACGGTCCTTCTCGGTGGAGGATTTGGTCCAGGATGCACCATCGGAGTAGTAGATGTGGCCCTGGCGGGAGGAGATGTAGAGGTCGTCGGGGCCTGATAGGTAGAGAATGCCGCCGAAGTCTTCGTTGTCTTGGAAACTCCCGTCAAAAGCGTTAGACGGATCTGTGAACGTGTTTAAATTGTCATCTGTAAGAGCAGAGCCGTAGAAAACCCTCGCACGAGAAAGAAAGACGTAGTTCTGCGCCGTTCCGTGATTGGCAGTAGAGACGTACGCACCGGCGATTATCCGAGGTCTGTTCCTAATCACTGTAGTCCAGATGTCTGGAGTTCCGGTGTAATGCAGCAGATCGTACGTACCACCGGATTCCGACGGATCCCCCACCGCCGCGAAGAGCTCAGTTGTCACACCGTTATCGATCGCAAATAAATCGGTTATCTGCTTGCCGTCAGTATACAGGTTCCCGGTTGGGACCCAGGTGTCGTTGGTCGTATCGAGAATAAACACTCCCGAGCTCCCGAGCTCGTAATCGTTGTAGGCGACGTAGGTCGTGGTTGTCGTGCTGTCGGGGACTATAACGGCTGCCAGGGAATCGCTGAAGCCCGGAGGGGGGCCGATGCTGTCCCA
>CAYPUT010000258.1:0-3354 GCA_964413945.1 uncultured Spirochaetaceae bacterium
ACCATAATAAACCGCGTTCCCTCGGGGATGGAAATCCCCGCGGCGTCGGCGATCACCTCCGGTGCCTGGGCGACGATCGCCCGGTTCAGGGTGTGGCCGTCGGGCCAGAGAGTGTGTTTAAGCTTCTCTTTCTCCTCGGGGGTGCAGACGTAGCCGCCGAACTTCTTTAGCTCTTCCATCAGCTTGTCGTAGATACCCGCCTGCACCACGATCGAGTTCTCGCTCGAGCAGCTGGTCGCGTGGTCGAAGGTTTTGCCCTTAAAGATCTTCTCCGCCGCGTCGGCAAGGTCCGCAGTCTCGTCCACCACCACGGTGGCGTTTCCGGCGCCGACCCCGTAGGCCGGGGTTCCGCTCGAGTAGGCCGCCTTGACCATCCCCGGTCCCCCGGTCGCCACGACCAAGTCCACGGCAGCCATCAGCTCTTGCGTCAGCTCCACCGAGGGCTCCTCGATCCATTGGACCAGGTCCGCCGGTGCACCTGCCTTTACTATCCCGTCGCGCATATACTTCGCCGCGAGGCCCGAGCAGCCCTTCCCCTTCGGATGGGGGGCGAAGATCATGGCGTTGCGGTTCTTTAGGATCGCCAAGCCGTTACAGCCGACGCTCGAGGTCGGGTTGGTAACCGGGATCAATGCCCCTACCACGCCCACGGGCTTACAAATCTTCATTAAGCCCTTGTCCGGGATCTCCTCGATAACGCCCACCGACTTCTCTCCGTAGAGGTCCCGCAAGGTCCCGAGGATCTTCTTCTGGTGCTTTAACAGCTTATCCTCGTAGACCCCGAGGCCGGTTTCCTCGTGGGCGAGCTTCGCGCAGGCTTCGGCGCTCTCCCGCTTGTAGACTTCCCACCCCGCCGCGGCGACCACCTCGTCGATCTGCTGTTGGGTATAGAACTCGATCTGCTTCTGAGCCGCCCGGGCCCGGTCGACCATCTCTTGTATCTGCTTGCTTATCTCTTTTCCGGCTGCTGCCATTCGGTTCTCCTTCTGTTTGTCGGGTCTCTACTTGTCGGGGTTCGGGACCATGAACTCTCGGATCAGGGCGACGAGCCCGTCGTAGCCTTCGAGGAACTGCCGGAGCGTCCGGGCGGTCGCCCCGTAGGCGTCGAACTCTTCGACGGTCATCCCGTCGGCGTCGTAGGCCATCTTAAAGTCGTCGAACTTGCCCCGAAGCTCATCGATTATCTTCGGGTCAACAGGCTTGTCGATACGCTCCTCGACCGTCACGTCCGAGGCGTTGAAACGCGTGGCCCAATTGTACGGAATGGTGCAGACAATGTCTCCCCCGATCAGCTCAGACCACTGGTAGTGATTCCGGTACGCCGCGGCGAGTAGCCGCGTTCGGTATCCGGCTTTCCGGTAGAGCTCGTAGGCGTGCTTCATAACCGCGACGCCTGCCCACTCGAGGTAGTCCGCGTTGGTGATAATGTTTTCCTTGTTCGCGACCACCTTGAGCCAGTCGTCGACCCGCCCCACCATGATGGTACACACCGGGGACATCTCGCTGGTGTCCTTGCCCTCGGCTTCCCGGCGCTTTAGCCCACGCTCCACCGCCTCGGCGACCGCGAGGGTCTGGGGAACGGTAAAGGAGACCGTCGCGTTAATGCTGACGCCCCGGTAGGTAACCTCTTCGATAGCCGCGATTCCCGCACTCGTAGCCGGAATCTTGACTTGGATATTCGGCGCCAAGGTGTTGAAGTGCATGGTCTGCTCGACGAGCTTGTCGACGCTCCGGTAGTACTTCGGATTCGTCTGGATGGAGAGGCGCCCCTTAAGGCCTTTGTGCTGCTTGAAGGCCGGCATCAAGAGCTCGGCTCCCTTCTGGGCGAGCTCCTCGATAACCTGCCAGGAGATCTCGTCCTCCGTAGCGTCGCCACGCTCGGCGATAATCTGGAAAATCCGGTCCTTCCAGAGGTGCATCTCTTTTTTCAGGACGTTAAAGACGATTACCGGGTTCGTCGTCGCCCCGACGGCGCCGTGCTCGATGCCGTAGGTAAGCTCTTCGATGGAACAGGAATCGTTCCAATAGTCGGTTGCCGTCGTCGTCGCGGTTTGGTGCAACGCGCTCTTGTAGGATTTTGTTGCTGTATTAGCCATTTTTTTCTCCTCTTAGTCCTGGGATCTCGGCCTGTGTGTGGCCCCCGGCAGCATTCATCATAATGTCAGACAATATAAAACGCAAGGGGGTATGGCGCCTTCATCCCCCGCGTGCCTCTCGGCCTTCTCGAGACTCCTCGATACCGAGGAGCCGAAGAGTCCGCTGGAAATGATTGCTGTGCCGCAAAATAGCCGCGTCCTCCGGCTTCTCCTCGAGAACCCGGAGAATATCGCCGTGATCGTCGGCAGCCTCTTCGAGGGAATCCATGCTTTCGTAGGACTTCGCGATTTCCTGCCGCATAAAGGCCTGGAGGGTTCGGTAGACCGCCGAAAAGAGCCGGTTACCCCCGGCGGCGATAATTATCTCGTGGAAGCGGTAGTCGGCTAGGGCCAGGGATTCCGCATCCCCCTGCCGGGCGGCGGTGCGCATCGCCACAATCTGTTCTCTGAGCAGTTCGAGCGTCTCGCCGCCGCCGGCGGTATCCTCGGAGACGCTTACCGCGAGCTTTCGGAAGCAAATCGACTCGATCGCCTCACGCAACTCGAGAACGTCCTTCATATCATCGTCCCCGAGAAGGAGGGCCCAGGTGATGGCCTCGAGGGAAATATTGGCCCGGTCCCGGAGAAAGGTTCCCTTGGCGGCCTTCGACTCGAGGACACCGAGGTGCTGAAACACCTTCATCGCTTCCCGGATGGAGGAGCGCCCGACGCCGAAGGACTGGGCGAGCTCCTGCTCCGTCGGAAGCTTGTCCCCGGGATGATACCGCCCGGAAGCGATAAGCTTCTTCATCCGGGCCATCACCTGGGAGACAACGGTGTTCTGCGAGATAGAATC
Source organism: uncultured Spirochaetaceae bacterium (assembly GCA_964413945.1). Classification (GTDB taxonomy): domain Bacteria; phylum Spirochaetota; class Spirochaetia; order DSM-27196; family PWMO01; genus CAYPUT01. The sequence goes on from CAYPUT010000258.1 coordinate 2,932, forward strand.
GGTATCTGCGTCTGTCAATCCGGCGAAATCTGCTTCCACTTTATTCCTGGACTCCAGCGGCTATATTGAATACGAGGAGAACCCACCGTCTATGACGATTACGCTCCCGGTCACGAACTCGGCCGCGTCGGACAAGAGCCAGATAACGGCACCGAGGAGGTCCTTCGGATCGCCGTAGGTCCCCGTCGGCGTTTTGGCTATTACCTGCTTCGCCCTAGGAGTGTATTCGCCGGTTGTCTGGTCGATGTGCAGGAACCTCAATTGCTCGGTCATAAAGAAGCCCGGCGCGAGGGCGTTGACTCGAACCCCGACGTGGGATAGATGGACCGAGAGCCAGTGGGTAAAGTTAGCCACCCCGGCCTTCGCGGCGGAATAGGCGCCGACTCTGGTCAGAGGAACGATCGCCGTCATCGACGCGAAGTT
>CAYPUT010000259.1:0-3309 GCA_964413945.1 uncultured Spirochaetaceae bacterium
ATCCCGACGTCGTCGAGAAGCCCCTGAAGCCGGCACCGCTGAAAGACCCGCCGACACTCGATTTCTAGAAGCTCGCTCGAAATGACTCTTGGAAACTCGAGGGCGTGATGGATCTCCACGCCGCCGGAAAGCAGGTAGCGAAGGGCAACGGACGAATCCACGTAGGCTACCACGAATCCCCTCGCTCCTCTTGAAGGAGTTCTAAGACATCCGACGGAATCAGCGGCGGTAGAGCCTGGAAGATCGGCGCTGTTGTCGCCGGTTTGGAGACCGTCAGCCCCCGTGAAATGGGCGAGAGGCGGGCTACCGGAGTCGCATGGTCGACGACGGTGATGGTTTCCCCGGCGCGAACCCGTCTCAACTCTGCGCTCAAATGGGCCTTGAGGCGGGCGACGCCTATGGTTCTCATATGACTATTCTATGACCATTTTCAAAACCCGTCAATCTTCCCGTCAATCTTTAGGCTTGACAAGAGACAGTGCGTCTCTTATATTAGCGCCATTAAGAGACACTGCGTCACTTAGGAGGGACAAGATGACATCAATCGAAGGCAAGGTCGCCCTGGTTACCGGGGCGTCTTCGGGAATCGGATACGAAACTGCGGTCGCCCTGCTCGAGGCCGGTGCGACGGTCTACGGGGCGGCCCGGCGCGTGGAGAAGATGAAGGAGCTCGAAACCCGGGGTGCCGGGGTCTTGGAGATGGACGTGACGAAGGAGGATTCGATGGTCGCCGGCGTCAAGAGAATCCTCGACGAGGCGGGCCGTATCGACATCCTGGTGAACAACGCCGGGTACGGCTCCTACGGCGCGGTGGAGGACGTCCCGATCGACGAGGCCCGGCAGCAGTTCGAGGTCAACATCTTCGGCCTCGCGCGGCTCACGCAGTTGGTTCTGCCGGGAATGCGGGAGAAGCGTTACGGGAAGATCGTCAACATCTCCTCGATGGGAGGCAAGATCTACACCCCCTTCGGCGCCTGGTACCACGCGACCAAGCACGCCCTCGAGGGCTGGTCCGACGCCCTGCGCATGGAGGTCGCTCCCTTCGGTGTCGACGTGGTGATCGTCGAGCCCGGCGGCATCACCACGCCCTGGGGAACCATCTCGGCGGATAACCTGCGAAAGACCTCGGGAACAGGTGCCTACGCGGAGAAGGCCAACAAGACCGCCGACGGCATGGCCGAGATGTACACCTCCGGCAAGCTCTCGCCGCCGACTGTCGTCGCCAAGACCATTGCCCGGGCGCTAACCGCAAAACGCCCGAAGACCCGGTACGCGGTGGGCTACATGGCCAAGCCGAGCATCTTCCTTCGGGGGCTCTTAAGTGACCGGATGTTCGACCGCACTATTTCCTCGCAAATGGCGTAAGAACCCCGCATGAGTAGCTGGCAACGAGCCCGGAGCGAAGAGCAGGTGGCCCAGCGGGTCGAGGCTATCCTCGCCGCGGCCTCCCGGCTCTTCGAGACCACTCCCTACGAGGAGGTGACGCTCCAGAGGATAGCCGCCGAGGCGGGCTTTACCCGGTCGAACATCTACCGCTACTTCGAGACCCGGGAGGCGATCTTTCTTCGGCTCTACCGGGACGACGTCGAGGCCTGGGTGGCGGAGCTCCGGGCCGAGGTGGCAGGGGCGGCAGCCGGCAGACCGGTAACCCAGGGCTCGGCGTCGCTCCATGCCTTCGTCGATCTCTGGACCGAGGTCCTGCTCCGGCAGGAGCGGCTGCTGCGCCTGACGCCTCTCTTGGCCCTATCGCTGGAGCGAAACAGCTCCGAGGCCCTCTACCGGGAGTTCAAGGAGTTTACCCTCCGGGTGATGTCCGAGGCGGCGGGGTTCCTGGGGCCCCACTTGCCGAGCTTGGACCGGGGCCGGGTCCTGGAGTTCTTCCTGGTGCATCAAGCCCTCGTCTCCGGAGCCCAGCCGATGTGCCGCTACTCGGAGATGCAGGAGCGTGTACTTTCGGCGGCGGAGTTGCGGCCGTTTCGGTTGGAGCTCGGCGTCTTCTATCGCCGGACAATCCTGGCGTATCTCCGGGGCCTGAGAGTCTAACGGGCGACGTTCATCCCTCGAGCCGAAACGGAACAAGGTCGAGAACGCTCAAGAGCGCGCCGATCAGACCGACGGACACCGCGGCGAGTCCCGCCCACTGATCGCTAACGTCGTCTCCGTTCGTAATGAGGTAAGTCCCGTAGCCCGCGAGCCCGGCGGAGAGCGATACGTCGACGCCGAACGACACCGTGCGCCAACGTCGAAGAGCCTGCGAGTCGCGTTGATACGATTGGTACATCACTATGGACGCCGGTAGTCCCAAAAGGACTGCCGCGCTCCCGGCAACCAGGCGGCCGCCGGTAGTCAGTTCCGGATCCGTGGCCGCAGATCCCGCGAGCAGGACCGCGGTCCCAATCTTCGCCCCGTAGAAGAACCGGAGGGGCTCCACCTCGGGCACCTCTTCCGCGTGCCCGCCGACGACGCCGGCGCTCAAGATAATCGCGATCAGGACCACACGTCGAAAGGTGTTCCGGCATACAGGAGCCATTCTACCTCCTGCTCAGGAGTGTCGGCCGAACCCCGCGGCGGTGTCAATCGTCGCAGGAGCGTTCCGGATTGGTACATCTTGGCGACCAGCGCGATACGCGCACCGATCTGTAAAATGACACTGAAAAAACACTGTTATAATTATATAATTAGAACATGAAGAATCTGCAGATAACTCTTGACGACGAGAGCGTCCGAACCTTGGACGAGCTGGCCTGTGATTTGCAGAAAACCCGCACCGCACTTGTGCGCGAGGCAATCCGGGAGTGGATCGCCCGGCAGCAGATCCAGCAGTTCGAGGCAGCCTGGATACGCGCGGCTCAGCAGGACCAGCCGGATGACAACCTGGCCGAAGCGTGGATCGCCGCGGAAAGCTGGGAGCCATCGTGAACCGCGGCGACGTGCGTATCGTTGATCTTGGAGGTCGGATCGGAAGAGGACCTGTTGTCATCCTTACCCGGAACAACGTTATAGCGTTCCTCAACAAGGTTACCGTCGCGGAAATTACCACCCAGGGGAAAGGCTACCCGACGGAAATCCCGATTCAAACAGCCGGTAATCTTCCACGGGACTCGTACGTACTCGTCGACAACCTCCACACGATACCAAAGAATCTGTTGCAGAAGCAGACCGGCACACTCGATCGCGAGACGATGCGCCGGGTTTCCCGCGCCGTTGTTCTCGCGCTTGGTCTGGAAGAGAATTAATCGGTGTTTACTGGTCCAAACCTTGGTGATGGATGAATCACCAGGGAAACGAGGCCGGTATAGAGGGGTATGA
>CAYPUT010000260.1:0-3304 GCA_964413945.1 uncultured Spirochaetaceae bacterium
GGGTCTAGGGTTAGCTGTACGTCGAGCTCCACCGGCGGGATGGCGACCTCCCGGGTTTCTTCCCGGGCGACGCCGCGCTCGTTCACGACGGTGACGGTAACCGGAACCACCAGGACGGGACCGACTACCACCTGGCGGCCGCCGTGGAGGGCGATCACTTCCTCCTGGGCCGTCATCTGACGATTCTCCCGCTCCCGGACGATGGCACGGATCATCATCAGAGGAACAAGGGTGACCAAGAGCAGTCCCAAGAGGACGACCAGTTTGAGTGCAGTTTTGTGGCTCTGTTTCATGCTGAGAGCATCGACCGCGAAGGTGGCGATAGGGTGCCCAAAGTATGACGAGACGAACGCCAAGTGTGACAACAATGTGACCGGGATGTAAGGCACGCTTCCGGCGTGATAGGTTTATCCACGATGATCGTGTCCGTGGTAGAAGACGAGGCCGGTGTCCGGGAGGCGGTAACCCTTGCCTTAGAAGACGCCGGATACACGACAACTGCTTTCCCCGACGGAGCCCGGGCCTGGGAAGCGTGGCAGCAACGCCTTCCGGACCTGGCCATTCTGGACATCATCATGCCCAGGATGGATGGCCTCGAGCTCTGCCGGAGGTTGCGGGCCCGATCGCTCGAAACACCGGTGATCTTCTTGAGCTCGAAGGATGAGGAGATCGACCGGGTTCTCGGCCTGGAACTGGGTGCCGACGACTACCTCTGTAAGCCCTTCTCCGTTCGGGAGCTCGTCGCGAGAGTTCGGGCCCTGGAGCGCCGGCTCCGTGTGGCGGCGAGCAACGGGGCGACCAACGCGGCCGGAGATCGCCGGGCGGCCCTTGTCAGCGGGCCCCTGCGCCTGGATGCGGAAGCGATCCGGGTGTACTGGCACGATCGACTCGTTCCGTTAACCGTCACCGAGTTTCAACTTCTCGAGGTCTTTGTGCGCCACGCCGGCGCGGTCCTGAGCCGGGAACAGCTTTTGCGTGCCGCTTACCCCGACGACGTCTACGTGACCGAGCGGAGCATCGATAGCCACATTCGGCGGATTCGGAGGAAGTTCCAGGACACCGTGATTCCCCTTGAATCGGTTTCGTCGGTGTACGGTGCCGGGTATCGCTACCAGGAGCCCGCAGCCCATGCCTGAGCGGCGACCCCTCGTCTTTCGGATCGGCACGCGCATCCTACTGTTCAACGCTCTCATCGTGTTCCTTCCGGTTCTGTCTCTGCTCCTCCTCGGCACCTACGAAGAGCAGCTCCTAAATGCCCTGGAGAACAACCTCGTCCAGCAGGGGAGGGTGATGGCCGCCGCCCTAACGACGGCGCCCTCGTTCGACGCCACGACTTCCCGGGACCTCTTACGGGCCCTTCAGGGGCGGCATCAAGCACGGATACGGATTGTGGACGCCGAAGGCACCCTCCTGGCCGACAGCAGCGTTCTGGCGCCCGGCACCCCGGCCGAAGAACCAAGCGCCGACCTGTCCCGCTCCCTACCGGCGCCAAGAGACACGCTCCTCTACCGCCTGGGGTCTCTTCCGATCCGCGTTCTCCGGGAAGCTGCCGGGTCTCCGGAAGGGCCGCTTCCGTCGGCGGATTTCTACAGCCAAGCGGCCTATTCTTCAGGGAGCGAGGTACAGGCGGCCCTCGCCGGGCGCTACGGTGCCGCCACGCGGGTGTCCGCCGGAGGACAGATCAGCGTCACGCTCTACAGCGCGCTGCCTGTGGAGCGGGAAGACGGTATCGTCGGGGCGGTCCTGGTTTCTCAGTCGACCTTTCGGATTCTGCAGGATCTCTACCGGTTGCGGATCGATGTGTTTCGGGTGTTTCTCTGGAGTCTTCTCGCCGCCGGCGTCTTGAGCGTCTTCCTGGCACTGACCATTGCCCGTCCCCTGACGCTGCTCCAGGAGCGCGCCCGGAACGTTGTCGACGAGTACGGTCGTCTGACTGCCCCGTTGCCGCCGACTACTCGACGCGACGAGATTGGCGCTCTCGGGCGATCCCTTTCGGAGCTTACGCAGCAGATCGAGGGATACACCCGGCGCCTCGAACGTTTTGCCGTCGACGCCTCCCACGAGCTCAAGAACCCACTTGCCGGCATTTCCGCCAACTGCGAAATGGCTCTCGAAGCCAAGGACGACGCCCGGAGGCGTCGGCATATTAAGCAGGCGCAGGCAGACATCCAACGGGCCCTCGCCATCATCTCGGGGATGCGGGAGCTCTCCCAAATAGATGCTCGGAGCCGGCCGCCGGGGAGATGCCGGATTGTCGAGGCAGTTCAAGCCGCTGTCTCAGAGCTTCGCAGCAGCAGCCCGAATCATCTTCTAAAGCTCCGGCTCGAGGGCCCCCGGGAGGTGGTAGTGCCTCTGCCCGCGGAGCGGATCCATCAGATTCTCAGCAACTTGTTCGAGAATGCCAGGAGCTTCGCTCCGTTGGATACCCGGATTGTCATCGAAGTTGCCGCTGGGAGTCGGTCTGACGCCCTCGAGCTCCGGGTCCTCGACGAAGGTCCCGGTTTCGAGGAGCCTCGGCGTGTCTTCGATCGTTTCTACTCCTCTCGGGTCGAACGGGACGGCCACCTCGGCCTGGGGCTGAGCATCGTCCAAGCGATCGCCGAGTCCGTCGGAGGGGGTGTTACCGCGGCTAATCGGGAGGATGCACCTTCCGGCGCGGTTGTCTGTGTTGCCTTGCCAAGGGTATAGCGGCAGCTAGCTCGCTTAGGGGGCGCCTCTATCGGGTTCGAACCCGAAACCGGGGTGCTTCAGGCACCCTAAGGCCGCCCATGCAGTCGCCCCGGCGTACAGAAGGATTACGACGAGAACTCCCACCGCGTCGTGAGCCACGACGACTGCCCCGACGGCGCCTATCCCGGAAAGAACGGTCGTCAGAATTGCGGCCCAGCGCTTTCGCCGCCACAGGCCGACCATCGCCACCACTCGGAGTACCGCGTAGGGCGCCAGGGGAACCAGCACTCCCAGGGCGAGAATACCCACCATCGTGCCCATCTCGCCGGCGACAAGACCGTGGTATCCCAGGAGCAGACTGAGGACAGCGGTGGGGATAACCACGATCAACTCGAGAACGCCCAGGGTGAGAAGAAAGGGCCGCTGCCACACGATGAGATGATAGAGCGTTTTCCCCGGTCCGTGAAGCTTCGGGGCGCGAAGAAGCGGAAATACGGCCACCAGTGACTGGGAAATCTCGGCAAGGTAGCGCAAGAACCGCGGGATAATTCAGGGGTCCAACTCAAACGTCCGCTTGCCCTTCGAGGCTAATCGACCGTCGTTTCGGACTACACGCTCTTGTCAGACGTGTTAT
>CAYPUT010000261.1:0-3299 GCA_964413945.1 uncultured Spirochaetaceae bacterium
GGTCCGAAGGAGATCATTTCCATTCCCGGGTACTTGTCTCCGATTACCCCCGCCTCGAGCCCGGCGTGGATTACCTCTACCTTCGGTTCGGTCCCGAAGAGCCGATGGTAGGCGTCCTCGCTTCGGCGGATAATCTCGGCATCGAAGTTCGGTTCCCAGGAGGCGTACTCGCCGTCGGATGAGACGGCGCCTCCGCTCGCCTCGGCGATCGCGGAGAGTTTTTCCGTGAGCGCCTCGAGGTGAGCCTTCGACGAGCTGCGCTGGCTGACAAGGATCTTGATCCCTTCGTCCTCCGTAGAAAGGGTCGCCAGGTTGGCGGAGGTCTCGACCAACCCCGGAATGGTATCCGAATAGCGGTAGACCCCGTTCGGTATCGCCACCAGCATGTCCGAGAGGGCCCCGGTCGCCTCCCGGGTGTAGAGCTCCGGCGGGAGGGCGTCTTCCTTCGTCGCCAGGACGGTCACCCGCGGATCCGTCGCGGCGAGCTCCCGCCGGAAGGCATCGTTTAGCCGGTCGATCTCGACTCCTAACTGCTTTTCGGCGGCGCCGTCGATAACCACGACCGCTTCGGCCTCCCGGGGAATCGCGTTGTGGGCGTTCCCCCCGGAGACCCGGGCGACCCGGAGACTCCCGGTCTTCCGAAGGCGCCTTAGGCTCCTTCCGAGGAGAACGTTGGCGTTTCCCCGCTGCAGCTTGATGTCGACACCCGAATGGCCCCCGGCGAGGCCGGTAACTGCAATCCGCCAGGGCGCCTCTCCTGAGACGGGAGGTCCCGTCGCCTTCTGCAGCGTAATCGTGCTGCTCCGTCCGCCGGCACACCCGACGACAAAGCTCCCGAGCTCCTCGGAGTCGAGGTTTAGAAGCACCTTCCCCGAAAGGAGGGAGCCGTCGAGATTGGATGCCCCCGTCAAGCCCGTCTCTTCGTCGACGGTAAAGAGGAGCTCCAGCGGGGGGTGTTTCGCTTCGGCGTCCTCGGCGAAGGCGAGGGCCAAGGCGATCGCGATGCCGTTGTCGGCCCCCAGAGTGGTATCCCGGGCGATAAGCCACTCTCCGTCGTATTCGAGAACCAGCGGTTCGTTTTCGAAGTCGTGGGAAGAGGTCGGGCGTTTTTCGCAGACCATATCCAGATGCCCCTGAAGGACGATGGTCGAACCCGACTCACAGCCGGGAGTCGCCGGGACGCGGAGCAGCAGGTTTCCGGCACCGTCGACGTGGGCGGTGTAACCGGCCTTTTGTGCATAGCCGAGAACCCATTCCCGAACCTTCTCTTCCTTCTTCGAGGGCCGGGGAACCCGGGAGAGCTCCTCGAACAGTTCTAGAACGCGCTTCATACTACCTCCGGATCGCTCACCTAAAGGGGATGCGGTCCTATTGTACGGGTGGAGGGGGGCAATGAAAACCGAATAAGGGTGGGGTTTTCTGAAGCGCCGGAGAAAATGGGCCCGTCGTTCTAGACGATGGACGATCCACACCTCGACGATCCGCTCCTCGACGCGGCACGGACCCACTTAGGGGTGGACTATCTGTTTCCCTATCAGCGGCTGGTCATACAGGCCACCCTCGAGGCGTACGAGGGCACGACGGGGGAAGAAACGCCTCGGCAGATTATCCTTCTGCCGACCGGTGCCGGTAAGAGCCTCTGCTTCTTTCTCCCGGCGGCGCTTCTTCCGGGCCTTACGGTGGTTGTCTACCCCCTGAAGGCCCTGATCCGGGACCAGGAACGACGCCTCGCCTCAACGGGGATTCGCGCCGGTTCTCTCTCGGGGGACCAGACACCCGAAGCCCGGAGGGAGCTCCTCCGGGCCCTCGACCGGAAGCAGATCGACATGCTCCTGACGAACCCGGAGACGCTTTCTCAACCCCGGGTTCGCGAGGCCCTCCGGAAGCACGCGGTCACCCATCTGGTAGTCGACGAGGCGCACTGCGTCGTCGATTGGGGGAAGACGTTTCGTCCGGCCTACCTGACCCTCTCCGAGACGATCCGTCACCTCGAACCCCGCCTCGTCTCCGCCTACACCGCCACCGCCTCCCCGGAGGTTCTCACCGGCATTCGGGCCACCCTCTTCGCAAGAGAGGCGACCCACCTTGTCCGGGGAAATCCGGACCGTCCGAACATCCACTACTCGGTCCTTCCGGTACTCTCGAAGTCCCGGGCCCTGGCGATGCTTCTGGCGAAATCTGCGGTTCCGACGGCCGGTGCTTCAGGGCTCTCTTCGCTGCGGCCGGCGGTCGTTTTTACCCGGACCCGACTCGATGCGGAGCTTACCTGCCGGAACCTCCGGGTGAGCATGCGGGACACCTCGGTGCGTTTCTACCACGCCGGGCTCTCGGCCGCCGAGCGGGAGACGACGGAAGCCTGGTTTAACGAGGCTCCCGGCGGGGTCCTGGTTGCAACCTGCGCCTACGGTATGGGGGTGGACAAGAAAGGCATCCGCGCGGTAATCCACCGGGACCTTCCCGAAACGGTCGAGCGTTATCTTCAGGAGGCGGGCCGGGCCGGCCGGGACGGGGAGCAGGCGGCGGCAATCTTGCTTACCTCTCCGGAAGACCGGCTCTCGGGCGCCCGGCTCTCGGGAGACCACCGCCCGGGCATGGCGGCCTACCCGGAAACGAGGAAATGCCGCCGGGAGTACCTCTTGTCCCTTCTCGGAGCCGACCTGGAGGCCTGCACCGGGTGCGACCGGTGTGACGGCACCGCCCGGGACCGATCGACTCTCCTCGGGGCCTTGGAAAGGGTAATCGCCGAGAATCGGCGGCGTCTTTCGGCGGAAGAGCTGGAGGCAATTCTCGCCGGGAGACTCCGGCGCCTCACGGAGGTCTACGGTCTTCTGTCGCGGTGGCAACCGGAGGAGCGCGAAGAAGCGATGGCTGCCCTTCTCCGGTCCGGCTCGATCCGGGTAATCGAGAAAGGGCCTTGGAAAGGGCGCCTTACCCTTCGGCCGGCACCAGACAGAGAACGTCTCCCCCGAGAAGCCCGGTGGTCTTAAAGAGGGCCTCGTTTACCCGACGCCCCGCCTCGAGGGACTCTTGGGCGAAGCGGGTCAGGAAGGCGTCGGAGTAGCGTGATTTCATTCGCGGAACGATCCGGCCGTTCAGGTAGGGACCGAGCTCTTCGAGGGGCTGCTGCAGCAGGTAGGCCTGAAACTCGTTCACCATCAGGTACTCGTCCGCCGGGTCGTAGGTCATCGACGAGAGAAAGAGGCGCCAGGCGTCTCGGAACTCCGGCGACCGGGCGTTCCAGACCTCCCACACGGCGTCTACAAAGGCCGGTTCGGAGTAGAACACGCCGTGGGTCGCCT
>CAYPUT010000262.1:0-3279 GCA_964413945.1 uncultured Spirochaetaceae bacterium
AAGAGACATCCGCCTCCTTATCGAGGAGGGCGACGGACAACTCGAAGGCGGAAAGACGCCGGGCGATCGACGCGCCGGAGACACCGGCACCGATAATTGCTATGTCGAATCGGTCCACAACACCAGTATGGGACGAACTATTTTGATTGTCAATGATTTATTATGATCGTTTGGGCGTGTCAACAAGCGTGTTGATAGATCAGTCGGCGATAACGACGTGAACACCCTGCTCCTCCAAGGCAATGCGATACTCGTCGGTAATCCCGGCGTCGGTCACTAAGACGTCGACATCCGAGAGGGGTGCCGTGACAAAGGACGAGATGCCGCCGATCTTGGACGAGTCGGCGAGGACGACGACCTTTCCCCGGGTGCGGCGGATCATCAACCGGGCTATTTCGGCCTCTTGATGATGGGGCGTAGTAATCCCCGCGTCCAAAGCCAGCCCGTCCACACCGATAAAGGCCTTAGCGCCGTAGACCTGCTCGAGGGTCAGAACCGCAAGCCCTCCGACGAAGGAGTTGGACCGCGCCCGGTAGACTCCCCCGACCACGATACACTCGATGGGCTTCTCGTAGAGCACCTTCGGGGCGTCGGCATTGCTGGTTACAACTCGCAGCTCCGCATTCGGAAGGCGCCGGAGAAACTCGAGGGTCGAGGAGCCGGAGTTGACAAGGATGGTCTCCCCGGGCTCGACCATTGCCGCGGCGGCTCGGCCGATCGTCTGTTTCTCCCGGAGGTTGCGCTCCCCCTTCTGGGCGTAGTGGGGCTCCCGTTGGAAGTGGCGGGGGGATATCGCGCCGCCGTGGGAGCGGGTCAACAGCCCCTCCGACTCGAGGGCGATGAGGTCCCGCCGGATGGTTATCTCCGAGACTCCGAAGAGGTTGCTCAACTCGGTTACCCGGACAACCCCCCGGTCGTCGACCACGTCGAGAATCTTCTGCTGCCGTTCGACCGGAATAAAGTCCGTAGCCATCTCCCCCATTCTACCGCGCGGGCATAAAGGAGAGAAGCTCGATACCGCAGAGGGCCATGTCCCTTTCCGCGGCAACGTTGGGAATGGTGATGAGGTGCTCGAGGAACATCGCCGCGGCGCCGAAAGCGACGGCCCGGTCTCCGAGGCGGGAAAGCGAAATGGTACAGTTTACCGGCCCGGGGTAGGCCCATTTATCCTTCATCTCTTTTTCGATTTCCGGAATAAGATCGTCGGCGAGAGCCTCGATGGGTCCTCCGATGACAACCCGCTCGAAGTTTAGCGTGTGTACCAGAAAGGCCACGTGCTGGGCGAGCTCCCGTACCACCTTTGCGTCGACCTCGGGATCCATCAGAAAGCGCCGGGCTTCCTCATCGGCCAGAGAAAACTGATTCACCTGATTTGGTCGGTAGAGAATACTCCGAAACTCTCCGGCGGAATGACCGGTTCCGTGGTGGACCTTCCCGTCGATGACGAGCCCGAGCCCGAGGGCCATTATCCGGTAGTCGTCCATCTCGACGGTGTGTTTCCGCAGCTCCCCGAGAACAAAGAGAAAATCCGCGGGCCGGACGGCGTGCCGGACCGCCAGCTCTCCCCAGCAGCCGCAGTTCGCGTCGTTGTCGAGCATAATCGGAATCGAGGTGCCGAGCCGCGATTGCGCCTCCTTCGCGAAGGCGACCGGCTCGTACATCTCCAGGGGTCTCGACGCTTTAAGCTCTCCCTGTACCGGGTCCACGAAGCCAGGAAGTCCCACTCCGATGCCGATCAGGTTCATCCCCTTCGCCTCGAGACTCGACCGGAATCGGGTAACGATCTCGACAAAGGCCGGTAGAAGCCCGGAGGTGCGAATATCCAAGGGTTCGGTATGGCTAAAGAAGATATCCCCGTGGAGATCGGTCCCGATGACGGTGAACGCCTCGGTCTGGATTTCCACCCCCATCACGCACCCCCAGGTGGAGTTTATCTGGAGATAGATCGGACGCCTCCCGCCGGTCGGCCCGGCGTCTCCCACGGATGAGGTCTCCACGATGCCGAGGCCCTCGAGGTGAGCCACGATCTTCGAGACGGTCGACTTGTTGAGGTTGAGGCGTTTCGATATCTCGACCCGGCTGATTCCGGGGTTCAGCCAGACCGACCGGAGAACGCGGGTAGTGTTGATGTCGCTGACGTTGTGGGGCGTCATCCCGGGGCGTCTCCCTAGTTGGTTGCGACAACCAAGCTACACCCTAATCGACTCCCTGTCAAAGGGTTTCCGGAACCGGGTGTCGGCCGCCGGCCGAAAAGATCACAAAACGTTTTTGTTGACACCCCGATGGGGCCGTGGTACGTTTTTAGTTGGTTGCAACCCGCAACCAATAGTTCGAAGGAGGAGATATGATCAAGAAATTTAGCTTATTGCTGATTGCCGCACTGGCGCTCGTATTAATCGTTAGCTGCGGCCCCGGAGAGGAGGAGGCCGCACCTGCCGAATCCGACGTGGATTACACCGACAATCCCTGGACCAACGGGGAGGACCTTTCCGGAACCACCGTCAATATTTTCGGAGCCTTCGTCGACGAGGACGCCAACCGCTTTAACGCGGCCATGGGTCCCTTCGAAGAAGCTACGGGAATCGACATTGTCTACGAGGGAAGCGGTGACTTCGAGTCGCTCATTACCGTCCGGGCCGAAGGTGGAGATCCCCCCGACGTCGCGGCCTTCCCCCAGCCGGGCCTTATGCAGGACCTGGTCGAACGGGGCGCCGTCGAAGACATTAACCCCTGGATGGCAGACGGCTACCTCGAAGAGAAGTACGACCAGAGCTGGCTCGACCTTGCCAGTCATGACGGCATAATGGCCGGCGTCTGGTACCGGGCAAGCGTCAAGTCGTTGGTCTGGTATCCGGTTCCGGAGTTCTCCGAAGCGGGGTACGAAATCCCCGAAACCTGGGATGAGATGCTGGCTCTTAGCGAGCAGATGGTCGCCGACGGCAACACCCCCTGGAGTATCGGTATCGAAAGCGCCGGTGCAACCGGATGGGTCGCCACCGACTGGCTCGAAGACATCATGCTCCGGATCCATCCCCCCGAGGTCTACGACGCCTGGGTCGTCGGCGAGCTGCCCTTCGATTCCCCGGAAGTGCGGGAAGCGATGGGGTACATGGGAGAGATCTGGAAGAACGAGGATTTCGTCCGAGGCGGCACCAACTCGATCCTGACGGTTCCCTTCGGCGATGCCGCAACGCCGCTGTTGAACAATCCGCCCCGGGCGTGGCTCCATCGCCAGGCAAGTTTTATCCCGGCTTTCTTCCCGGACGGTACAACCATCGG
>CAYPUT010000263.1:0-3268 GCA_964413945.1 uncultured Spirochaetaceae bacterium
ACCCGCTTACCCGGGCGACCGCTTTCTGCCAACCCGCGTAGAGACCTTCCCGTTGATCCTCCGACATCTTCGGTTCGAACCGGCGGTCGAGCTGCCACTTGGAGGCGATCTCCTCTTGGTCCTCCCAGAAACCAACGGCCAATCCCGCGAGGTAGGCGGCGCCGAGGGCCGTCGTTTCGGCGACTTTGGGCCGCTCGACCGGGAGTCCGAGAATATCGGCCTGGAACTGCAGCAAGAAGTTATTCGCCGCGGCCCCGCCGTCCGCCCGGAGGGTCTTTAACGGAAGCGTCTCCTCGCTCCGGACCGCCCGGATGACATCCCTGGATTGATACGCGATCGATTCGAGGGCGGCCCGAACCAGGTGGGCCCGGCTCGCTCCGGCGGTAAGACCGAGGATCCCTCCCCGGGCGTAGCTGTCCCAGTGGGGCGCCCCGAGACCGACGAAGGCCGGAACCATATAGACTCCGTTGCAGTCAGGCACCGACTCGGCGAGGGCCTCGGTCTCCGAGGCGTGTCGGATAATCGCCACCGAATCGCGGAGCCATTGAATCGCGGCCCCGGTAATAAAGATGCTTCCCTCGAGGGCGTAGCTCGTCCCCTCGGGGAGGGCCCAGGCGGGGGTAGTAAGAAGACGGTGCTTGCTTCGAATAGCCTCGGAGCCGGTGTTGACCAGAACGAAACAGCCGGTGCCGTAGGTGTTCTTTATCATCCCCGGGGAGTAGCAGGCCTGACCGAAGAGGGCGGCGTGCTGGTCCCCTGCGACGCCGGCTATCGGTACCCGGACCTCCGAGAAGAGTGACGGTGCGGTTACCCCCATCTTTCCGGAGGACGGCACCACCTCCGGTAGCACCGAGGCCGGAACGCCGAGGAGCTCGAGGAGCTCGCCGTCCCAGCTGCCGGTGTGAATGTTAAAGAGCATCGTCCGGGCGGCGTTGGTCACGTCGGTTATGTGAGCCCCCCCGTCGGTAAGGTTCCAGAGAAGCCAGGAGTCGACGGTCCCGAAGGCGAGCCTCCTTTCGTCGGCGAGCTTCCTGGCCTCCGGGACGTTATCCAGAGCCCACCGGACCTTGGTACCGCTAAAATAGGCGTCGATGACGAGACCCGTTTTCGAAAAGACCATCTCTTCGTGCCCTTCGGCCTTCAGACGATCGCAGAAGTCGGCGCTCCGGCGGCACTGCCAAACGATGGCGTTAAAGACCGGCTTCCCGGTCTTCCGGTCCCAGAGAACGACCGTCTCTCGCTGATTCGTTATGCCGATCGCCGCCAAGTCTCCGGGTCCGATATTCGCCGCCTTGAGGGCGTCGAAGAGGACCTCCCGTTGGGATGCCCAGATATCCATCGGATCCTGCTCCACCCAGCCGGGCTTCGGGTAATGCTGGGGGAATTCCTTCTGTGCGACACCCCGGATGTCGCTATTTCGATCAAAAACGATCGCCCGGGAGCTCGTGGTGCCTTGGTCCAAGGCAACGACAAAGGTCTCAGCCATCACAGTTCTCCTTCGACGGGGCCTTCGGTAGCGAGGGGTATCGGCATTGTCGCCACCAGGTCGATGCCCGTGGAAGCGACATCGGTCGCGACGGTCTCTCCGAGGGCGATCGGGGCATCGAGGCGTAGCTCGTAGATAGCCGCAAGGAAGGGGGCGGCGCGATCTACGGGAACAGAACCGACGCTGCGAACCGGGAGGCGCCCGAGGACACCTTTAGAAACCGCCGCGGTAGCCGTAATGACCCGCCGAGGGTCGTTGAACTCCTCCGCTGCGTAGGCGGCCCCTCGCTTACAACGGTTGCCGGTAACCTTGAGCTCGCCGTCGGATAGCTTCTCCACGGTCATCTGGCACCCGATGGGGCAGACGATACAGGTCAGCTCCTTGTCTTCGCTCCGAAGACGTATCAGTTTTTGGTTCTCTCTAATCACACCGCTGTCCTTTGTGTCGATTCATCGGGCCGTTACACCAGCGCAACTTCGACCCGCTCTCCCCGCTCTCCGTTCTTCGTCTCCCGGATAAGCTCTTGCGCCTCCGCTCCCGGGAGCTCGATACTAATCATCTCCGATGGTTGAACGTGATGCTGCTTGAACTGCTTCCAGACTCTGCCGGCGACGCGGACCTGGACCACGGCTCCGACCTTTGCGATAAGGCTCCGGAGATAGAGCCGGTTCTCGCCGTCGAGTCGAATCTTTCCCGGAGCGACGTAGCGGACGTTGCTCCCGGCGACGATCGGGAGCTCCCGGGGTTCCGGTTCCCCCTTTAGGTAGGCGGCTGCGGCCTTCCCCGCCCGGGAGGACTCTTCGGCGACGAAGTCGACCAGGTCGTGGATGTGGAGGACGTTTCCCGCGGCAAAGACGCCGGGAATGTTGGTCATCAACCGGGAGTCGACGACCGGCCCCTGGGTTTGATGATCGAGGGTAACGCCGATCTCCCGGGAAAGCTCGTTCTCCGGGATCAGCCCGACCGAGAGGAGCAAGGTGTCGCACTCGAGGTCGAAGCCGGCGTCGCCGTCGGGCACGCCGTTCTCGAGGGGGCAGACGGTCACTCCCGAGACCCGGTCCGCGCCGTGGATTTCCGTAACGACATGGCCGAGGTAGAGGGGAATCCCAAAGTCATCGAGGCATTGGACGATGTTCCGGTTGATCCCAGACGGCACCGGCTGGATCTCGATGACGGCCTCCACCTCGGCGCCGACGAACTTCATCCGCCGGGCCATAATCAATCCGATGTCCCCGGATCCGATAATGACGACCCGGCGCCCGGGGACGTAGCCGCTGATGTTAACCAGTCGCTGGGCAGCCCCGGCGGTAAAAATGCCCGCCGGCCGCGTCCCGGGAACGCGGATGCTTCCCCGGTTTCGCTCTCGGCTTCCCATGGCAAGGATCATTGCCCTGCCGTGGATTCGCTCGAGACCCCGCTCCTGCGAAAGCGCTCGAAGGTCGAAGCCGCCGTTCTCCCGGGTAACGCCGAGGGCCGTCGTGCCGCCGAGAAATCTGACACCGCTGCCGTGAAGATCCGAGACGTAGCGCTCGGCGTATTCGGGGCCCGTCAGCTCCTCGCCGAACTCATGGATCCCGAAGCCGTTGTGGATACATTGCCGCAAGACGCCCCCGGGACGCTCCTCCCGGTCGACGATGATCGCCTCGAGGCCCTGGGCCGCCACCACCTTCGCCGCGGCCATCCCGGCGGCCCCACCCCCGACGATCAGGACGTCGGTCCGGCGACTTCGAATGGAGGGCCCCGGGGCCGGATTGCCGGCCGGGGCCCCGTTCCCGGCGGCGG
>CAYPUT010000264.1:0-3210 GCA_964413945.1 uncultured Spirochaetaceae bacterium
TTGACGCGCTTGATCACGGGGCCGACGACTATCTAACCAAGCCGTTCGGCGCCGGAGAGCTTCTCGCTCGAATTCGCGTTGCATTGAGGCATTCTTCGAGCTCTCCAATCACGTCGCTTTCCAATGCCAAAGGGGCGGTTTCCATCGGGCCTCTGGAGTTCGACGCCGAACGTCGCAAGGTTCGGCATAGCGGACGCCCGGTTCAGCTTACGCCGATTGAGTTTCGGCTCTTACGCGAGCTGGTGTTTCACGCAGGCAAGGTGTTGACGCACAAACACCTGATTGCGAAGGCCTGGGGTCCAAAGCAGAAAGTCGAATCCCACAACCTCCGGGTGTTTATGGCGACACTCCGAAGGAAGCTCGAAGGTGATCCCTCGAGGCCAACCTTGATCGTCACCGAGGTCGGCGTCGGCTATCGACTTCTCGACGAATGGCCCGCTACTGCGAATGATAGTTACGACCCAACGTAAGGCCGGCGCCCGGGTCCTCATTCTATGATGATGGATCGAGGCGCCCGGAGACCCGGAGGTAGAACTCGTCGTAGGTGCCTTCGTAGTTGACCTGGGGACGCTCCTCCTGTTGATAGACGTAGGCGAAGACCGGGTGGGTACAGAGATGCCGGTAGCCGAGCTCCAGCATGCCGAGGCGCACGCCGGCGCGGAAGACGTACTGATCCGATATCGGGTTGAAGGTTTGGTCGAAGCTATTCTTCATCATCTCGGTCCGAATCGACCCACCGACGAAGAGATACTCGGCGACCTCGACTTCGGCGTCCATCATCACGTACATCGCGGTATCGTTATAGGTGTAGTTTGTCTCGTGCATAATCCATTCCGAAGTCGGAACGACCCCGAGCTCGAGTGCGAAGGCCAAGGCGAGCAGGTTGGAAAACATCGTCTATCCTTTCTCGGCGAAGATAGCTCCAACATATCTCATTCGATAGACAATATCAACGTTAATACGGTTTTTGGAGAAAAAGATTTTATTGGGGTGATGATCGAGGTTAGTCGTTCGCCTCGGCCCACCCCATTTTGGAGGCTGGGGCGGTTACCATGACCCGGTCTCCCACCCGGTACTGCTCTTCCGGGCGGCTGTGAACGGTCAGAAGCCGTCCGTCGTTCTCCCGATCGCCGGAAAGGCTCACGACGACCCGGCGGTGGTCACCGCAGCTTCGCGATTCGGTAACCGTGCCCCGGAGACAACAGGAGCTTCCGCCGAAGTCGTCGCAGTATCCGAAGGCGCGTCCCGGCTGTTTGTCACCGACGAGGGGACAGAGGTAGAGATGCTCCGGGCGGAAGAGTAGCCACCCGGACCGCCCCTCCCGGACCCCTCGAATGCGGTTGACCGGACCGAGGTACTCGGCGATCTCGAGGTTGGAAGGGCGGGCGTAAAGATCCTCGGAGGTTCCGGCCTGGAGCACCTTGCCGCCGGAAAGGTAGACGATTCGGTCCCCCATCCGAACCGCCTCTTCGGCGTCGTGGGTCACGATAATCGCCGCGGTCTCGGAAAGGACCTCCTTGATGTCGTCCATAAGCTTGCGCTTTGTCGCCGGATCGAGGTTGTTAAAGGGTTCATCCAGAAGGATGACCGAGGGGCGGGGAGCCAGGGCACGAGCCAGGGCAACGCGTTGACGCTGTCCGCCGGAAATCTCGTCGGGGTAGCGGTCCGCCTCGTTTCGCACGCCGACCAGATCGAGGAGCTCTTCGGTCCGGTCGCTCCGCTTTTTCCGGGTCAGGGTGGACAGTCCGAAGGCGATGTTCTTTCGAACCGTAAGGTGGGGAAAGAGGGCGTGGTGTTGGAAGACGAGACCCACGGAGCGCTCCTCCGGGGGAACCCAGCTATCCGGGGAGACAACTTGGCGCCCCTCGACCGCGATGGAGCCACCGTCGGGCACCTCCAGTCCACCGATAAGCCGGAGGGCGGTCGTCTTTCCGCAGCCGCTCCGGCCGGCAAGGACAAGGGTCTCTCCGGAGGAAACCTCCAGACTCAGGCCCGTGAGGACCGGCACGCGGCCCTTTGCGTAGCTCTTTATCAGCTCGGTAACGACGAGACTCATACTCGATTCTCCTTCCGTCCCAAGAGTTTGAAGGCGAAAACACTCGGGACGGTGGATAGTAGAATCAGAAGAAGGGCCGGAACGCTCGCCTCGACGAGGCGCTCGCTCGTGGCAAGCTCGAAGGTCCGGATAGCCAGGGTTGCGGTGTTGAACGGCCGCAGGATAAGGGTTAGGGGAAGCTCTTTGACGACGTCAACGAAAAAGAGGAGGGCCGCTGCCAAGAGGCTCCTCCGGATGAGCGGCGCCTCGACCCGCAGAAGCGACGCGGCGGGTGAAGAGCCGAGGGTTCTCGCCGACTCTCCCATGTCTGCGTGAACCTGCCGGAGGGCCGAATCCGTCGGCCCGTAGGCGACGGCGAAGAAACGTACCTGGTAGGCGATTAAAAGCGCCGCGAAGGAGCTGGTAATCAGGAGTGCGCCCCCGGAAAGGGAGCCCAAGAAAGAGCCGAGGGTAAGGACCCCAAGGGCAATGACGGCTCCGGGAACCGCGTACCCAACGGTGGAGAGGGAGACCGCGGAGCTCAAGGTTTGGCGGTTGACGAGTCGTCGCGCGTAGGCGACGAAAAGAGCCAGGAGAACGGCGATCGCCGTGCTGAAGAGGGCAACCAGAACCGTGGTTGCCGCGGCGGCAAGGCCGAAGTCGAGGTGTCCGCGACGAAAGCCCCGGAGCAACACCGTGGCGACTCCACCGACGGGGATCAGAAATCCCAGGGTCCCGAGGCTCCAGAGATAGCCTGCGGCGAGCCACTTTGGGCCCGAAGATAGCCTCCGGCGCCGGTAGAAGGATCCGGCTACCAAAGGTGCAAAGCGCCCGGAGCCTCGGAGCCGCCGCTCGGAACTCTGAAGCAACAGAACCAAGAGGAGAACGCCGAAGGCAAGGCTCCGGGCTGCCGGGACGTCGCCGTGGAGGAACCAGGCCCGGAAGATTCCCGTCGTTAGCGTGGGATGTCCGAGGTAGACCATCGTTCCGTACTCGTTTAAGACCTCCATCAGAACGAGACCGCCTCCGGCGACAATCGCGGGACGGGCGATCGGCAACGCGAACTTAAGAAAGAGTCCTTTCCGGACGCCGAGGCTTTCGGCGGATTCGAGAAGCGGGACGAGGGTGCTCGAGTAGGCGGACTTCGAGAGGGCGTAGACGTAGGGAAAGAGAAC
>CAYPUT010000265.1:0-3181 GCA_964413945.1 uncultured Spirochaetaceae bacterium
TTTCAGTACTTAAAGAGTAGCATAATTGACCCTGTTTGACGAGGGCAGACGGACGCTCTACTATGGCGAGAACGATGCCCGAGTCCCAAGCGGCGTCCGCCGGGAAGAGCGCTCCGAACTGCCTGACCTGCCGACACTTCTACGTGACCTGGGAGACCGCATTCCCCAGGGGGTGCCGAGTCTTTGGGCTCAAGTCAAGACGGCTCCCGAGTCTTGTCGTATTCGAAAGCACGGGACACCACTGTCCGGTCTACGAGGTAGCACCGGGGCACCGTGGACGCTCCGGGTAGAGTCAGGGGACGAAGAAGCGGCGGTAGGTACGCCACGTGGTATCTAGAATCGTGTCGATGTCGCTGCAGCGCGGTTCCCATCCGAGGAGCCGCTTCGCCGTCGCCGACGAGGCTACCAATTCCGCCGGATCTCCGGCGCGCCGGGGCACGACCCGCCCGAGGATCTCCCGGCCGCAGATTCTGCGGGCGGCGTCGAGCACTTCGAAGACGCTGGTACCCCGCTCGCTGCCCAGGTTTACCGTAAGGCTCTTTCCTTCCTTAAGGATGTAGTCGAGGGCCAAAAGATGCGCCTGGGCGAGGTCGCTGACGTGTATGTAGTCGCGGACGCCGCTCCCGTCCCGGGTCGAGAAGTCGTCCCCGAAAATGTCGAGCCGGGGTCGGGCCCCGAGAGCCACTTCCATGACCACCGGCACCAGATTCGCCGGGCTCTCCTCGAGGCTTCCGACCCGGCCCTCCGGGTCGTACCCCGCCGCGTTAAAGTAGCGAAGGGCAGCGAAGCGGATTCTACCGAGCTTGTGGTACCATTCGAGGACCCTCTCGATCTCCAGCTTGGTAAAGCCGTAGAAGTTTTCCGGTCGCGTCGGGTGGTCCTCGGTTACCGGAAGAAAATCCGGCTCTCCGTAGACCGCCGCGGAGGATGAGAAGACGCAGTGGGAGATTCCGGCGCGGTCCATCGCAGCGAAGAGCTTTACGCTGCCGGCTATATTGTTTAAGGCGTACCGGCTCGGTTCTTCCATCGACTCCCCCGCCGCCTTGAGGGCCGCGAGGTGTACAATCGCGTCGACCGGCGCGCCGGTCTTGTCCCGGAGACAGGCATCGAGGGCTTCGTCGTCGAGAATATCCCCTTCGAAGAAGCGGGCTTGGGGAAACAGGTTCTCCCGCTTCCCCTTGGAGAGGTTGTCGAAGACGGTAACGTCCAGATCCCGATCGAGAAACGTGCGCACTACGTGGCTGCCGATGTAACCGGCGCCCCCGACCACAAGCACATGCATGGAGCTGAGGGTAGAGCGCTTTGGTGTCCCGGTCAATCCGACGTTGAGCGTATCTCCGAAATTCACTACAGTGGCCTTATGAGCTTCGACTTTACCGTCCCTACCCTCGGTTCCCCAAAGATCCCGTCCCCCATCGAATACAGCCGCGTCCAGGGGGACGCCATCGCCAATTACGTAGAAGACGACGATTGTGTCCTCTACGACATCGACGTCCGGGCCCGAGAGGGGGTAAAGGCTCTAGAAGCCAAGAACCTGCTCCAGAAAGCCGGTCCCCGGGAGAAGATCTTCTTCTCTCCCCGGCACGTCCACGCCGCTATCGTGACCTGCGGCGGGCTCTGTCCCGGGCTCAACGACGTCATTCGGGCGATAACCCGGTGCCTGATCCACCGGTACGACGTTCATCGGGTTACCGGTATCCGCTTCGGCTACCAGGGTCTGTTGCCGGAAAACAACTTCTCGGCGATCGAGCTAACCGTCGACAGCGTCGACGACATCCACAAGATCGGGGGTACGGTTCTCGGCTCCTCCCGGGGGGGCGGCGAGCGGACCGGAGACCTTGTCGACGCCCTCGAGCGGATGAACGTAAATATGCTCTTTACCATCGGCGGTGACGGGACCCAGAAGGGTGCCTTGGCGATGGCCGAAGAGATCGAGAAGCGGGGTCTCAAGATAGGCGTCGTCGGAATTCCGAAGACCATCGACAACGACCTGAGCTTTATTCAGAAGTCCTTCGGCTTCGAAACGGCGGTGGCCAAGGCGGTAGAGGCGGTTTCTGCGGCTCATTCCGAAGCCCACTCGGCGATCAATGGGATCGGCCTGGTCAAGCTGATGGGTCGGGAGTCGGGTTTTATCGCAGCCCACACGGCGCTCGCGAGCCACGAAGTCAATTTTGTTCTCGTGCCGGAGGTCAAGTTCGAGCTGGAGGGACCCAACGGCCTGTTCCGGCACCTCGAGGACCGGCTCGAGCGGCGGAACCACGCCGCCATCGTGGTTGCCGAGGGGGCGGGGCAGGAGCTCCTCGAGGCAGGAGCCGGTAAGGACGCCAGCGGCAACAAGAAGCTCGGCGACATCGGAGTCTATCTTCGGGACGAGATATCGCGATATCTCAACGGAAAGGGGGGGGCTTTCAATTTAAAGTACATCGACCCGAGCTACATCATTCGAAGCGCCGTCGCCTCTCCGACGGACTCCCTCTACTGTTTCCGGTTGGGGAACAACGCCGTCCACGCGGCGATGGCGGGAAAGACCAAGACACTCATCAGCCTTATCAACAACACCTTCGTCCACCTGCCGATGGAGTTGGCGGTGTCGACCCGGAATCACATCGACCCCGAAAGCAGCCTCTGGCGGGACGTTATCGAGGCTACCCACCAGCCGGTCGTAATGGCCGACGGAAGCAAAGGAGTCTAACCGCCTCCCACGAATCGATAGGCACGTTGACACGCCAAGAAGAGCCAAAAAATAGCCGGTACTAACTACCGGCTATTTGAATCGATACGTTCGCGTAGTCTTACGAAACGCGATAACGTTCTTGTTCACTCGAAACTGGGGCCTTGTAGGCCCTGACAAAAAAAGATCTGGTAATAGGCCGGTTCAACCGGCGTTTCCTGACAGGCGGTTCCATTGTTGGCTACCTCCCTGCTATAAAAATCGCCGAATGTTGTGTCCGACTGCGTCGGACCCTTCGTACCGTATTAACCTCCTGGTAATAATAACGATATCACCAAAAACGTTAATCGTCAATTTTTCCGTCGAAAAGTTTGCATAAATTCAGCAAGGCGTTCCGCGGCTTCGACGGGGAGCGCGTTGTACAGCGACGCCCGGCAGCCGCCGACGCTCCGATGGCCCTTGAGGCCGACCATGCCCTGGACCTTTGTGCCCTCGAGGAAGGCCGCCTCG
>CAYPUT010000266.1:0-3164 GCA_964413945.1 uncultured Spirochaetaceae bacterium
GATACCGACCCCGATGCCGGTGAAGAGGGCGATTGGGAGCGCCAGGGGGACGAACCAGGGAGGCCCAGGGACAATGACGTCCAGGGCCGCGAGAAATCCGAGGAGAAGCACCATCTCGACCGAAGCAAGCGCCGGAGGCCACCGCCGTAGGAAGAAGCCGGCGGTTATCGAAAGCCACCCCCACCCGACCGCAGCCATCGGGTAGACCGACCAGGATACCGAGAAATCGACCGCGAGATCCGCAGCGAGGACCACGACGATGCCGGCGAAGGCGATGAGGGTTTCCGCCTCCCAGATCCAGAGCCGTGGACCACGGCCGGGTCCCCGGGAGGCCGGGGCGGGCTCTCGTGACACCGGGGCTGCGGCGCCGGAGTTCAGGTCGGCTCCGCAGAGGGGACAGTGGTCGGTG
The DNA here is from genome assembly GCA_964413945.1 of uncultured Spirochaetaceae bacterium. Lineage (GTDB taxonomy): Bacteria > Spirochaetota > Spirochaetia > DSM-27196 > PWMO01 > CAYPUT01. Next base: position 410 of record CAYPUT010000266.1, read on the forward strand.
TCCGAGGCGATTTCTATACCGCAGACGGGGCAGATCTTCATGGGCTACTCCTCTGTTATCACCGGGGTGAGCCCCTCCTCCCGAAGGTGGTAGAAGAAGGCCTTCTCGAAATCTCGGGATTGAAGGACGTTGCCGACGGAGAGGTGGAGCTTCCCTCGAAACGAGAGAACCGAACAATTGGTCTTCATCTCCGGGCTCGGTCCGAGAAAAAACCGAAAGGAGTCGAGATGCTCCTCGACGGACGCCGGCAGCTCGATTCGACCGAGATTCGAGACAACTCCGGAGTAGAGACTCGGCCCGAGGCGCTTGTGCAACACCGATAGCAATAGGTTCTTGGTGAAGAGCGGCATTATCCTGACGAGGGGGTTTAGCTCTCCCCGGACGTTCCGGCCGATCTGCCGGAGAAGCTCTTTCGGGTCCAGCTGGGATCGCATGGTGTGATGTATGCGCGGCAGGAGCTCCTCGAAGGAGAAGTCGCCGAGGCGGGCGTCCACCGACGGAGAGACGAAGAGCGAGAAGTTGCGCATGGTGTCGGTCCCCTGGATCGGACGCATGTTGACCGGCACCTCGATTCGGATTGTGGAAGCCCGGCGGCCGGAGGAGTCTTCCCGGAGCTTCAAGAGCGCCCAGATGTAGGAGGCGACGATGTACTCCGTCATGCTTACCCCGGCGCCCTTCGCCCTGGAGCGGAGCGCGTCGACCTCGAGGGTTCCGGTTATTACCCGGTAGTATCCGGGACGCAGGCGCTTGCCCGGGAGGTGGAAGGCCGTGTCGAGACCGGCGGGCGCCGGCGAGCTGCGAACGAAACTCTCCTTGTGGGCGTCGACCGCCTCCTCCGGAGCCGGCGGGGAATCCGGATCGAGAAAACCGTCCGGCTTCTCGACGCTCTCTCCCCGGCGTCGAAGGTACTCGGTTAGGAGGCTCAAGAAAAAGCGTAGCCCCCCTGCCCCGTCGGTCAGGACGTGGGAGAAGTCGACGGCGAGGCGATTGCCTCGGACCTTGACCGAAAGGAGATGCTGGTCCTCCCGCATCCGTATCGGGGTGATGTGCTCATCGTCGAGCAGCCGGACCGGCGGGACGGCGTCGTGCCGTTGAAGGTAGTACCAGAAGAGCCCCCGCTTCAGCGATACCTGAAAGTAGGGACACCGCTTCATCATGGCGGCGAGGGCTTCTTCGAGGGCCTCGTAACGGATGGGGTGCCGGAAGTCGCAGCGGAGGCGAAAGACCTGGGGCGCCTCCTCGGTGGCCGAAGAGGGGTAGATCTTGGCGGCGTTATCGAGAGTAAGCCAGTCCGAGGACTCGGTCACCCGTCGAAGCTACCACGGCGACCGCGCCAAAGCAACAATCGCTTCCCAGGGGTCCTCCCGGAGGACCAAGTAGTAGAAGAAGGTGGCGACCCACCCGTGAAAGAGTCCGATGATCCAGAGATTCCGCCACCGGAGGTAGGTCGATGTGGCCACGGTGCCGAGAAGAAACCCCAGGGCGACGAGGCCCGGGCTCGGAAGGTGTGCCAGGGCAAAAAGAATGCCCGTGGCGAGGACGGCGATGGGCCCCCTTCGGGAGTGCCGGCGAACGATAAGGCCGACGTTACCCGCGATCATCGCGACGACGATAAACTGCTGGACGACACCCCAGAAGGGATAGAGCAGAAGCGTGGTGACAAGGTTGGCGACGACTAGTCCGTCAGGTCCGGCGGCGGCTGTGCCGGGTGCCCCGAGGGCCGGGATTCTAAACAAGAGAAAGCAGGCAGCCAGAACCGCGGCAAAATACGGAAGAAAGATCCGTGCCTGTTGATCGTTCCACCGCCAGGTAAAGCCCCACCGGCGGAGCACTCCCGGCTCGGAGCGGGTTCTGACCAGAACGAAGCCGATCCAGAAGGCGATGGCACAGACGATAAAGAAGAGGTCGAAGTCCAGCCATTCGGCAACGATAAACCGCGCCGCCCCGGTAGCGAGGACTGCGCCGACTTCCAGAATGCGATAAAAAGCGTGAGGAGTGTAGTCGTCTCGGTTTACGTCCACCGTCGTTCGATTCCAAGGAGCTCCGCGTAGAGGTTTAAGAGCAGCCGGGCGCTCTTCTCCCAGGAGAACTCCTTGCGTCGGTCAAAACCTCGAGCGATAAGCTCCTTCCGCAGCTCTCGGTCGTCGGCGATCCGTTCCATTTTGTCCCGGAGGTCTTGGGCGTCCAGGGGATCGGGCATCACCAGGGCCGCATCCCCGACGATCTCTTTTACCGCGAAGGCGTCGCTGGTAATAACCGGACAGCCGTAAGCCATCGCCTCGAGATTCGGCATCCCGAACCCCTCGATCAGGCTGGGAAAAACAAAGGCCTCAGCTTCGCTGTAGAGGAGGGCGACGTCCTCTTCGGTCAGGAAGCCGGCCCGGATGACGCTCTCTGCCAAGCTACGCTCGGCGATGAACTCGTCGACGGCCCTGTTGTCCCACCCCTTCCCGCCGATCAGGAGTCGGTGGGGCCGAGGGGTTCGTGCCTCCCGGAGAAACCGGTCGAAGGCCTCGAGGAGGATCCAGGGATTCTTACGCTCGGAGAACTTGCTGAGGTGGAAGAAGTAACGCCCGGTTACGCCGTACTTCTGTGCGAGAAGCTCCCGACGCTTCCCCTCCGGAGGCGGAGGAAAGAGCTCGCTGACGGCGTTGTAGGTAACCAGGGGCGGCGTGGGAAGCCGCATCTTCGCCTCGAGGTAGTTCGCGGTGGTCCGGCTCGGTGTAATCACCCGGTCGATCCGCCGAGCCAGAAA
>CAYPUT010000267.1:0-3155 GCA_964413945.1 uncultured Spirochaetaceae bacterium
TCTTCGCCGTCAGCCCGTAGTGCCTCGGGAAGGTCGGCGTCGGGCTCTCGATGGCCGGAGGTTCTATGCCATCTGCAAGAGGCACGATATGACGGGCTCGTGGGGTTTGAGTTTGAGCCGAGAGGCGACTCCGATCGGGCCTTGGATTCGATCCGGAAGACGTGGGAATCGGCGGTGTAAGTCGGGGACATAGGAGGAACATGCGTATGCACAAGCCGGAGGTGGTATCGCAAAAGTGGGCCACCCTTGGGGAGGGGCCCATCTGGGACGAGGAACGCGGCGTTGTCTATTGGCTCGACATCGTCGCGGGACGCGTCCTGAGCTACGCTCCTGATAGCGGGCAGGAAGCCGAGGTTGAGGTGGACCAGATGATCGGCGCCATCGCTTTGAGGGCCGGCGGTGGGTTGGTGGCGGCTATGCGCCACGGTTTTTATTTCGTAGACCCTAAAACTGGTGGAACGGAATTTGTCGTCAATCCCCAGGAGCCCGGGTCGGGCACGCGCTTCAACGACGGGGCCTGCGATCCCGGAGGCCGCTTCTGGGCAGGCACTATGGATTTGAACGAAGAGCCGAACGCCGGAAGCCTCTATTGCTTGGAACCGAACCGAGAGGTCACAACTGTCTTGCATCCGGTCACCATTTCCAACGGAATCGTCTGGACCAAAGACCAAAAACGGATGTACTACGTCGACACCGCAACCAATCGCGTCGACGCCTTCGACTACAATGTCGACACCGGCACGGTGTCGAACCGGCGGCCGGCGGTTGAGATTCCCAAGGGTACGGGTTTTCCCGACGGTATGGCCATCGACGTGGAAGATAAGATCTGGGTCGCCCACTGGGAGGGTTCCCGGGTTACTCGGTGGGATCCTGCAACCGGCAACCTCCTGGCGACGGTCGAGCTGCCGGTGGATAGACCTACGTCCATGACTTTCGGAGACCCGGATCGCAAGACACTCTACGTATCGACGGCTCGGATCGGGCTTTCGGAAACCGAGCTGCAGGCGCAACCAGACGCGGGGCACCTGTTCGCATTCAGAACCGATGTACCGGGTCCCCTCGGCAACCGGTTTTCAGGATAGCAGTCATTAAGGAGGAACGAGATATGTTGGAGGGGAAAATAACCATTGTGACCGGATCGGGGCAGGGAATCGGAAGGGCCATTTGTGAAGAGTTCGGGCGCCGGGGCGCGACGGTCGTAGTCTCCTCCCGGGCGGATAGCGACCCGAAGCCTGTGGCCGATGGAATCGTGGCAGCGGGAGGCGCCGCCGTCCCTGCCGTTTGCGATGTGACGATCGAGGAGGACGTCAAAGCCCTGATGGAAAGCACCGCGGAACAGTTCGGCCGCATCGACTGTCTGGTTAACAACGCCGGTGTCAACTTCGTCAAAGCCTTCGAAAAGACGGCGCCTGCCGACTGGGACCGCGTGGTGAACACCGACTTGCGGGGTACCTACCTCTGCAGCTGGTACGCCGTGCAACACATGCTTGCCGCGGGAAGGGGCGTCATCGTCAATATCGGTACCTGCCACACGATGGCCTGTCTTCCGGGTTCCGCCCCTTACGATGCGGCCAAATGGGGCGTCGTAGGTCTTACCAAGTCGATGGCGGTTGAGCTCGCTCCCCGGGGAATACGGGTAAACGCCCTCTCACCAGGGCTCATCGCGACGCAGATGTGGCAGGATATCCAAGCCGCTGCGCCCGACAAGCAGGCCGTTATAGACTATTGGTGGTCGAATATCCCCATGGCCCGCGCGGGGAAGCCCGAAGAGATCGCCAAGGTCGCGGCATTCCTTGCCGGGGATGATGCTATCTACATGACCGGCGCGAACGTCTTGGTCGACGGGGGAATGACGAGCCAGCTGATAAGCCGGGAGCCCTTTGACTCCAAGCCGTTGGAGCGGGGCTGAAAGAATGCCGTACCTCCCGGACCAGTATGAGTCAGTCCAACCTATTCGGCTTGGCATGGTAGGCGGCGGAATCGACGCCTTTATCGGCGAGGTTCATCGGATTGCCGCGCGTATCGACAACCGCTATCGACTGGTTGCCGGGGCGCTCTCCTCAACGGCGGACCGCTCGCGCCGCTCCGGCGACCTCCTGGGCCTGGATCCCGAGCGAACCTACAACGACTATCTCCAAATGGCCGACGGTGAAGCAGCTCGTGACGACGGCGTAGAAGCCGTCGCCATTGTCACGCCAAATCATCTGCACGCGAACAACGCGATTCCCTTCTTAGAGCGGGGGATCCACGTGATATGCGACAAGCCGCTAACCGCGACGCTCGAGCAGGCCCGGGGACTCGCTGAGGTCGCGCGGCGCTCTAAGGCGCTTTTCGTGCTGACCCACAACTACAGTGGCTATCCCCTCGTGCGGCAGGCCCGGGAAATGGTCCGCTCCGGGGAGCTTGGGACGCTGCGTTTCGTCGAGGCAGAATACAGCACCGACTGGCTGGCCACCCCTCTCGAGGAGTCCGGAATGAAGCAGGCGGAGTGGCGAACGGATCCCGCCCGTTCCGGAGCGGCCGGATGCCTGGGTGACATCGGAACCCACGCCTTCCACCTTGCTCAGTTCGTCACCGGCCTCAGTGTCAAAGAAGTTTCCGGCGAGCTCATGACCTTTGTGCCCGGAAGGCGGGTGGACGACCATGCCCAGGTGCAACTGCGCTTCGTCGGCGGTGCCAGGGGAATCCTCTGGGCGAGTCAGGTGGCCATCGGCGACGAGAACGGGTTACGTCTCCGTGTCTACGGCGACAAGGGCGCCATCGATTGGCATCAGGAAGAGCCAAACAAGCTCTGGTTTGCCCGGTTAGACGCTCCTAAGCAGCTGATCACTCGGATGGGCCGGGGAGCCACCGAGCCTGCTATCGCGGTGTCCCGGGTTCCCGCAGGACTTCCCGAAGGCTACCTGGAGGGTTTCGCAAACCTCTATACCGAGGCCGCGGACGCCATCGAAGCGGCCCGCGGCGGTTCCGGTCCCGCCTCACGGCCCGATACCCTGCCGGGCCTCGAAGAGGGCTTGGCGGGGATGGCCTTCGTCGATGCGGTGCTAAGGTCGCATGAACGGGGGGGTGCATGGACTGAACCGGCGGAGCTTTAGCCCGACATCGAAGTGGATGGCGTGCAGGATGAAAAAGCGAAAGAATTTGCGCGCATCAAC
>CAYPUT010000268.1:0-3131 GCA_964413945.1 uncultured Spirochaetaceae bacterium
GGCGCCGGGGCCACGTGAACAGCTACCGGGAGTACCTTTCGGACTACGGCACGGCGATCCGCGCCGCCCGGGAGCGCTTTCCGGAAGCGGCGCTCTTTTGCGGCGGCCACTCCCTCGGGGGTCTCATCGCCCTCGGCGCCGCCGTCGAAGGGGTCGTACCCCCGGAGTGCCGGGGGCTGGTAATCTCGGCGCCGGCGCTCGCCGTCGGGTTCGAGCCCCCGAAGTGGAAGGTAGCAGCCGCCCGGGTTCTCTCCAAGATCGTCCCCGGAGCGCTCTTTTCGACGGGCCTCGACGCCGAACACCTCTCCCACGACCCGGCGGTCGTACAATCTTATCGGCAAGACCCGCTGGTCCACGGCAAGATTAGTGCCCGGGCCTACATCGAGACCCTGGGCCTCCAAGCCCTCACCCGGGCCGGCGCCCCGAGCGTCCGTCTGCCGCTTCTCCTTCTTCAGGGAACCGACGACCACGACGTAGACCCGGCGGCCACCCGCGAGTTCTTCGCCGCCACCGGCTCGACCGACAAGACTTTCAAAGAGTACCCCGGCTTCTATCACGAGGTATTCAACGAGGTCGGAGGCGAGGCCGTTCTCGAAGATGTGGTGGGGTGGTTAGACGGGGCGATAGACCGGCCGCAGCCGGGCCATTAGCCGTCTCCCGGCGTCTCTACTCCCCCGGCCTTAAGATCACCTTCCCGATATTCTTCCGGCCTGCGAGAATTCTGTGTGCCTCCGGGGCCCGAGAGAAGGGCACCACTTCCGCGATAACCGGTTTTAGGGCTCCGGACTCGAAATGGGGCGCCATTTCCATGACCGCCGCCCGGAGACGGGGTAGCTCGCCCCAGAGATGGCCCAGGTTCAGTCCGGCGACCGACCGGTTGTCGTTCATCAGTTTGATGGGTCGGAACTTCGGCATCTTCGCAAGACCGATCAGAGCCTTCAGAAGGTTTCGCTTCGATCCGCCGGTCAACGACGAGACGCCGAAGCAGACCAAGCGGCCCAAGGGCGCCAGGAGGTTGTACCCCTTCTCGAAGGATTCCCCGCCGACGGCATCGATAACCAGGTCGACGCCCCGGCCGTCGGTCAGGCTCCTGACCGCTTCGGCGAAATCGACGCTCCGGTAGTCTATAGGATGATCGACCCCATTCTTCCGGATAAAGTCGTGCTTCCAAGGAGACGCCGTGCCGAAGACCCGGGCGCTCCGGAGCTTCGCAAGCTGGGTGCCGGCGATGCCGACCCCGCCCCCGGCGGAGTGGATCAGCACCGAGTCGCCTTCCCGGAGGCCACCTAGGTAATAGAGTGCGAGGTAGGCGGTAGCGTAGTTGACCGGAATCGCCGCCCCCTCTTCGAAGCTGATGTTCTTCGGCAACGGGAAGACCTGGGCCGCCGGGAGAGAGACCACCGAGGAATAGCCGCCGAACTGAGTAAACGCAAACACCCGGTCACCCGGCGCGAGGTCCGCCGCCTGGCCCTCGCCGCCGGGCGTTGCCCCGACCTCCCGTACGATACCGGCCACCTCGTAGCCAACTACCGCGGGCAGCTTCGGGGCGTCGGGGTACATTCCCATTCGCGCCAGGTGGTCGGCAAAGTTGACCCCCGCAGCCTGTACGTCTATCAAGACCTCCCCGGGACCGACCGCCGGGTCCGCGGCCTGTCTAACCTGCAAGACCTCTTCGGGACCATTTTTCGTTATCCATACCTGTTCCATCGCCGCCTCCGGTGCCAAGTGTAGTAAAAGGCACTCCGGAAGGCCAGCCTCCTCGACCCGAAGCCGGACGTCGGCTACACTTTGGGCAATAATGCGTCGCCGCCGGGACTCCGCATCCGAGCTCCTCATTGTCTATTTCACGTTCATTATCGCGGTGGGGACGCTCCTCCTCTGGATCGACGGCCGTCGGGCCATCGAGGGGGGCGTCTCCTTGGTCGATGCCCTCTTTACCGCAACGTCGGCCGCCTGCGTTACGGGGCTCTACACCATCAACACCCCGGAGTGGAGCCTCTTTGGGCAGCTGGTTATCCTCTTTCTTATCCAGGCCGGGGGCTTGGGCATTATTCTGTTTTCGTCCCTCTTCGTGGCCCAGCTTGCCGGACGGATGAGCTTCCGCCGGCGGCGGCTTATCCGGGACTACTACGTCTCCGACGTGGAGACGGAGCCGAAGCGGATTATCCGGAACGTCCTTATCTTTACCTTCGGGGCGGAGCTAGTCGGGGCCGCGGTGTTGGCGGCCGTTCTGGCCTCCCGAGGTGCGCCCCGGCCGATCTATTCCGGGCTGTTCCACGCCGTCAGCGCCTTCTGTAACGCCGGGTTCTCCATCTACCCCGACAGCCTGGAACGCTTCGTCGGGGCGCCGGGTGTCTACGCGACTATCGCCGTCTTGATCGTTCTCGGCGGCATCGGATTCGTCACCATCCACGATCTTAACCGGGTCGCTCGCAGGCATCGGCGGCACCTCTCCTACCATAGCAGGATCGTGCTTCTGGGAACGGCGTTTCTCATCGTCTTCGGGGCCGCGGCTTACGTTGTCTTCGACGCCACTGACGGATTCGAGGGGCTCTCTTGGGGCCACCGAATCGGCGCGGCGCTCTTCCAGAGCGTCACGACCCGGACCGCCGGGTTCAACACCGTCCCCCAGGGAGACCTTTCGCTTCCCTCCCTGGTGTTGACGATGGCGTTGATGGTAACAGGCGGAGCCCCGGGGTCGATTGCCGGGGGTGTCAAGCTTACGACGATGGTCGTGGTTCTGGTGTCGGCGATCGGCGGTACCGACGCCGAAGGCGCCGTCCGGTTCCTCGGGCGGAAAATCCCCGGGGACACCGTCCGCCGGGCAAACGCCTTCGTTCTCAAGGCGCTCTTGCTTCTGACCGGTGCCGTCATTCTCTTGAGCGCCTTCGAGCGGGCAAACCCCGCCGACTTCTCCCAACTGTTGTTCGAAGCCGTCTCAGCCTTCGGAACGGTTGGGCTCTCAACAGGCGTAACCCCGACCTTGAGCGTTCCGGGGAAGTTGGTCATCATTTTTACCATGTTCGCCGGCCGTATAGGGCTGATTACCTTCGTTCTGCCCCGGGGTATTCGTCGTCCCGGTCCTCCGGTCGATTATCCGAGAGGCACCCTTCTGATAGGATAGGAGCATC
>CAYPUT010000269.1:0-3052 GCA_964413945.1 uncultured Spirochaetaceae bacterium
GGGCATCTTCTGGGGCGCCTTCGGAGCCAACGTCTGCGCGGGGCTTCTGGCGTTTGTTTGGACGCGGAAAACAGTAACCGAGGTCCCGGCGGTTGCGGGGTAGTCGCAGGGGCGAATCGGTGCGCAACGCGTGGTTACGCGAAAAGATCGACCCGGTGCTCGCGGAGGGTGGGAACAAAGGCGTCGGAGGCTGAGCTGATGGGGGCCACGAAAGCCTCTTCCGGGCGGCGGGCTTCCGCCGCGGCGGTTGGAGCGGCCAAGGGGTTGTCCGGCCCTGGGTCCTGGCTCCAGACGGCACTCATGGTCTGGTTGGCGTACCGAGGCGTGGAACTCCTCGCGTAAATCCTCGTCAGCTGCTCGACGTGAACTCCGGGCCCTATCATCGTTACCATCGATATCTCCTACACAAATGATAGTGAAAATCCAGTCGACTTCGTATAGGCTGGGCGGCCTATGCCGTGACTCGACCTGCGTCAACGTGTTGGAATTCTTACCATAACCGGGAATAGTGAATGTATGACCAAAATCGATAACAACCGGTTGAACAGGCGATGGGACCTTGTCGCCTTCGGTATTCTGAACGGGGTGGGGCGCCCCCTCTTTGGAAGCCTTCACGACCGTCTCGGCACCAGGCCGACGGTGGTTCTCTCTTTTCTGCTGATCGCCTCCGGAGCATCCCTGTCTCTTTTGGCCCGGGCGGGTGTCGCGTTGCCGTTTTACGTAGGCTTCGGAATCCTCTGGTTGATGCTCGGAGGCTGGCTCGCGATTGCTCCGGCCGCCACCACGCGCCTCGAGCGTCCTCTACAGCCGCTTCGGCTCTTACCGACCGCTCTTTTTGCTGATCATCCTGCTTTCTGCCATCGGCATCGTAGTGGCCGTTACGGCACTCCGGCCGCGCCGGGGCTGATTTGCCGTCTATCAGCTTCCACCGGCCCGCTCGAGAACCTCGGCAGGCTCCATATAGCGGTCGTAGATGCGTACGTCGGACATCACCCCGTTAAATCGCCAGCTATTGCCGGGAATCTGGGTGCCTACAACCACGTCACCATCCGAGCTCTTGAATGGGTAGTTTTCTGCGATGATGGTCTCGGTCGAGGTGAATCCGGCGGTTATCTGCGTAACCACGTCGGTTCCGTCGACGTAGACGTGGGCGCTATCGCTGTTCCAGGTGACGACCACGTGAGACCAATCGCCGATGGCAAGGACGTGATTGGTGCGTACGAGGACCAGTTGGCCCGCGGCACTCGTCATCGCTAGCATCAGGCGCCGGCCTCCGTCGTATTGAAAGGAGTAGCCCTCGTCGGACCAGTCGGGGTTTGTCCCTTTATGGATAATTCCCGCCCATGCAACGTTGGTTGTCGGCTTGAGCCACGCTTCAATCGTTCCGTCGTGGGTTAGATCGTTGCTCGGTGCGGCGGGGATAATCAAATAGTCCGCCGCGTTGTCGAACTCCATACCCGTCCGCACGCCGTCGTCGACGATGGTCGGCGTCCCGTTTATCTGAATAGGCGAGTCCGGCGGGATTTCCTCGCCGAAGGGGAGCCCCACCACGATCTGCTCCTCCGGGTCCTCGTAGACGCCGGTATCCTGCACCATCAAGTCCTGAAGCGTCAGGCTTCCAGAGATCACGCCGAGAACGTTTTCCCTAACTGCTTCGTCGGGTATCTGTCCGGTAACGACTTCGCCTACGTAGTCGTCGCTTACGCCGTAGATGTCGGCGAGGGTCGCCACGGCTATCGCGTAGGCGTAGACCTCAGCGGCGGTGGAGACCTCGGACGGAGGGGTGATCGCTTCTACCTCAGCGGTGAAGGCCGCCTGGGGATTGGTTCCGCTATCGCCGGCGCTGCCGCCGTTGGGACCCGTCGGACTGCTACAACCGATGGTAATAACGATAACGGAGATAATGACTGAATAGCGAACTGCTGAGCGTTTCATCTTTTTACCATTCCTTTTTACTTTGTCGATCGTACGACTCATAATATATAGCGGTTTGTTGGGAATTCCAGTTCTATTGACTGCCGGATTTCGGCAGGCGCGACATCGACGTCCCGGGGGACGGCACCCAGCAGAAGAGGGTTCCCGTTGAGGACGGAAACTCTTACGATACATCCCTAAGGATGCATCGTTTCCGAAGATCTCACGGTTCGGTCCGCAACAGGGGTCAGTACCTTTCGACGGAACTCATTGATCCATCTCACGACAGCACCTTTGGGGGAAAGCTTTGAAATACACAGCATTGGGTTCTACCGGCGTAGAAGTCTCGCGAATCTGTTACGGAACCATGTCCTTCGGCGGCGATGCCGACCGGGAAACCTCGGCCGCTATCTACAAGCGCTGTCGCGATGCCGGTATCAACTTCTTCGACTGTGCCGATGTCTACCCTGGCCCGAAAACGCCCGGGGTCAGCGAGGAAATTCTGGGCGAGCTGATGGCCGGCGATCGGGGCGAGCTCGTCATAACCACCAAAGTCTACAACACTGTTGGTCCGGATAGGAACGACCGAGGTCTCTCGCGTCGACACATCCTCCGGGCGGTAGAAAACAGCCTCCGTCGCCTGAAAACCGACCGCATCGACCTCTATTTCTTGCACAAGTTCGACGAGACCGTGCCCGTGGAAGAGTGCTTGCGAGCCCTGGAGGACCTGGTCCGCTCGGGAAAGGTTCTCTACACCGGCGTGAGCAACTGGGCCGCTTGGCAAGTGGCAACGGGTTTGGGTATCGAGCAGCTGCACGGCTGGCAACCGCTGACCGCCATCCAGCCGATGTACAACCTCGGAAAGCGCCAGGCCGAGGTCGAGATGCTGCCCCTGGCCCGGGAACGCAACCTCGCCGTCATGACCTACAGTCCCTTGGGTGGCGGGCTCTTGACCGGGAAGTACGGCCGGAAAGCACGGCCGGAAAAGGGGCGCATCGTCGAAAGCGATATGTATGTGAAGCGCTATGGAGAAGACTTTTACTTCGACCTGGCCGAGCGTTTCGCCGAGCACGCGAAGTCCCGGGGCCACCATCCCGCGACGGTCGCGGTAGCCTGGGTTGCCGCCAACGACGCGATA
>CAYPUT010000270.1:0-2959 GCA_964413945.1 uncultured Spirochaetaceae bacterium
GGGACGTGGGAGGCTACCGTCGCGTCGAAGCTGGCTCTCCCGAGCCGGCAGCGGATCTCCTGGTGCCCGGGATCATCGGCAAGGTCGACAAGCTCCCAGGGATCCTTTGCCAAGTCGAAGAGCTCTTCTCTGTCGGCCTCGTGGTAGCGGACGAGCTTCCAGCGATGGTCGCGGTACATCGTCGCATGAGACTGGAATTTGTTCTCGATAACCCGGAAAGCCTCGGCGCGAACAAAGTCGCGATGGCCGGACGCATTGCCCCGAAGCTGCGGCATCAGGGATTTGCCCTGGACGAAGTACGGAACATCCATGCCTGCGGCTTCCAGAATTGTCGGCACCAGATCGATCAGCTCGACGAGTTCTTTGTTCACGGCGCCGTCGGCGCGGCAGCCGGGGCAAGAGACTACCAGCGGCACCCTCACGAGCCCCTCGTAGAGCCGGCACCCCTTTAGTAATAGACCGTGGTCTCCGAGCGTCTCCCCGTGGTCGCTCATAAAGATGATTACGGTGTTATCCGCCTCTCCGGCCTCCTCCAGCCAGTCGAGGATCCGCCCAAACTCGTGGTCGACCTGCTCGATCATGGCGTAGTAGGCCGCCTGAATCTTCCGGGCTTCGTCCGGGGGCCGGTTAACCGCCTTAGATTGAAACTCTATGCCCGATTCGGCGAGAGAGACTTGCCGGGCGATGCTTTCTTCGGTTGCGTGGGGCCCCGGCATCGAGTCCGGATCGTACCTGCGGTAGTACTCCCAGGGCGGATCGAAGGGCGGATGCGGATCGAAGGGATTAACGCTTAAGAACCAGGGCTGCTCCCTACGCCTACCCTCCTCGAGAAACTCAAGGGCCTTTTCCGTGCACCACCGCGTTTGGTGCACCGGCGCCGGGATATTGTCCTGCTCTTTAGTGGGGACTCTCAAGCCACCGAAGGACGGATTGTCCGCACCCGCCGAATAGTCTTTTCTAGCCACCGGCTGCTCGAGTAGCTTTCGGGGATCCTCGCCGATGGCGCGGAGCCATTTGGCGTAGTCGTTCCCCCGGGCGTCGGGCCCTTTGTGGTCGTGACTGTACTCGAAGTACTCGTACCCGTCATTCACCCGGGGCTCCTGGCCGTCGGCCGCCGAGGCTAGGTGCAGCTTCCCCACGAGCCCGCAGTAGTAACCATCGTCGGCGAGCTGCTTGGAAATGAGTCTGTCGGAATAGTACTCGGGAAAGGTCGGGACCCCGTTTTGGTTGACGGACACCGCGCTGGGGTACATCCCCGTCAGAAAGCTGGCCCGGCTCGGAGTGCACACCGGCGACTGGCAAAAAGCATGGGGAAAGAGCGTACCCCTGGCGGCGAGCCGATCTATGTTAGGCGTACGCACCTGGGGGTTACCCGATGCGGCGAGGGTGTCGAAGCGCTGCTGGTCTGTGCAGTACCACAGGACGTTGGGTCGGTTCACTTTGGCTCCTTTCTCTGCGGGACGCCGGCGAACTACCGGATTCCTCGTTGGTTAAAGAACTCCCGGTGTTTTAGCACGCCGCAGTTCTCCTGAACGGGACGGAACTTGAAGGGCTTGTCGGGCAAGCCCACAAGCGCACCATCCCGGACCCACTTGGTATCGTCCCCGTAGAGCTCGGAGATGAGCTTCCGGGTAAGGTCTTCTCGGACCTCCCGGTATTCCGGATCCTCGGACACATCCGTTAGCTCGTCCGGGTCCTTCTCCATGTCGAAGAGCTGGATTCTGTTTCCGACCGCGTAGTAGATCAGCTTGTGGGCCGGAGTGCGGATCATCCGCGTAGCGCGGTCGTCTTCCCAGAGCTCCCCGTAGACGTAGTCCCGGGTCTTGTCTTGATCAACCAGAGACATCCCCTCGACGCTCTCGGGTATGGGTAGCCCGCACATGTCCAGGAGGGTCGGCATGATGTCCTTCAACTCGACGAGCCGGTCGTCGGTCCGATCGTAGCCCAGAGCATCGCTATCCAAGGTTGGAACGATGATAAACGGCACCTTGGTAGAGTCTTCGTAGAAGAGGTTCTTGGCCCAGAGACCGTGGTTCCCGAGCATGTCGCCGTGGTCCGAGGTTACGGCGATGATAGTGTTGTCAAGCTCCCCCTCGTCCCGCAAGGTACCGATTACCAACTTTAGGTAGTAGTCGATCTGGGTACAGAGGGCGTGGAATCCCTTCTTGGCGTCCCGGATAAGCTTCTCCGTCTTTACGTTCCAGACGCTCTCGTAGTACTGGAGGCAGTAGGGCAACTCCTCCACCGGCGTGGCCCAGTCACCCACAAAGGGCTCCTCGAACTCGACATCGTCGTACATGTCGATAAAGGATTGCGGCGGAACGTTGGGCGGATGGGGCGCCGCAAAGGAGCAGTACCAGAAAGCGGGTTTGTTCGGATCCCGGCGGAGAATTTGCTCGGACATCTCCCTCGCCGTCCAGGCAGTCTGGTGCATTTCGTCGGGAAGGTGCCACGGCCGTAGCGAATAGTCGTTGTTCGACATAGCATGCGCGTGCTCGAAGCCGGCGTATCCTTCCCGAGCGATGTATCGGACGTAGTCGTCCTGTCGCATCTCGTGGGGAAAGCGAACCCTTCGTCCCTCGGCGTTCAAGATTACGTCGTCGAATCCGATCCGGGATCGCTGCGGATACACATGCAGCTTGCCCACGCAGTAGGCCTGGTAACCGTTGTCCCGGAAGGTCTGGGCAATGGTGGGAACCGGGGGCATCTCCATAAAATGGCTGTGCTTCCGGTCGCCGTGGGTTCGGGCACTAGTTCCGGTCATGAGCTCGCGCCGTGACGGAATGCACACCGGCGTGTTGCTGTAGGCGTTGGTAAAGCGGACGCCGCATTTGGCGAGGTTGTCGAGGGTCGGGGTGAGTATGTCGTCCCGGCCGTTGCACCCGAGAAGCCGGCCGGGCCAATGGTCGAAGCATACCAGAAGTACATTCTTTCGCTTGTCGCGTTTTTCTTTAGCCAT
>CAYPUT010000271.1:0-2958 GCA_964413945.1 uncultured Spirochaetaceae bacterium
AGCGCCGGTGCTATCTTTATCCGGAGCACGCTCAAGTACTAAGATTTAAACTCTTGAATCTTGAGGCCCCCGCGTAAGCGGGGGCCTTTTTGTGCCCAGACGCTGCGGGTAACCAAGGGTCACCTGCCACCTGGACAAAGAATACGGGGAACTACAACCGGGTTGGCGTAAGCGACACTCGGCGAACGAGGAGTCGCACCGGGACAAAGCGGGGCGGTAGACCCACGTTCTTGATTCTCACTCTTGAGTTGTCTCTTTGGACCCGGGGCTACCGTGACGACACGAACTGTCCAAATCAGTGCAGCAAGATCAAGCCTGACTGTATGCTACAATCGGCACCCATCATCATTTTGGGAATGGGTGGAAGCGGGAACTCGAATCGGGTTGTCTACTTCAGCTCAAGAGCAGCCGTCACGTATTCGCTAATCCGGTTTTCTTGGGGGTCGATGATCGGGACTCTCACCTCTACCGGTCCGTAGTCGACGAATCGGCCCATAAAGACGACAAGGCCGCTTGCCGGCTCGTCCCCACTAAGGATGTCGAAGCCGTGCATCTCGTTATAGATTAGGTTCCGTCGACGGGTGCGCTCGGAAGACCGCAGCTCGACGTTGCTTTCGTGGACCTCCCAGAATCGCTCCAGGGCCGACGGAGGCGATGCCTTCTCGGTGCGACCGCCGAAACGAAACTCCGTATCGTGGGGACTCAAGACGATATCGGGCTCCATATCGGTAATGGTAACGCGGAAGACCATGAACTCGAGGGGGCTCAAGATGGCGATCGGCGCTACGAAGGGGTTCTCGTAGCCTTTGCCGTATTCTTCGATCAGCTTTTCGGGGGGCACGAACTCGACGATTCCCGAAACGCCGTGCTCGTCGACCATCGCCGGAGCGACTTCCTCCCGGAACTCTCCGGGGCGCTCGGTAACCCTGCGAACCGGGGAATTGCTCGGCGTGCTTTGGCAGCCGGCAAGCATGGACAGTCCGGCCAGGAGTAAGGCACCGGAAACAATGCGGGGAAGGCGAGCCGTAAATACTTGAATCACAATGGTCTCCTTGATCGGTATGTGTTAATCGTTCCGGGCGTATTGAACCATCATCTGGTTCTCTTCTATCGCAAGACCCCAAGGGTAAAGCCCGTTTTGCTGAATCGAGTGATTAATCGCCGGAAAGTAGGAATCGACGTGGAACCGATGCGTCTGGAGTAGCACGTCCCGGGTAGGAACATCGTTTCCTTCCGCAAGAGCCAGAATCTTGGCCTGGTTGTTGTGAACCGCCAGGCCCCACGGGGAGTAGCCCTGTTCCTCCAGGGCGCCCTGCACCTGTTCTATGGTCGAGGTGTTAAAAGGCGCGCTTACGATGGTCCAGGCGCCGATCTCGAAGCCGTTGTTGATCAGCACGGCGTAGAGGCCGTCGTCGGTCTCGGCGATATCCATCGGGGCGAAGCCCCGCTCCACCAGGACGTTCATCTCGCCCTCCATGGTTTCCGGGTCGTCGAAATGGTAGAGAAGCACCTCCCGAGGGGCACTTCCCAGGTTCAGGGAGTACAGCACCAAAATTTGCCTCTCGGCGACGTGGAGGCCAACGGGGAGCATGTCCCGCCGCGCGATATCGGCAATCTCCGCCTGCGCGGTCTCGAGCTCCCTGCTGTGCTGCCCGAGAACCCAGAGCGGAACTTCCTGCGCGGCAACCATGCCGGGCAAGCCGAAGGCCATCACCACGAGCACAAGAATCGTAAGAAAACGTCGGTAAAGCATTATCCGAAAGCTACCACGAAGCGCCCCTCAGAACAAGGTCCGCCGGCATCGACCTTCTTCCCCCGACACTGCCTCCTCAACAAAGCCTTGACAATCTCCATTATTATCGTTGATAATGCACTTCATATTCGGCTACTAACCGACATTCAGGAGGACCTTGATGAAAAAGCTCGTGGTAGTATTGTTGCTTCTCGGTTTCATCACCCCATTGTTCGCCGACGACGCGTTGATGATCCCGGAGAACGTTATTCGGTTCCGGGTAATCCCTTCGGCGACTTTCGGATCGCAGACCTTTGATGACGATGGTGAAAAGCAGGACGGATTCATCATCGGTGACTCTGGTCAGCTTTACAATTTGAGCTTCGCATTGGAATACGGCGTTACAGATTGGGTGACGGCCGCCCTGCAATGGACACCCGGTTGGCTGTTCGCATCTAACTTTGACGAACCCTCAAGCGACAAAATGGTATACAAGGGTCTCAATGACCTTTTTATCGGCGCAAAGGTGCAGGTTGTGGGTGAAAACGCGCCAGTGCCCAACGATCAGCATCGTTTCGCAGTCGCTCTTGGTGCAATTGCTCCCTTGTCTACCTACGACGCCAAAGAGGAAGGCGAGAACGCCGGTAAGGGCGATGACTATCGTCCCTCGCGAATCGGAAACGATGTGTGGGGACTTGGAGCCCGTCTTTACTATGACTTCATCATCAACGAAAGCTTCTTCGTTAACCTCTACAACGAGACGATCTTTTACCCGGAGCAGGAACTTGAGACCTTCCCGACCGGTGACGAAGCAAAGTACAAGTACGGTTACGATCTAACGTTTGAGCTCGAACCTCAGTATCAGACAATGGTATCCGACGGTCTTAGGCTTGGTGTTGGTCTACCGTTCACGTACGAGATGTCACCGGAGACCGAAGTAGACGGTGTCGGAGATGACAAAGAGAGCTACACCTTCTCCATCGGTCCCAACGTGAGCCTGTTCCTTCTGGACGCGCCCTGGCCCATCGATCTCGAGTTGGCGTTCCAGACCACACTTCTCGGAAAGAACGCTCCTGTTTCCAACACCGTCGTCCTCCAGATCAAGAACTACCTTCGGTTCTGGTAGGATTTTGGCGCATTGCGGCGGGGTTTGGGCCCGCCGCAACGGCGATTAGGCCCCCGGTATGTACCAGGCCCGCAACGAGAAAAGGCCGCCTTCGGGCGGC
>CAYPUT010000272.1:0-2956 GCA_964413945.1 uncultured Spirochaetaceae bacterium
AGAAGTTCCCGTGGCACGCTTGGGTGATTCCTCGAGCCTCGAAGTCGGGGACTGGGTCTTCGCCGTGGGCAACCCTCTGGGATTCGAAAGCACACTGACCGCCGGTATCGTCAGCGCCAAGGGGCGCAATCCGGGTCCCCGGTCGGGGATGACCGGCGTCACCGACTACATCCAGACCGATGCGGCGATCAACCGGGGAAATTCCGGAGGCGCCTTGGTCAACCTCGACGGCGAGGTCGTCGGCATCAACACCTGGATAGCCTCCCAGTCCGGGGGCAGCATCGGACTCGGCTTCGCGATTCCGGTGAATAACGCCAAGCGGGCGATCGGCGATTTTATGACCCAGGGCAAGGTGGAATACGCCTGGCTCGGCGTCCAGACCGGCGGGGTAACTCCGGAGCTCCGGGAAGCGATGCAGCTCGGAGACCGGGAAGGCGCCTTCGTCTCGAGCATCTTCGCAGACTCGCCGGCGGCGGAGTCGGGTATCCGACCGGGAGACCTGATAACCGCGGTGGATAGCAGGCCCATCGCCAACCCGACCGAGTTGGTCCAGGCGGTTGCCAACCTCCGGCCGGGCAACCGGGTACCCTTCGAGATCGTCCGAGACGGCCGGGAGATGATTGTCCGGGTACGCACGGCGAGCCGAGCGAACGAAGAGGAAATTGACTCCGCCGCAGCAAAAGTCTGGCCCGGGCTCTCGGCCCTGCCCCTTACCGATCAGGTGCGCGAAAGGCTGTCCCTAAAAGCCTCAGCCGAAGGTGTCGTGGTTGCCGGTGTCTACCCCGGAAGCCCCGCCGCGAGCGCCGGACTTCAGGTCGGCGATGTGGTGGTGGCGATAAACGGCCGGGACGTTGCGAGCCTCACGGACTTCTACCGGGAGCTGAACCGCGGCGACGAAGAAGAAGTTCGGTTCCGAATCCGACGAGACGGTCGAGTCGTGGTCCTCGGCTTCTTGCGGCCCGAAGCATAGCAACAGGAGGCAGCATGCCTCGTAGCATAGGTGTTGCCGGTGGGCTCCTACGGGTCCGCCGGCTCTTTTCGGTCTATCAACACGCTTGTAGATACTTCCCATCGATCGGTTCGGAGGCTTAGTATTGGACAAGGTGCGCATCCTCATCGTAGAAGACGACCCAGACATTCGCAGCTACCTCAAGAAGGGCCTCTCACAGGTGGGGCATGCGAGTGATGCGTTTGAGTCCGCCGAGGAGGCCTTGGCCGCCCTTTCGACTACCTCATACGACGCTGCAGTAGTCGACCTGATTCTCCCCGGGGCCGATGGGCTAGATTTGATCTCCCGGATGCGCGACCGGGGAGACCGGACCCCGGTCCTTATCTTGAGCGCCCGGCAATCCGTGGACGATCGAGTCCGGGGGCTTTCGGCCGGGGGTGACGACTACCTGACCAAGCCCTTCTCCTTCGCCGAGCTCGTCGCCCGGCTCCAGGCGCTCCACCGTCGTGCCGGCTACGAGGTTCCGGAGGACCGCCTCCACGTCGGCGACCTCGAGTTGGATCTCAGAAGCCGGGAGGCATCCCGGGGAGAAACTCGGATCGATCTCCAGCCGCGCGAGTTTACCGTGTTGCAGTATCTGATGGAGAACGCCGGAACGGTGCTCCCGAAGACCTTCATACTCGAGCACGTCTGGAACTTCGACTTCGCCCCCCAGACCAACGTTCTCGATGTGCTGATCAGCCGTCTCCGTAAAAAGATCGACGACCCCTTCGAGGCTAAGCTTATTCACACCGTCCGGGGAGTCGGCTACGTAATCCGGGAACCCGCCGAAGATGCCTAAGGCGGCTCCGCTCCGGCGACAGCTCTCGCTCTTCTTCGGCGCCGTATTCGTGTTAGGGACCTCACTGATCCTCGGCCTGACGCTGATGTTCCTGGTGGCATCCCTCAGGGATCAGGACATCGAAGCCCTCCGAGCGAAGGCGCAGGATCTCGTCGCCGTCTACCGCCTCGGGGGCCTTTTGGACCTCCGCAAGGACGTCGCGATTAACGATCTTCTCCAGGGTGAGCGGCCCTTTCTGGTCCGGGTCGCGACCACCGACAACCGGACCCTTTTCGCCTCGGTCCCGGAACAGTGGGAGGTCTTCGACTTCGGAATAATCGAGCGGCACCGGGTACCGGACCCGACGCAGCTAATCGTTCTGGACAACAGCTCGGTCAACTTCGAGATCGAGGTCCTTACCGTCCCGTTGAATCCGGCGCTCTTCGTTCAGGTGGGAAGCTCCACCCAGGCCCGGATGAGGATGATCGATCTGACGGTCACCGCTTTCATATTGATATCGCTGCCGGTTCTCATCGTCGTCGTTATCGCGGTGGGCATCTTTACCCGGCGTCTCTTACGACCCGTGGGTGATGTGGTCGCCTTGGCGCAGAGCGCGATCGAAACGGGGAGCTACGATCGATCTCTCCCGGTCCGGGGGCACTCCCGGGAGATGGACGAGATGGCGACGGTGATAAACCGGCTAATGTTGATGGTGTCGGAGCTCGTGGCGAACTTGCGGACGACCATAGACAGCGTCGCCCACGACCTACGCACCCCGGTTACCCGCTTGCGAACCAAGGCAGAGGTCACCCTCCGGGGAGACGCTACTACCGAGGAGCTCCGGGAGGCCCTTGCCGGAGCCGTCGAAGAGTCCCAGGAGATATCGGCCTTTTTGTCCCGGCTTCTCGAGGTCTCCCAGGCGGAGTCGGGAATGCTCTCCCTCCGGAAGGAGCGGTGCGATCTGGCGGAGCTCCTAAGGGAGGTGGTGGAGGTCTACGAATACGTGGCTGCGGAGCGGGAGATCGGCATCACCTTAGAGACCCCGGATGCTCTTGTCGGAGAGGTGGATCCGGGACGGATAAAGCAGGCGGTGGGGAATCTCTTGGACAACGCGGTGAAGTACTCCCCCGAACGAAGCCGTATTTCCGTCGAGGCGCGGCGGGCACCCCGAAGCCTGGCGGTCATCT
>CAYPUT010000273.1:0-2947 GCA_964413945.1 uncultured Spirochaetaceae bacterium
GACACCACTACGCTCGTTGCGAAGAACGAAAACGCCGGGACGATCACCTCATCGCCGGGACCAACGCCTATGGCCAATAGCGCCAGAAGAAGGGCATCGGTTCCGCTGGAGCAGGCAACGCAATGGCGTGAACCGACAAAGCGGGCTAACTCCTCCTCCAGAGCCGAGACTTCGGAGCCCAGGATGAAACGCTGAGACTCTATTACGCCGGCGACGGCGGACTCTATGCGGTCCTTCTGGCGGGCGTATTGGGCCTGAAGGTTGATAAATGGGATTGAATCTACCGAAGTGCTCATTTCGCGGCCTCCTTACCCAAATCGCCGTACTCTGACCGGCATCGGGGACATACGTAGACGCTCTCGGTCTTCTGGAGACGTTCGCCGCAGGCACAGACGAAACCCACCAAACGACCAGGGTTTCCAAGAGCCAGCCCATGGTCGGGAACCGATCGTGTAACGACACTCCCCGCTCCAATCATGGCAAAGGAACCGATGCGGATTCCCGGCAGAACGACCGAATGAGCTCCAATGGACGCTCCCGTACCGACGTGGGTTTCCGACACCGTCCAATCGCCGGCGTTCTTGGCGCTTCCGTTAGGGTTTATGGCCCTCGGAATCTTGTCATTCGTGAAGCACACGTGAGGGCCCACAAACACGCCCTCACCCAGCGTTACGCCGTCATAGATCGATACGTTGTTCTGTATCTTACATCGGTCTCCGATCTGTACGTTCTTGTCCACGTATACGTTCTTGCTCACAATTACGTCTTTGCCGATTCGGGCACCCTCGCGGATTTGAGCCTGGTTCCAAACTTGAGCCCCTTCTCCGATAATCGCTTCCGGCGAAACCTCAGCGGTCGGATGGATACGTGGTGCCGTTTCCACTATCGCGCCTCCGGGATACCCGTTTCTCTCGCAGTCACGGGGTCGAGCAACTGCGATGCGGCGTCCCGGGCAATCGCGATTACCGCGTTGTTGTTCAGCGTGGAATGACGGATCATCGACTTGTTGGCAACAAGGAGTCCCGGAATCGGGGAGGAGTACCCAGCGATTCTCGAGAGATAGCCGATGTCATGGAGGGGTTGAACGTCTCGGGCGCGGAACACCACTGTGTGGACGATTTCTTCGTCACGCAGGTCGGGAAATACCCTCTGTAGGCCGGCGATGAACTTCGATGTTACGAGATCGTCTGATTCGCTCTGCATTGGGTCCTCGGGAGCCACGTACTTTGGCAAATAGACCAAGTGATTGTCGCCTATCTCGGTTGGGTCCACTACGTTGGTCGCTTCGATTATGCCGGTGAAGGGAAGCGTCTTATCCAAGAGATTGATTACGTAGTATGGAGAGAGCTTTCGACGGAGGAAGACCAGGACGCAGATTACGCCAAGATACTCGACACCCGTGACCGCCTGCCAGTAGGAATGGTCTTCCATCGGCACGATCTCGGATATTTCTCTGCCCGATACCGTGAGCACCGCTCGGTCGAATCGCTGCTTGCGGAAATCGTCTCCGAACGTAAGCTCTACTCCTCCCTCGCAGCCTTCAACCCCGACGACCGGACAGCTTGTCCGGAGGTCTACACCTCTATTACCGAGTTGCCGGGCAAGTTCTGCGAGAATCGTTCTGTAGCCACCGTGGACGTGCCCCATCTTTTCGGTCTTTTCGCGACCTTGCCGGGCGCCGTACAGTCTGCGGATGGTAGCGCCCATGAGAGCTGCTGAGCTTCTATCTCCGGCTGCACCAAACTTCGATCGCAGCAACGGATCCCAGATCTGTTCGTACACCCTGCGACCAAAGACATGGGTTAGCCATTGCCGCACGTAGATTCGGTCCAACTTGTCTATATCGCCGATTCTGCTTGAAACAAGTATTCCGACGGCAAGTCGAAGCTTCTGCCACAGACCCAGGAAGGGAAACGCTAGAAAATCTTTGATCCCGTTCATGGACACGAGACGTCCCTGGCCGTAGAATCCGGTCTGCGTCTCCTTCCAGAAAAGCCGGCCGGAGAGCCCCAACTCGGAAATCAGCTCGAGAACGCCGCTGTCGGACGATAGTATCACATGATAAAAACGGTCCCACTCGGCTTCTCCCCACCGGTAGCTGGAGCTGAGTCCACCGAGTTGATCCGCTTTCTCGAAGACCGTAATGTTTCGGGCTCCGGATGATGAGAGCTCGCGGGCGATAGATAGCCCCATGATGCCGCCACCTACGATCGCAACCGAGGTTTCTCGGTCGTAAGCTCGCTGCTTCCCTACGGTTGTATGCTCTCTTTCCATGATCTCCCTAGTAG
Source organism: uncultured Spirochaetaceae bacterium (assembly GCA_964413945.1). Taxonomy (GTDB): domain Bacteria; phylum Spirochaetota; class Spirochaetia; order DSM-27196; family PWMO01; genus CAYPUT01. The sequence continues at coordinate 2,289 of CAYPUT010000273.1, forward strand.
GGTGCCGATCTCCCGAAAGGATTGCGTGCGCATGGTCCTCCATGGTACCGAGGACAAACTGGTCTTTTAGTGCCCCGATCACCATTCGAAACAACCGGATCTTCTCCTGGGTCAAGAGATCCATGCCAGGGAAGAACCCGAGATCGGCGACTCGGTCTCTTCCCAAGAGATCCAGCGGGTGGAGTAGAAAGCTTGGTCCCAATCCCGCGATTCGGGAGAGCCCAAGTGCCAGCCTGAGGTAAGACATTGCCAGGAGGACCGACCGGCGAGACAAGAAGAGCAGGTAGCTCAAGTGAAACGGTACGCGAAGAAGCGGCATGGTGGTAACGGGGATTTCCAGAAGCCCTATCGGCTCGGAATTGCTGTACCAATGGTAGGGTCGGATAGGACGCAGGGCGTCAGCGACGCTCCCGAAGAGCTGCTTGCGTTGCTCCCGGTCCTCTTTCGAAAAATGACTTGTCCAGAAGTAGTACATTCTTGCGAGGGGTCCTATGAAGGTTGGAAGCGTCGATGCGTCGTAGATGTAGCCGCGGGAGGCGAGGATTCTCAACAGCGAGGTGGACCAGCTGTAGCCGGGACCTCGGAAACCCACAGGGCGCACTCCCGTCGCAGACGCGATGGAGTCTTCGGCGTCGGACAATTCTCGGGTAAGCTCGTCC
>CAYPUT010000274.1:0-2933 GCA_964413945.1 uncultured Spirochaetaceae bacterium
GATGTCTGAGGGAACCACCACCTTCGCGGAGGTTCTCGAGCACATCGTCGAGGAAGCTCTTGTTAAAGTCGGCGGTTGATGGATGAACGTTGATATCGAGGCGCCGGCCGTCACGGGAAGCGGCAACCAGGGCGAGCTGGGTAAGGACGGTGACGGGCGAAATAACGAACTCCGTCGCGATCTGTTGAATGGTTGTGACCGCTGAAGTCTGCAAGGTAGCTGCGCAGCACCTGCTCCTCCGTTACTATAGAAGTGGTGAACGGTAGTAGCGATCCTGAGGCAACGCATAGATTCTACGCGGCGAACGCGGAGCGGCTCGCTGGGGTCTACCATGGCGCAGAGCCGACCTACCTCGCGCACCTGCGGACCCTCTTGCGCGATGCCGGCGATAGGGTGCTGGACGTCGGTGCCGGGAGCGGTCGGGACGTCGCGTCACTGACCGCCTCGGGACACGGTGCGGTAGGTGCCGACGCGTCGCCGGAGATGGTGGCCGCGGGGCGCCGGCGTTACGGCCTTTCCGAGACCCAGCTCCTGGTCGACTCCCTCCCGGCGCTTTCGGGAATCACAGAGCGATTCGCCGCGGTCCTCTGTGCCGCCGTCCTCCAGCACCTCCCGGATTCCCAGCTGCTGGATGCGCTGTACCGTCTTCGTTCGCTCCTCTTGCCCGGAGGCTTCCTGCTGATTTCCGTTCCGGTGGAGTACCCGGTCGACGGCAACTCCCGGGACGCCAACGGCAGATTGATGATTGTCCGGCCGCCGGAACAGTACCAGTTCTTTCTGGAGCGCCTCGGCCTGCGTCAGATCCTCTCCTACGGTCAACAAGACTCCCTCGGGCGGGAGGGTATCGCGTGGAGAGTGCTCCTCTTTACGGCGGGTCCGTCTGAGGATCTCCGCCCGATAGAAGTAGTGGAGTCCATCCTTTGGGACGACCGCAAGGTAAACAGCTACAAGTTTGCGCTGGTAAGGGCAATCGCGTACCTTGCGACTCACCGGCCGAATCTCGCCCGGTGGATCGGAGACGGCAGGGTATCGATTCCGATAGACGCGGTCGCCGACCTCTGGATCCGCTACTACTGGTCGCTGATGAAAAGCAGCCGAAGGGCAGCCGTCCTCCAGGGCCCCCGGGGGAGCAAGGCCGATATGGCCTTCCGGCCCGAGCTCACCAGCCTGGTACGGCACTGCGAGAACCAAGGGGGCTACGCGGCCTTCCGGATCGACTCGGAAGCGGGGAGGCTGAGTCCGGAAAGCCACCGGCTCCGCTTAAGCACTCGGGCGAAGGTGGTCGAGGCCATCAAACAGCCGATCACCTATGCGGGAAACGACCGGACCGGCAAGCGGTTGTTCGCCTATCACCGGAGGCGGATTATCCTACCGGCGGAGATCTGGAACGAGTCGGCGCTGTTGGGGAGATGGATCGAAGACTCGGTTCTGATCCGCTGGGCGGAGTTCACGAGCGACCTCAAGCACCAGGACCCGGAGGTTAACCCGGGAGTCGTAATGGCTCTTCTCTTGACCGACTACGAGGGCGAGCGGGACACGCAACTGGCCCGCCTGGCCTACGAGAGTCATCTAAAGCGCGACCGCCTTGTGTGTGTCTGGACCGGCCAACCCTTAAGCCGCTTCGACGTCGACCACGCCATACCCTGGGCCCTCTGGCGAAACAACGATCTCTGGAACCTGCTCCCCGCCGACCGGAAAGCAAACAACGCGAAGCGGGCTCGGATCCCCGCCCGGGACCGCGTCGAGGCGAACCGCGGGGCAATCGTTCATAGTTGGGAAATCCTGTACGAGGCCCACCCGCGCCTGTTTCTGAACCACGCGAACGCCCTCATTGGTCAGGGCGGCCACGGGGAGTTCACAAACCGCGCCCAATCGGAGCTCTTCGGCACCTTCAAAGACGTTCTGGAATACACCGCGGTAAACCGCGGCGCCGAGCGGTGGTAGGGGCCCCTCGGTCGGTGGTCGTTCCGGTCTATCGCGAATCAGAAAACCGGAACTGCGGTTACGGCCGCCCGTAACACGGGTGATGTAACTTCCGTCCCGAGAACGTCTTTGCCCGCTCGATTCTACTCTGAGGGGCCTTCCCGGCCCCTGGCACGCCGATTGCATTTTAATCGGTATGGAACAGCAACATCGAACCGAGTTGTCGCCGAGGCCGCGATTGTCCGCCCACCAAAGTCGTGGTAAGGTTTCTAACGAAAGGCTAACCAATCCTTCGATCCGGGGAGGATTCATGAAGAGCGCCAACGTCCTGTTGGCCCGGCACCGTCTGTTCCCTTTTCTTCTTTTAGCGATGGTTCTCCTCGTCGCGGGGTGCGCCACCGTCCCGCCCCAGAGTTGGCGGCCCTGGCTTTCGGACGCCGGGGACCCGGAAGCAGTATCCCTGGATGCTCCCGTCCTCCTCAGCGTTACCCTCGAAGCCTCGTATCTGCCGGGCTCGTCGGAGCCTCTGGAACAGGAACTTGCCGACCGAGCCAAGAGCATCCTGTCGCGCCGGGGCTTCGAGATCGTAAGTGGCTCCGCTCCGGAAGACGCATACCAGGTCGAGCTCCATCTCTCGGGCTACCGGGTGGACCGGGTAAGCACCCAGGTGGACCAGACCAGCGGCAGCTACACATCATCGTATCAGTACGACCTGGCGCTGGAAGTGCGGCAGGCCGATGAGCTTGTCTGGCAGGGCAGGAGCAGCTGGCTTTCGGCGAGCATAACTCCCGAGGTCGACGCCGCCTACGCCCTGCGCCTCCTGGCAAGCGCCCTGGCGAGGGACGCGAAAGTGGTGCACCAGGTGCCCCGGGTCCGGGAGAGCCACTACGACACCTACTACGAAACGACCCTCGAGGGGCGCATCCTCCGGAGCCCGGGGATCCCCTATGTAATGTACGTCGGCGACCCCACGAGCACCAGCGACTTCGGCGTCAACTGGGACCGGGTGA
>CAYPUT010000275.1:0-2854 GCA_964413945.1 uncultured Spirochaetaceae bacterium
CCGGGACCCGGAGAAGTTTTCCGGTCCACCGCCGACCTCTTTCGGGAGGACGAGTTTCTCCGGCATGTGGGGGCTACCCTCTGGCGTTCCCTCGTGGCTTTCGCCCTCGCCACTGCCGGCGCGGGCGTGCTCGGTATCGCCGCCGGGGTCTTTCCCTCTCTCGAGCTCCTGCTCCGGCCCTGGGTCCTGATCGTCCGGTCGACCCCGGTTATCTCCATCATTCTTCTGACCCTCGTGCTCCTGCGAAGCGGCGTCGTTCCCGCGGTTGTCGCGGTGTTGATAACCTTTCCCCTGGTCTACGTTACCGTCGTCGAGGGGGTGAGCTCCGTCGACCCCGCTCTGGAAGAGATGAGCCGCCTGTATCGGGTACCCCTGGGGCGGAGGATCCGGCGCCTCTACATTCCCTCGGTGGCTCCCTTCTTTCTCTCGGGGCTTCACGCGGCTCTGGGGCTCACTTTCAAGGTGGTCGCCGCGGCGGAGGTTCTGGCGCAACCCCGGTCGGGAGTAGGAAGCGCGATGCAGGAGGCGCGGATTCTCTTAAAGACCGCCGAAGTCCTCGCCTGGACTGTGGTTCTTTTGGTTCTGAGCGCCCTCGGGGAGCTTCTTTTCCGGGGGCTCCGGAGGGGCCTCCGCCGCAGGCCCATGGCTGAGGCCGTCGGGACGGAGGCTCCGGGGCGTCGGTCCCCGGCTGCGGTTCGGGAGCTCTAAGGTGTCGGGAGCTCTAAGGTGAATAATCGAGGAGTCGGCTTCGACCGAGTCGAAAAGGCCTTCGGTGCCACCCCCGTACTCGAGGGCGTGACCCTCTCCCTCGTGGAAGGGGGTATTACCGTGGTTCTCGGACCCTCCGGATGCGGGAAGACGACGCTGCTTAGGATTGCCGCGGGGCTTCTCTCCCCGGACCGGGGATCGCTGCCGGGTATAGAGGGGAAGGCCGTAAGCTTCGCCTTTCAGGAGCCGCGGCTCCTTCCCTGGCTCTCGGCCCGGGAAAACCTTCGCTATGTCCTGCGAGAGGTCGACGAGACGGCGATCGACGAGGTCATATCGATCCTGGAGCTTACGGGGTTCGAGGGCTTCTTTCCGGGGCAGCTGTCCGGCGGCATGCAGCACCGTCTTGCGCTGGCCCGGTGCTATCTCTATCCGAGCGACCTGGTGCTCCTCGACGAACCGTTCCGGGGGCTCGACCTTCCGAGGAAGGTGCGGATGATGGAGGTCTTTTCGAGGCTCTGGGCCCGGGACCGCCGGACCGTCCTTATGGTGACCCACGACATCCAAGAGGCGGCCGCGTTGGGGGACCTGATAGCGATTCTGAGCGACCGTCCCGCGACCGTCCGGGCAAGGGTGGCACCCGAGGTGCCCCGGAGCGAACGCCGCCTTGGAGACGGAGCCCTCGAGGAGCTGCAACGGGAGTTGACGACGCTACTCTTGGGGGAATAGAAGGCCGAAACCCGAGGTCCTCGGGTCCGGCATCTTCCGGGGACCGGGACTATTCGGCGGCCGCGTTCGTTCGAAGGCGCAGCTTAACCGACAGGACCGCGTAGCCGGAGGAGAGATCCTCCTTCTGTACCACGACCCGCTCGGGAACCTTGAGCTTTACGTTGGTAAAGTTCCAGATCGCCTCGATTCCCGCCTTGATCAGAAGATCCGCCACGGCCTGTGCATGGGAGGATGGAACGGTGAGAATGGCGATCTTTACCTTGAGCTCCTGAATCTTCTCCGCCATCTGATGGAGAGTGAAGACCGGTGTCTCGTGGATGCTCTTCCCGATCTTCCTCTTATCCATATCGAAGGCGGCGACGATATTAAGCCCCCGCCGGCGGAACTCCCGGTAACCCATAAGAGCCGTTCCGAGGTTACCGGCACCGACGATCGCCGCCCGGTGGTCCTTGTGCCACTCCAAGAACGAATAGATCGATTCGATCAGCTTGTCGACCGGGAAGCCGATCCGAGGCCTGCCGACGATGCCGGTAACCGCCAGATCCTTTCTGACTTGGATCGGCTCGAGCTCCAACTCTTCCGCGATCGTAGTACCGGAGATAAACTCTTTGCCCTCTCTCTGGGCGTTCTCTATGACGTGCAGATAGGAAGGGAGCCGCTTTATCGTCGGCTGGCTTCCAAGCTTGGGTCTGCTCATAGATCGAACCTCCGGAGAGTGCAATGATTCCGATTTTCACCGGGTGCGTCTGCGATATACAACACACGCCGGGACCCCGGCGCGTTGTGCTTGAGTATAACGCAGTGTGCCTCTTTTTGGTAGGATCAGACAATGACCAAGCGGCATCTTAGGGATGCATTCCTTACGCTCTTGTTCTTCTCGGCGGCCGGCATGCCCCTCTTCGGGCAAACCGATGTCCTGCGCTACGTAACCGGGGGGCTTTCTCCGGGGCCCCCGGCATCCGTCGACGATGAGCTCTACGTTGTCTCCGAGGACCGCTATCTCTACGCCTTCGACTACGAGGGTCTACGCCTCTGGCGTGCGGATCTGCGGCGGCGTCCCATCGGGCCGGCCGTATTGGGCCCCGACGGCACCATCTACGTGGCCCGGGACAACCGGGGAATCTCGGCTTACAACCGGCGGGGAGACCGTCTCTGGGACGCGGAGATTCCCGACATAACCTCCCCGCCGACGGTTAGCCCCCGGGGTCTCCTGGTAGTATCGCGAAACGACGGCCGGATCTCCGTTCTTTCGCCATCCGGCCGGCTTCTCAATTCCTTCCGGGGCCCCGGGACGCTTGGGGCCGAGCCGCTTCTCTCCACGAATGGCTACCTGGTGCTCCTCGGGGCCGGAGGCGTTCTCGCGGTGGTCGACGGGGCCGGGAACCGTCTCTGGGGGACCTCTTTCTCCCGGGTACCCTCT
>CAYPUT010000276.1:0-2852 GCA_964413945.1 uncultured Spirochaetaceae bacterium
TCTTTTTTCGCAGCCGCTGAACGTGGACCGCCACCGTGGCAACCTCGCCGTATTCGTTGCCCCAGACTTCGGTGTAGATCTCCTCCGGGGTGCTCGGCCGACCACCCCGCCGGGCGAGATAGGTCAGAAGCTCGAGCTCCTTAGGTGCCAGAGAGATCCGTTCGCCCCTTCGCTTCAGGGAGAAGTTCTCCGGGTCGAGAACGTAGGGGCCGAAACGGAAGAGTTCCGCCGGGGGACTCCCTCCGTCCGAGCGCTGCTCTTGCCCTCTGCTCCGGCGAATCCGAGCCCGAACCCGCGCCACCAAGACCTTCGGGCTGAAGGGTTTGGTTACGAAGTCGTCGGCGCCGATGCCGAGGCCGTAGACCACGTCGACGTCGTCTCGCCGAGCCGAGAGGATAACGACCGGAATCTCCGATGCCTTACGGATCTCCGAGAGAACCTCGAAGCCGTCCATCCCGGGAAGGTTGATGTCGAGGACCACCAGGTCCCAGGGCCCGGCGCGGAAGGCCGCAAGGCCGGCTTCCCCGGTACCGGTTATGGCCGCCTCGATGCCGTCCTGCTCGAGGTACATCGCCACGAGCTCGGCGATATCCCGGTCGTCCTCGATCAGAAGCACCCGAGCCGTCATACGTTCTCGGTTTCCGGAGCCACCGGGTCTATATGGTGGATTTTGGTCCGACCCTCGATGAGCGAATAGAGTACCGGAATCAGAAACAGCGTTACCGCCGTCGAGGAGATAAGCCCCCCGACGATGGTCATTCCGACGGGCTGGGTTATCGACGCCCCTTCGCCGGGGAAGAAGGCCAGGGGAACCATCCCCAAGATCGTGGTAAAGGTCGTCATGAGCACCGGCCGGAGGCGGCTTCTCCCGGCGTCGATACAGGCCCGGCGCACCTCGACACCCCGGGCCCGGAGAAGGTTGGTGTAATCGACGAGGACGATCCCGTTGTTCACCACGATTCCCGCAAGCATCACCAACCCGACGAGGGAAAACATGCTCAAGGGCTCCCCGAGAAGGAAGTAGAGCCACATGACGCCGATGCCCATCATAGGGATCGTAAAGAAAATGATAAACGGCGCCTTGAAGGACTCGAATTGGCTCGCCATTACGGCAAAGACCAGGCCCACCGCGACGGCGAGAACCAACAGAAACTGGGTACCGGTCTCTTGAATCGCCGAGACCTCGCCGGAGAAGCGCACCGACGTGCCCTCGGGAACCGGAATCGAGTCCCGAAGCGCGGCCTCGAGGGCCGGCTCGACCGCCGCAGCTTCTGTTCCCGGCGCGAGGCCGGCGGTCACGTGGACGGTCCGTTGCTCGTTCTCCCGCTCGATGCTTACGGGGCCAGTACCCCGGACGTAGGATGCAAAATTGGAGACCGGCACCAATTCTCCGCCGGAGCTTTTTAAGAAGATGCTATCTAAGTCCGGAGTATCCTCCCGGTCCTCCGGTCGCAAGGCCGCCCGAATCGGTAGCTCGTCCCCGGCGCTCCGGAAGAACCCGGCGGTGGTGCCGTCGATGTTCGCCCGTACCTCTGCGGCGATCTCCGTGACGGTAAGCCCGAAGTCGTAGGCGCGGTCTCGGTCGATAACCAACTGCAGCTCCGGAAGGGCGGACTCGGCGCTCACCTCGGGCTCGGTAATCTCGGGGAACTCCTCCAAGATGAGCCGTTGGACGGAATAGGCGACGTCCACCGCGGTGTCGTAGTCGTCCGATTCGATGACGACGTCGATGGGGCTTCCCCCGGAGAGCCCCCGTCCCTGGTTCTGGCTAAAGCGAATTTCGACCCCCGGAAAGCGGTCGCTCCGGCTTCGGAGAATCGACTCGACATCCCGGGGATCCGATTCTCGATCCCCGATGGTCGGGAAGGTAACCGTTATCTGCCCCTGGTTGGTGCCCCCGGCGGAGAACTGCCCGCCGCTTCCGACGTTCAGAAGCAGGTTATCGATTTCCTCGACTTCCTCCCGGATAATCGACTCCATCTCCAACATCACCTCTTCGGTTGTTTCGAGGCGGGTGCCCTGGGGAAGGGTCAAGAAGACGTCGATCTGATCCTCCGCCGAAGGGGGAGAGAAGATCAGCCCGACCCGGGGAAAGAGGGACAGCGAGACGACCAGCAACGCGAGGGCCGCGGCAATCGTCGCCCCTCGGTAGCGCAAGACGACATCCAAGGCCCGGGCATAGGCGTCCTCCAACCGTGAGAAGAAGCGGCCGAGTCCGTCGTCCACGGGCTTCAGGAACCGCATGTGACGGAAGCGCCGGCTCGGGAGCCGGAGGGGGAGGTAGGTGCTCGCGAGAACCGGGACCAACAGGATGGCGACCGCGAGGGACGCGAGGATAGCGACCACCACCGTAAAGGCGATGTTGCCGAAAAAGACGCCGAAGAACTCCAGCTGTCTCCGAAAGAGCAGAATCGGGAGAAAGACGCTGATGGTCGTCAGGGCGCTTGCGGTAATCGCGGTAATCATCTCCTTGGTTCCGACCTGGGCCGCCTCCCGGGGCGACATCCCGGAGAGCCGGTGGGTGTAGATATGCTCGAGAATAACGATAGAGGAGTCGACGATCATGCCCAGTCCGAGGATCAAACCCGACATCGTCAACAAGTTGAGGGTGACGCCCCCGAAGTACATCGCCAGGAGGGTGATAACCAGGGAGAGGGGAATCGAGATCGCGATAATAAAGGTGGTTCGCATGTTCCGCAAGAAAAACAGGAGCACCAGCACCGCGAAGAAGGCCCCGGTCAGAAGCGAGCCGGTGACCTGCTCGAGGGAGCTTCGAACCAGGGTCGTGTCGTCGGATACCACCTCGAGGGTGATGTCCCCCGGTAGGGTCGGGTTGATCCGGTCGATCTCCG
>CAYPUT010000277.1:0-2846 GCA_964413945.1 uncultured Spirochaetaceae bacterium
GCCTCCGGTGCGGAAGCGGTGCCGGCCGAGGCCCACGAACGGCTTGCGAATCTCAACGCCCACCTCGGGGCAGAGGGAGAGGACGCACGGATTCTGGCGGCAAAGGCCCGGCTCTACTCCGAGCTCGGGGCCGCGGTTCTCGCCGAGGCGACCTGGCGCTACGTTCTGGACATCGACCCCTTCAACGACGAGGCTCGTTCGGGACTCGAAGAGACAGAGTTCGCGCGCCTCTTGAGCCAAGCGGGTCAAATCGATCGAAGAGCCCGGGAAACGCTTAGCCGGATCGGACCCGCCAGCGCCCAGGCCGACTACCTTCAGGCGCTGCAACTCTACGAGCAGATCCTAACGGTGAGACCCGACAGCCGGAAAGCTCGGGACGAAATGGAAGCTCTCCGACGGCACTTCGCCGAAGGCGGACAGGACGGCGGGAGGAGCCTCAATCCGCTGCTCCTGGAGTCTGTGGTAATGGACAATGTCTTTCCGTCGATGTTTTCGACCTATCGCAGCCGACCGGTGGGTACCGTTCGGGTAACCAACCGCGGGGAGGCCCCTCTGTCGGATGTTCGGGCGGAGCTTACGCTACGCAGATATAGCGACTTCCCGGCGGTCAGCGAGCTCCCGGGGACAATTCTCCCGGGAGAGTCCCGGGATATTCCCTTGCGGCTAATCCTGAACACGGATGTCTTCGAGGTAGAGGAGGACTTACCGATACAGGCGTCGGTTACAGTTCGAGCAACGGCGGGATCCACGCAGCACAGCACCGAGCGTAGCCATGCCTTTACCCTCCACCGCCGAACCGCCCTGAACTGGATAGAGACCGAGCGTCTCGGAGCCTTTATCACGCCCAATGAATCCAACATCAGCCGCTTCGCCCTCTTCGCCGGCCGGGCAGGAGAGGTGGCCGGGGAAGCCCCCGGCAGCGCCGGCGGCACACGCAACAATAGAAGCTTTTCTCGCAGCTTCCTCCGAGCCGCCCGGATTATCGATACCCTCGGTCTCTACGGCATCTCCTACGTCGAGGACCCCATCACCCCGATCTCGGCGATCCTCGGGCGCACCGACATAGTCGATACGGTCCGCCTTCCGCGAACAACCCTCCTGAATCGAGCCGGAGACTGCGACGACACGAGCGCCCTTCTGGCCTCCCTTCTGGAAGCCGCGGGCATCCCAACTGCCATCGTCACGACTCCGGATCATGTCCTGGTCGCCCTCGATACGGGGGAGCCGAGAGCAAATGCCTGGATCTACGGAAGCGCGGGCATCGAAGTGTTCGAACACAATGATAGTCTCTGGCTTCCGGTAGAAACGACCGTCGTCGAAGAGGGTTTTGTCGCAACGCTGGAGGCCGCATCCCGGCGGATACGATCCGCCGGAGGTGTCGACTCGGTGGGCTTTGTAACCACGGACTCGGCCCGGAGGCAGTATCCGACGATTCCGGTTCCCCCGACTCAGATAAACCTGGCGCTTCCGGCGGAACCGACGATCGGGCAGCGGGTCCGTATCACCTCCGACGAGCTGGTCCGGATTATCTACGAAGAGGCACTCGCCGCCGTCGAAGCGGGCGCCGGAGGACCGGCGAGGGCCGCCGACCTCATTCGAATGGGAAGCCTCCACAGCCGCTTCGGGAGAGCCGAGGAAGCTTTGAAGAGCTTCGAGGCCGCCTTGACGGCGGATGCTATCTCGCCTCTACCCCGGGTGCACTATGCGACGCATCTCTTGGCTCTCGAACGTCCGGATCGCGCGATCGAAGTATTGGAGCCGGCGGCGGAGCGATATCCCGAGACCATGCTGATCCGGGCCCTCCTGGCGCGAAGCTACCTCGACGCCGGCCGCGGGAGGGAGGCCGTAAACCATGTCGATATCGTCAACCGCCGGGCACCGGCCCTGGCGCAGCGTTACGCGATTGTGGACCGGGACGGCGGAACCCGGGCCTCCGACGGTTTCGACCCGGCTGCCGCGGCGCTCCCCATAGACGAGAGTGAGCTCTAGGGGCACGCCAAACCTTACAAAACTGTAATTCTGCGGTCAGCCGGTCGTAAGGCGCCTCCCGTAGCTTCTGGTACAAGAAACATGCTTCACAAGGAGCGCGCTATGAACAGAAAACAATTGATAAAGAGCCTGGCCATTGGGCTTGCCGTTTCCATCCTGGCGATCGGAGCCGGCTACGCCGGGGCATACTTTCACGGGGGCAACGAAAATGGAACCGCCACGGCCGCAGCCCGGGCGACAACCCCGGTGTCCGAGGGCTCGGCGTACCAAGCCCAACAGGTCGCCCAGGCCGACTTCTCGACGGCCATCCCCGACGGCGATTCGGTTTTGGTGGCCCGGGCCTTCCAGCAACGTACCCGCACCCTGGCCCGGGAGATCCTCCCGGTCGTGGTCGAGGTTAACGTCGTTAACGTCGTCACCCAACGGTTACCCGGGGGGTCGCCCTTCGACTTCTTCTTCGGGAATCCGAATCAAGACAACGCGCCCCGGGAACGGGAGCAGCGGCAGCAGGGGCTCGGTTCCGGTGTTATCGTGGCTCAGGCCGACGGCAAGGCATACGTTCTTACGAACAACCACGTCGCCGGCAACGCCGACGAGATCGAGATTGTGCTTCATGACAAGCGAAGCTATCAGGCGGAGCTTGTGGGAAGCGACGAGCTGATGGACCTTGCCCTCCTCTCTTTCGAAACCGACGAGGAGGTGCCGGTGGCACGCTTGGGTGATTCCTCGGGCCTCGAAGTCGGGGACTGGGTCTTTGCCGTGGGTAATCCTCTGGGATTCGAAAGCACGCTGACCGCCGGTATCGTCAGCGCCAAGGGGCGCAATCCGGGCCCCCAGTCGGGGATGACCGGCGTCAC
>CAYPUT010000278.1:0-2841 GCA_964413945.1 uncultured Spirochaetaceae bacterium
ATATCAAAGGAGGACTTTCGATGTCCGGGCGCCTGGTGTGGGCCTACGTTATCTACAAGCTCGGGCTCGATGCCAGAGAGTTGCTCAAGGACCGGAAGTTGCCGAGTCTAGAGGAGTTGGAGAAGCGGGTGCTTGAGGAAAAGACCGAGGCCGCAAAAGACCAGTAGACTATAAGATGACATTCGATGAATTAGTTGCCACCAGAAGCATACGCTGCCAACCCTCGGCGATCTTCCAAACTGATTCCGGCCCTAAGCCCCGTGACTTCGACTTCACCCGGGTAGAAGGCATGCTGTTGGGACTGGCAATCGGCGACTCCCTCGGTGCGCCCACGGAATCAATGCTTCCTGGGGATCGTCGCGCCCGTTATGGCGAGGTCCGGGACTATCTGCCCAACCGCCACACCCGGGAGGCCCGGGGGTTCCCTACCGACGATACGCAGCTTGCATTCTGGACCCTGGAATCGCTTCTGGAGCAGCGCGGCTTCGAGCCGGAGGCCGTCGCGGCCGCCTTTGCTACGCGGCGCATCTTTGGCCTGGGCTCCACGGTCCGGGCGTTTCTCAAGGCTTACAAGAGCGGGACGCCGTGGCACCAAAGTGGTCAGCACTCTGCCGGAAACGGAGCTCTTATGCGAATTGCTCCCATGATCGTTCCGTATTTGCGATCGGGGAACCGCGAGCTCTGGCGGGAGGCGGCAATCAATACCATGATCACCCACAACGACGCCGCTGCCATTGCCTCCAGCGTGGCCTTCGTCGCTCTGCTGTGGGATCTCCTTGACATGAAGGAGGCACCGCCGGCCCCTTGGTGGCGGGAGAGATTTGTGGCCGTGGCGCGGGATGTTGCCGGGGACACCAGCTACCGTCCACGGGGTGGAACCCTCGCGGGGTGGGAAGGCTCTTTTGGCGACTTCGTCGAGATGGCGCTGCGGCGGGCGGAAAGAGAGAACCCTTCGGTCCTGGAGGCCGGTAACCTCTGGTACTCCGGCGCCTACCTTCTCGAAACCGTTCCAAGCGTGCTGTACATCCTCATGCGTCACGCAGCCGATCCGGAGGAAGCGATGGTCCGGGCGGTCAACGACACAAAGGACAACGACACCGTAGCTGCCATCGTCGGCGCGGCCGTTGGCGCCCTCCACGGCCGCCGGGCCCTCCCCCAACGTTGGATTGAAGGGCTTTCAGGGTGGACTCAGCTGCACGAAGAGGGCCGGGTGTTCGAGTTGATCGAAGAGGCCCGAGAAGTGTTCTGGGAGTAGGTCAGATCGGTCTACTCATGCTGCGTGCAGGACCGCATGGGATAAGGAATCGAAAGTGAAGCGATGCAAATGGCAAGCGACTCAAGGAACGCCGAGGCTCTTAGGCGACTGGTTGAGCAAGGATTTTTCGAAGAGCCAATTCGAAGCCGTTTAGTCGCTTCGCTGCGCGAGAGTATCAAGCGGTTCCCGGAACCCAAAGAGCAAGACAACAAAGATAAGTAGAGGTATGCATAAAGGCAGGGATCCGTGGCATCGTCCGGGATCCATACCAAGGAGGACGGCGATGGCGCCGTTCGTTCGGGGTGACAAGGTAATCGGTGTGGATAGCGGTGGCTGCCGGCCCTGGCTTGACGGCATGTATTCTGACAATCTCCGGCTGGGGAAGATCTAGACGGTGCGCAATTGCGTACCGTACGAAGGGGCCACCGGCGGCTGGGCTATAGCGTGTACCTGGAGGAGATCTTTGCCAGGGTGCACCCTACCGCGGGTAAAGAGTGCGGCTTTCACCCAAGCCTTTTCCGGCGGTGGCCCGAAAAGGCCTCCGAGAAGCAGCGGATACCGGAGCGGGCAGATTGACCGAAAAGCCGGGGAGAATCCCCTGGTCCAACCGACAAAGGCCGGGACCGGCCCAACGGCGGCCGCGCCGGTCTACTCTCCCTGGGTACGGGTTCAATGGTCGCCATGTCGAAAGGAGCGCTCCGATCAAATGAATCGTAGTCGAATAGGGGCGGCGAAGAACCCCGTGTTGCTAACATCAAATTACCGGGGCTACAATAGAGGCCACCTGGGGAGGTGTATTTGACAGAACTGAGTCCGCTCTCTGTCCTTCGCGTCGTGGTAGCTCATCTGGGCGAGGTGCAAGATCCTCGGTGGTGGGCCTCCTCCTTCACCACAGAAACCGGTATCGACTTTGCCAGTTACAACTTCACCAAATCGCATGTGTCGGCCGCTGTAGCCGGGGCTACGGTTGCCGCTCGCAGGGTGCACGATGTGCGGATCGGCAGAAAGGGTACCCGACATCTATTTCGCTTGGAGGGAGGTCTTGAGCGGGCGATACACCGGGAAATCCTGGAGGCAGATCAAAGCGAGCTTCACGCCCTAGTCGAAACGCCGAATGGGGCGCTGGACCATTTGAGACGTCTCGCAACGCAGACAGTCGAGGCGCCGGAGGGGCCCGTTCAGATCGGAAGGTTTGGCGACGAGGAAAAAAACCAAGCGATTACGGACCTTGCGGCACACTACCTGAGCGGCTTCGAGAGGAACCTGGTAGTCCTTCCCTACTTTTCCGGGGCGAAATGAACGACTGGACACTTGGCGCCTACACCAGCGACCTCCAGAAGACGGCCGCCGAGATCCCGGCCATGATAGAAATCCTCAAGCTCTGGGATCCGGGACTCTCCGTGCAAGAGTTAATGGAGCGGGTGGTACAAAACGGCGCTCTCGGGAAGGTATCCGAGACGAGAACCAGAGACATTGTGGCTCGCTCTTTCAAGCAGCGCTTTCTCGAGCCCAACGAGACGAATGCACTCCGCGCGAAATACGCTTTGGACCAGGGAGCATCTCCCACGGATATCCGGGAGATGGTC
>CAYPUT010000279.1:0-2770 GCA_964413945.1 uncultured Spirochaetaceae bacterium
TCGCAGAGAGGACGCAGCGCTCTATCAACAGGTTCTCCGCCGAGATAACGCTGATCCCTTGCCGGTGCTGATCCCGGATGGTGAGGTCTAAGAGGTGGACGTCCCGGCTGTAGTTCCGGCGGCCCCGGCCGACGTAGACCCCGTCGCCCCCGCTTTCGAGGAGGGTAAGGCCGGCAATCCGGACGTTGGTGACACCCCGAAGGGAAAAGATGTGGCGCCACTGGCCCCGGTCGTAGTCCCGGCCCTGGTAGTCCTCCCGCCACATGCGGATGGTGGCGCCGTAGCCGAGAATTTCCACGTTCTGAACGTCGTGGAGCTCGAAGAGCACTTGCCCGGCGTCTTTGAAGGAGCCCCGGAGGGCCTGGACTTCGGCCCCGGGCTCGAAGACGAGCCTGATGCCGGCGGGCACCCGGACCGTTTCGAGGATCCAGGGAGAGCCTGCGTCCGGGACGATGACGGTCGGCGGAACGCCGCCGTTCCGGTCGGTCTCGTCGGCGGCGCGGGCGGCGCGGTCCAAGGCCGACTGAAAGACGAGGGTGGCGTTTTCGGCGCGGAAGGGGATCTCGGTAACCGGGGCGCCGGCCGGGTTGGTTGCCGCCACCACCTCGACGGCCCTGTCGGGGGCCATGGTCCGGGGACCCCGGGGGCGAGGCGCATAGTCTACCGTCTTACACGATGTTAACAGGGCTAACACCGCGATCGCAGCGGCGAGGAGAACGGTAGTGTGGCGCCGGGGCATTACCGGTTCCCTCCGGTGGAAAAGCTACTCCGGGCGGCAATCTCGAGCTCTCCCCGGATATCCGTTTCGTTTATGGTGATACCCGGGATAAGGGCCAACTCCAGCCTATCGAGAGGGCGCCAGGCGGCTTCAAAGGTTGCCCGCTGGAGAATATCCCGGTCGGCGTTCTTTACCGCGTCGTCTTCCGTGTAGGGCGTGGTAAAGAGGTTGGCCTCGGTGTTTACCGAGAGAAGCTCGTAGTCCAGCGTGAAGCGGAGCGCATCGCTTACCCCCAGTGTCGCGCTCGAAGCAAACCAGATAACCCCGGGGCCGTAGGGGGATGTGAGGGGGAGGGTCTTGTTGCCGTCGTCGACGTTCAAGCGGTAGATGGCTTTGCTCAAGGCGACGTCGTCCCGGTAGTTCCCCCAGAGGTAGTGGGTGTAGCCCACCTCGGCGAAGCCGAAAAGCGGCCGCCGGCCGAGGGAGGACCAGTAGCGGATTCCCGCTAAGTAGGCGTCGATACTCGGAACATCGGTGTCCCCTACCCCGACGCCGCCGCCCCGCAGGTCGTCGAACCCGAGTTGGACGTAGCCTTCGAGACCCGGGAGAAAGGCGTAAGAGGCGTCGCCTAAGAAGCACATGTTCTTCGGCTCGATCTCGGCGTTGTGCCAGCTGAAGACCGGGAAGTAGTCGTTCAAGTGAAAATAGTTGTTCGGCCGGGAGGCGAGCACCCAGGCGCCGATACCGAGCCGGAGGCGGTCGAAGGCGTACTCGAAGTAGTGGGTGTCAAAGAGGATGCGGCTGATGTCGTAGCCGTAGGTGTCCGAGGCGTTGGGTACGGCGGTGTCGAGGGGCGCCGGCCGGTTCTCGAGCTGCGAGACCACGTGGGTCATCGTAAGGTCCCCGAGATGGAGGTTGACCCGGAGGGCGTCGAGGTGAGGAAGGCGTCTACTCGGTCCGAGGGAGCCGAGGGGAGAGGGGCCTACGTGCACCGGCTGGCGGCCGAAGATAGCCTCGAAGCGCCAGTCTTCGCCGGAGAGGGGAAGGTAGACGACCCCCCACCGGACGTTGTCGTTCTCCAAGGGCACGGGGTTACCCGAGGCGGGATAGGGAACGTTGCTCCAGTTGCCTTGACGGTACTCCCGTTGGAGGTCGAAGCGCATGTGGAGGGCCGGTCCCTCGGCGGTCTGGGCCGAGAGATGGACTTGCGCGAGGGGGTCAACCCGTTCGTATTGATGGTAGAAGGGCTCATCCCGGTCGCCGGTCTCGAGGTAAGCCTCCAAGGTGGTGTCCACGGCGGCCCGGATGGCGATACCCCGGTCGAGAGGGAGGGCTTCTCGGACCGCGGCAGCCCCCGGGGCATCGAGGTCCGAAGCGAGCTCTGCGAGGCGCAGACGGCTGATCGGCGTGGCTCCCTGGGGAAAGACCCTCCCCGCCTCGCCGTAGAGGCGGCGGAGCTCGGTGATCTCCGGGGAGGCGTCGCGGTAGAAGGGCTCCTGGGCCGGGAGGAGGCCGGAGACGAGGAGCAGCGCGACGCCGAACGCGCAGAAGAGGGCGAGGCGCAGGGGGCGGAGCCGCGGGCGGGGCCCGGGCCAAAGCCCGGGCCGGCGCCGAAAAGGATTATTCATCGTCGCTCCTCTACGATACGGATGTTTGTCAAGGCTTCGACTGATTTTCGAGAAACCAGCGGTAGGTCTTTTCGATGCCCTCCCGCAAGTCCGTCTTTGGCTTCCAGCCGAGGGACTCGAGGCGGGAGATATCGAGAAGCTTCCGGGGCGTGCCGTTGGGCTTCGAGGTGTCCCACCGGACCGGACCGTCGTAACCGACTACGTCCGAGATAAGATCGGCGAGCTCCCGGATAGTCAGGTCCTTTCCGGTGCCGACGTTTACGAACTCGCCGAGCTCCGGGGCGTCGAATCGCTCCATGATGGTAACCGCGGCGTCGGCGAGGTCCTCGGAGTAGAGAAACTCCCGGTAGGGGGAGCCGTCGCCCCAGAGGAAAAGGAGGAGATCAGCGAGACCTATTACATTGGAGACAACGGGGAAGCATTA
>CAYPUT010000280.1:0-2753 GCA_964413945.1 uncultured Spirochaetaceae bacterium
GTGTGCCCGAAAGAGGTCCAACGCCATCTCGATGGAGAGCTTCAGGATGAGCTCGCCGCTGGATTTGAGAACGTAGCCGTACCGGGTTACGCTCCGGACCCGTCGCACGACGGCGTCCTCGGAGTGGCCGGTATGAAAGACGATCGGCAGGCGTCTCTCTTCGAGAATACGCCGGGCCGTCTCGACGCCGTCCATTCCGGGTCCCAGGTCGATGTCCATCAAGACCAAGTCGAAGGGCCGGCCCTCAGTCTCGGCCTCGGCTACCGCGGCGACGGCGTCCTCCCCGGTAGGGGCGATCTTGACGTCGTAGCCGGCGCTCCTCAGAAGAGAGGTCGTTGCCAGGGCCACGATGGCCTCGTCCTCCACCAGAAGGAGTCGAGAGGTCGAGGGCTCGCTGTCCGGAGGGGGATGGTTCATCAAGTATAGTCTATCATATTCACTTAAATAGATCTATTATAAAAAATCGTTGATTTTCGCTGGGTTTCTAGCGGTTCCCGAGAAAGAGTTGGCCGACTAAGTCCGTCAGCTCCGTCGAGGTTCCCCAACGGCGATCCCGGACAATCGAGACAACCCCTCCTCCGGCCGCGAGGCGGTTTTTTCGAACCGACCGTATCGTCAAATGATCCATCGTTTGCGCCGTCCGTTACTCCGTCTTAAACGCTTCTAGCTCCCGATTGACACCCTGCACCACCTCGTCGTTTCGAACGATGGCCTTCGCCATCTCCTCCATGGCGGCCTTGGCGCCTTGAAGCTCCGCGGTAACCGTCGAGACCGAATCGAGAACCAGCCGGGAGTTCTCGCTCACGGCATCTACCCCCGACTGAATGGTCCGAAGATCGGAGCGGAGGGCGTCTGCCCGTTGAGTACTGGTGTTTGCGATGTCGTCGATAAGCTGTTCCGCCCGGAGAATCTCCCCCGTGGCTATGAGCTGTTCGTTCAGCGCCGAGACAATCTCCCCGAGGGACCCCACGAGTTGATCGATCTCCCGGACGGTGTTCTCGAAGAGCTCAACGGCTGCACGGTTGGCCTGTCCCGCGAGGCGTATACCCTGGACCTCCTTCTTGAGCGAGCTGTCTATGGACTGAGCGTGCTGGGCGGTCTGATTCGCAAGCTTCCCGATTTCGTCGGCGACGACGGCAAAGCCCCTCCCGGCATCTCCGGCGTGGGCCGCCTCTATGGCGGCGTTCAGCGACAAGAGGTTCGTCTGTCCCGCGACGTCGTGAATTACATCGATAAGATCGAGCATTTCGCTCGTCGATTCCTCCATCTCGATAATTGCCTTTACCGATTCCCGCATCTGATCGAGGCCGATGTTCGCGTTCGATCGCAACACGTCGGCGGCTTGTCGCCGTTTTTCGGCGATACCGTTGAGGCTCGAGATCGAGCCGTTGAGCTCTTCGACCGAGGCCAAAGCGTCGGATACGGCGCTGCGCTGATCCTCCGCGGAGCGAACCATGCCTTCTACCTCTTCCATAATCGCGTCGACAGCCTTCCCGGTCCCCTGAATCTGCTCGTTCTGGGATAGCGCCAGCTCCCCAATGGCGTCGGCCTTTTCGGAGGCTTCGGCAACCTGGGAGGCAGCCCCCTCGGCCTGGCTTCGAAGGGGACCGCTGATACGAGAGCTCTCGGTGGCGGCGTTCCGGATTCGCGTTACGGTTTCGGCGATTCGCTCGACGAAGAGATTAAACGAACCACCGATGCGCCCTACCTCGTCCTCCGTCGTCAGGTGGATTCTCTGCGTCAGGTCCCCTTCGGCTCCGAGCATCTTTCCGAAGCCCGACAGAAGGCTCCGCAGGGGGCGAACGATCCAGATACCGAGGAAAACGAAGGATGTGGCAACCATAAAAAGGACGATGAGTGCGACAATACCGATGGTGTTCCAGACGAACTGCCGGGTAAGTGCCGGAATATGAGCGACGTCGATGTCCATTTGGGCGCCGTAACCCTGGTATCTTAGGACTCCTGCGTCGAGCATCTCCCAGCTTTCGGCTTCCGACCCGGGGCCGATCGCGATAACACCCTCCGGCTCGAGACGGTCGCGGAGGCGAGCTCGATACGCCGGATCGGTCAACAGATCGTCCTCTACGGACTGGGCGATAATCGACCCCTGGAAAACGTAGTGCCCGACGAGCTCCCGACGATGGTCGGCTCCGGTAAACAGGAGGATGACCCCCTCCACCAGGACGAGAGAGAAAACCAGGATCATAAGAATCTTCGCACTAACCGACTTCATGATGATACAAAGTAGTTGTATATCAAACTATCAGTCAATCCCGTCTGTTGATGGGAGGCGAGCGGTACCGCTATATTGAAGAGAGATGACGAGTATCACCCACAAACCCTCCGTGGCGCGCCATGGGGTTCGGCTCCGACGCAGATCGAAAGACCAGCGCCGCCGCCGGCCCACCCGGAAGCCGCCACGGCGCCCATATCCGAACGAGCTCGAGCTCGTTACGGCGACCTGTCCCGGGTACAACCTGGGCAGAGCGTACAAGATGGTAACCCGGATCTTCGAACGGGAGTTTCGAAGCAGCAACCTCACCCTGGCGCAGTTTGCCCTCCTGGTGAACGTCGGCCGCGACGAGCCGGCCACGGGGACCGAGATCGCGAACCGCCTCGGGTCCGATGTGAGCACCGTCTCCCGGACCTTGGACGTGGTGGTCGACCGCGGGCTGGTCTGCGAGCAGCGGGGAACAGACAGGCGGGTCAGACTCTACCGGCTGACCGACGAGGGCCGCGCCGCCTTGGAAGAG
>CAYPUT010000281.1:0-2751 GCA_964413945.1 uncultured Spirochaetaceae bacterium
GGTGGAGATAACGATCCTTGAAAACTAAAGTGATATTCGGGCGGCCGACCGTCGTCCGGCTCCAGGCCGAGCAACCGCCGGCGGCACCCCCAGCGGGGCCACGCCTTTCCGCCGCCCGAGCCCTCCTGACCGCCGCCGCGGCCCTGGCCTTGCTATCCCTCTCCGGCTGCCGCCTCTTCTTCGCCGAAACCGACTCCTTAGACGCCTACCTGGCGGGGGCGTACACCTCGCCGGGGGCGGTAACGCCAAATGACACCTTTTACGTTGACGGCTACCACTGGCACTACAGTATGGTGGATCTGCCCCGGGCTTGGGGGATCCTGACCGATCCGGAGATGTTGGGGGCATTCGCAATCACTTACGTGGCGGTGGTTGATACGGGGATTGTGCGAATCGGCGTTGGCAACCATCCGGATCTTGGTGCCAACGTCCTCTACGACCCGGGATCCGACCAGGAGGGCTACGATTTTATCGGAACGCCGGATGATTTCCGCAAAGACGACTACGACCTTGACGGGGACGACCAGGACCCGGAGGACGCGCCAGATCCGACGCCGGGTTCGAATCTTGATCCAACCCCGAACAACTCCTGGCATGGTACTCACGTAGCCGGTACCATCGCAGCGCTGACGGACAACGGCAGTGGAATCGCCGGGGTCGGATGGAACCGCCTCCGAGTAGTTCCCATTCGATCCCTCAATGATTACGGCGGTTACACCACCGACGTAGCCGAGGGAGTGTTATACGCCGCAGGCTTTCCGCCGAACGGCGTTGGCGGACCGGGGGTGCCGGTTCGGGTAATCAATTTGAGCCTCGGAGGCGGCGGGCAGGATCCGTACTTCTACGAGGCTATTGAAGACGCCGTCGGAGCCGGGATTACCGTAGTCGCTGCGGCTGGGAACAAGGGTGGCAAGGTTATCTACCCAGCAGCCAACGACAATACGATTGCCGTGAGCGCCGTAGACGCCTCGCGGGGGTTAGCTGTCTATTCGAACTTCGGCCCCGAGGTCGATTTTGCGGCGCCCGGAGGGGACCGGTTTGAAGATGTCGATGCAAACGGAGCACCCGATGGGGTTCTCAGCACGATCGGGGACCCGCCTCCCCCGACTTACTCTCCACAATTCACAGAAGGAACTACCGGGAACCGCTACGCCTACTTCGAAGGCACCTCCATGGCTACCCCTCACGTGGCCGGGATTGTCGGGCTTCTCTACTCCTACGAGCCGAATCTGACGCAGAGCGACGTCTATACCATACTCCTGAACTCAGCCGAGGATCTGGGGGAACCGGGACGGGACGACAGCTACGGTTGGGGCTTGGTTCAGGCAGGGCGTGCGTTAGAGTACCTGATAA
This sequence comes from uncultured Spirochaetaceae bacterium, assembly GCA_964413945.1. Taxonomy (GTDB): domain Bacteria; phylum Spirochaetota; class Spirochaetia; order DSM-27196; family PWMO01; genus CAYPUT01. The sequence continues at coordinate 1,354 of CAYPUT010000281.1, forward strand.
ACGCCGGGCGGGAGCACGGCGTCGCGCCCTCCGGTGGCGCTTTGAGCCCCCAGGCGGGAGGCGGTGGTAGCTCCGTCGGCATCGCCGGCGTAATACCCGGGACGCGACCGAGGGGCGTGGTACCCCAACGCCGGGGGGCGCTCCGGCCGACCCCCGGGGCCGAGCGCCACCCGACGCAGATACTTTTGCGCCTCGAAGACGCGGCGGCCGGCGGGCGGCGCCCGAGCCTCGCTGAGACCGCCCGGCAGGCCGAGGCGCTCGGTAACCTTCACCCCGGCGCTCGGCTTGCGGAGCCTCCGGTCAGAGGCCCCGGGGTTATCGTTCTCGAAGCCGCCGACCCCGCCGGGTGGCTTACTCTTCTCGAGGAGCTCGCGGCGGATCCGGCGGTGCGCTACGCCCAACCGGTCTACCGCTACCGGATAATCGAATGATGCGGCGTTGTGTACTTGCCCTTATCGCCGCCGTTTACTTCTTCCTCGGTCCCGGGATAGAGCCGGCCGCTGCCGGTGGTCAACAGGAACCCGTGCAAGCGCCCCTTGAGGAGTCGACCGGGGCGGTGGAAGCCCCTCCATACTGCGAGCCGGCCGAGCTCGATCCGGCGGCGGGGAACCATGACGACCGGCTGGTTCTCTTTTCGGTTGTCGCTTCCGGGGCGATGGGGGACCGCCGGGAGCCGGGGGTCGAGATGGTTTCCGACGAGGCGGGATGGGGGAGGCTCCGGGAGCGAGGGCTTCTCGAAGCCGGCCTCGATACGCCCGACTTTTCCAAATCGGCAGTCCTCGTCGTCCACGCCGGGCGCAGGCCGACGGCGGGCTACTCGGTAACGGTAACCCGGGTTCGTCTGCTTCCGGAGAGTGCGGGAGCCTGCGGCCGGGAGCTCGTCGTCAAGGCGGTGGTCGAAGGCCCCCCGGAGGGCTCGATGGCCGCGACGGTGGTTACCGCTCCCTACGCGGTAATCATGTTACCGGTGGATGTCGCGTTACGCGAAAAACTCACGATAGAGCTAAAACTCTTATAAAATACTTAAAAAATTTTTCTCTAATATCTTGATAAAACTCTTTATATCTGTTAAAGTCGTTTTTCGTAGGCTTGTGTAGAGGCGCGCCACGGTTTTCCCACGTCCTGATAGGAACAGGACCGAGGACGCCAGACCGACACGCCAATGGGCAACAGTGTATTTCCCGTCAGAGGAACGAACGGAGGGATGGAAAAGTGAAGAATATCAAATTGGGCGTCAAACTGATCGGCGGTTTCTCCGTCGTGGCGGCGATCGTCCTGGTCGTGGGCTTCTTCGGCTGGCAGGGCGCTAATCAGCTCAACGATCACGTGGACGAGATCGGGATGGTGCGCCTCCCGAGTATCGAGTCGCTCATGATCATCAAGACGGAGAGCAACGCG
>CAYPUT010000282.1:0-2734 GCA_964413945.1 uncultured Spirochaetaceae bacterium
CGGCAAAGAGCTCCTGAAAGTTCCCAACGTCGCATTTCGAACCGTCGCTGACGAAGATCTCGTGCGCACCGATCGATGTGTTCCGAGATCCGTAATCGTTCGCCGCAATTGCCTCTCGGAGGAAGGGATATCCCTGTTCCGGTCCGTAGCCTCGGAACCCTTCGTGGTGACCCATCTCCACCACAGCGGATTCGAAGGCACGGACGACGGGCCCGGGGAGGGGCTCGGTTACGTCCCCGATGCCGAGTTTGATAATGCCGGTGTCGGGGTGTTCCTTCTGGAAGGCCTCGACCCGGCCGGCAATTTCGGAAAACAGATAGGATGAGCGGAGCTTCAGGAAGTTGTGGTTAACCTTGATCATGATTGGACTATAATACGGGAAGGGAGGGCGCTATGAAACAGGCAGCGGTTACCGGGATGATTATCGACGAGATAGTGGGGGACGCCTCGAGCGAAGGGACGCGGCTCCAACGCATATGCGATCTTCTCCGCCGGGAGGTGCCCCGCTTCTCCTGGGTCGGCTTCTACCTCGCCCACGAAGACACCCGGGAGCTACTTCTTGGTCCCTTTTCCGGGACGCCGACCGAGCATACCGTTATTCCCTACGGACGGGGCATATGCGGACAGGTAGCCGACACCAGACGGTTGCTCGTCGTCGAGGACGTAACCTCCGAGGCGAACTATCTGGCCTGCAGCCTCGCCACAAAGGCGGAGATTGTAGCTCCGGTACTCTTCGGTGGACACTTTATCGGAGAGCTCGACATCGACTCCCATATCCTCGGACCCTTCGAATCCGGCGAGGCAACTCTTCTCGAGGGCGTCGCCGAGAAGACCGCCCCGCTCTTGCACGCCATTTTGCCGAGGGGGTAGGCCCTTAGTCGGGGGCCGTGGTCCCGTCCCGGTGCTCCCGGGGGAGGAGCCGGGCCCTCCGGAGGGTTCCGTTTCCCAGGCGGCTGTTTACCCGGTGCACCGCATCTTCCACCCGGTCGTGGCGTTCCTCGCTCTCGTCGACAAACAGCTCGGGCTCCCGGCTCGAGACGAAGTTGCTCAAACCCACCCCGACGAGCCGAAGGGGAATCTTACCGTCCCATCGGCGGTCCAACAGCTCTAGAGAGCGGGCGTAGAGCTCCTCGGTGGTTCTGAGGCCCCGGGAGAAGGTCTTCCGGACCGAGGTGGTGTCGAAGTCGGCGTCCCGCACCTTGACGGTAAGGGTAACGGCGTAGAGGTTCTCTTCCAGGAGCCGGAAGGTCAGCGTATCGCAGAGCCAGAGAATCGCCCGCCGGATCTCCTCCCGGTTGTCGGTGTCTTCCCCGAAGGTAGTCTCGTTGGAGATCGACCGGCTCTTCGGCTCGTCGGGGTAGATACCCGGGTCGAAGCCCCTCGATGCCCGGAAGAGAAAGGCCCCCGCCGAGGGGCCGAAGACGGCGGTGAGCCACTTCCTATCCCTCTGTTGAAGCTCTTCAATCGACGAAATACCCCGGCTTTCGAGTCGACGACGAAGCACCTTCCCGGCACCCCAGAGCTTGGTAAGCGGGAGTCCCCGGAGGAAAGCTTCTTCGCCCCCCTTCGGAACAACGAAGAGTCCGTCGGGTTTGCCGTAGGCCGAGGCAATCTTTGCCACGTAACGATTCGTCGCTACACCAATCGAGAGCGCCAGGCCGTGCCTCTCCCTGATCTGTAGTTTGAGCTCCCCGGCCACCGTCTCCGGAGGGCCTAAGAGCCTCTCGGTTCCCCGCATGTCGAGAAAGGCCTCATCGACGGAGATCTGACGGACGATCGGGGAGAAGCGCCGGAGCGTCTCCATTATCCGGTTTGATTCGCATACGTAGTCGCGCATTCGGGGGCGGAGATACACCGCGTCCGGGCACCGGCGGTAGGCGTCCGAAATGGGCATCGCGGAATGGATTCCGAAGGCGCGCGCCTCGTAGGAGCAGGCCGCGACAACACCCCGGTTCCCCGGGAGGGCCCCGACGACGACCGGTCTACCCCGGTACTCGGGATTGTCCCGTTGCTCTACCGAGGCGTAGAAGGCATCCAGGTCGACGTGGAAATACATCTTAAGACTCCCCGGGTTCCCGGGTAAGCAGAATGGAGGAGGACGCGACGGTCCGAACGCTTGCCTCGTAGGGTCCGCCGACCAGATATACGTCGGCGAAGCTCCGGTCCCAGCTTACCTCGACTTCCGCCAATGCCGAGAGGTTTCCCGGGAGAATCAGGTCCATCTCGAAGGGCATCGGCGGAGAGGCCCCGATGTCGAATACCGCGATCCGGTTCTCGGCGACCATCTCGTAGGGATACGCCGCGTCGTACACCAAAAGCGGTTCCGCGGAGACCAGCCGCACCTCGAGATACCGGGGCTCCTCCGGAGCGTCAATCTCGAGGAGATGCCTCTTTCTCGTAAGGAAGGCGCTTCCTTCCGCCTCGAGGCTCATGATTGGATTCGGGGGGGGGAGCGAAAAGGCCGTGGTGCGACTCTGGGTGTCTACCATCAGGGTCTCCCCGGCGTACTCCAAACGAAAGCTGCCGAGGGGGGCCGGACTCTCGACCGAGAGCTCATGAAGGCTTCGATCTTGGTCGATTCGTTCCAGGAGGCTAATCGGCTGGGGGCGGTCCGGGTTGAAAGGGGAGTAGACCGCCGCCCATACCAGACACCCGGCCGCTGCGAGGGCCGACCCGTAGGCCAGTACCTCCGTCGCGATGTTCGTCCGCCCTCGGATCGGGTGCCGCAGTAGCA
>CAYPUT010000283.1:0-2726 GCA_964413945.1 uncultured Spirochaetaceae bacterium
GGGCAGAGGGTCCGGGCCGGGATTATCGGCGGCGCCGAGGGGACGATAGAGATTACCTCGGTTACCCCCGAGGCGCTCAGCTTCGTCTGGCGCCCCGGTGAGCCGAACCCGGTTCAGCCGGAGACATCTCAGCCGGATCCGGCGCTCCCGGGGCGCCCGGGCGGAGAAACCGGTCCCCGGCTTCTGGTGCTTATGGGGCACCCCCGGCCGCCGGTCCTCCGGCGCCTGTTTAGGGATCTTACGACCATAGGCGTCGGCGAGATTCTCATAACCGCCGGGGAGCTTACCGAGAAGAGCTACTTCGATAGCAAGGTCTGGGAGTCCGGGGCCCTCCGGGGCGCCCTCATGGAAGGCGCCTCCCAAGGGGGGACCACCCGGATTCCGGCGGTGCACCGCTTCCGGGGGCTCTCCGGGGCCTTGGAGTACATCGAAGGTTCGAGCCCGGGACCCGGCGCCGGGGAGCTGCGTCTTCTTCTCGATCAGCACGCCGAAAGCCCGCTCTTTTCGCTGCCCTCGGGGTACGGCCGGCCTTCCGCGGGGGCTCCGATCCACCGCCGGATCGTTTTTTCCGTGGGGCCGGAGCGGGGGTGGACCGCGGCCGAGCGGAGTCGCCTCCTCGATGCCGGTTTCCGTCCCGTCGGTCTCGGGGACCGCATTCTTCGGACCGAGACCGCCGCCCTAGTCGGCGCTACCTACCTGCGGAGTCTCCTCCGGGTGGAGGCGGTTTCGGGATCCGAATAGGAGGGCGAGACCAGCTCCGGCGACAAAGAGTATAAGGCTTAAGAGAACGCTCTCGCCTTTAGGCATCCCGGGCCGGAGGGCGACCACGCTTCCGGCCACCAAGCCGATAATCGCCGAGTAGGTAAGCCGGTGGAAACGCCGCAGAAGGTAGGCGATAAGGCGGGTGACGAGGACGATGCCGAGAAGAGCGCCGAGAGCCACAACGCCGAGGAAGAGCAGATCCCGGTTGTTTACCGCGTGGAGCACGGCGGTGTAGGTACCGAGAAGCACCAGTACGAAAGAACCGCTTATTCCCGGGACGACCATCGCCGCGGCGCCGGCGACGCCGCTTAGGAAAAAGAGACCCAAGGTCCTAAAGCCGCCGGGGAGATACTGCAATCCGAGCCCCTCGGCCCCGCCGGAGGTGACGGCGACGACCAAGAAGGCCAGAGCGAAGGCGGTGAGCCCCCCGGGGGAGACCTTGGGGACCTCGAGTTGCCGTACCAGCGAAGGGATACTCCCGAGGATGAGCCCCATAAAGAGAAACGCCATCCCGTAGGGGTAGCGTTCGAGGAGCCCCTCCATAAAGTGCGCGAGGGTAACTATCCCGATAGCAGCCCCGAGCAGGACCTGGAAGACGAAAAAGCCGGAGGTAAGCCACCCGGTCCGAAGCCGGAACAGGCGGTCGATCGAGGTAATAAGGCGCTCGTAGATGCCGAGGACCACCGCGAGGGTTCCCCCGCTGACGCCGGGGATGACGTTCGCGATACCGATGACAAAACCTCGCAAGACGTTCAGAACAAAGCTGACGGGTGCCGGTCGCTCGGCCGGCTCTTGGCGCTGCATACCTCGATAGTAGCTGACATTGAACAGAAACATCAATTTGACTACTCTAACTCCCATGCCGCTATCCGGCCCCGTCGGGGGGGCCCAAATCCACCTGGTAGGCGTCAAAGGCACCGGAATGGCTGCTCTTGCCGAAGTCCTGGTCAGCAAGGGGGCGGTGGTCTCCGGGAGCGATGTCGCCGAGACCTTCTACACCGACGCGCTCCTTGCGGCTATCGGCGTTGTCCCCCGGGTGGGGTTCGCCGAAGAGCACCTCCCCGACGGCGTTTTCCTGGTGGTCTACTCCGCAGCCTACGACCCGCAGACCAACCCCGAGCTCCTCGCCGCGATCGATCGGGGAATTCCGCTTTTGACCTACACCGAGGCCCTCGGCGCCCTCTCCCTCGCGGCCCGGGAGGCCGGTGCCCCCACCGTCGCCGTCGCCGGCGTTCACGGTAAGACTTCGACCACGGCGCTCTTGGGGACGCTTGTCCGGAGCCTCCGAATCCCCGGGACGGTCATCGTCGGAAGCGCCGTTAGGAGCTTCGGGGGGGCGGCGACCCACAACGGCGGGGCCGAGGCGCTGGTCGTAGAGACCTGCGAGTACCGCCGCAACTTCCTCTCGTTCCATCCTTCGGTTCTGGTCATAACCGCGGTGGAGGCGGATCACCTGGACTACTACCGGGACTACGCCGACGTGCTTTCGGCCTTCGTCGCCTTCGGGGAGCGTCTGGCCCCCGGGGGGCTCTTGGTATACTGCCGGGATAATGCCGGGGCTTGCGAAGCGGCGGCGGCGATAAGCGCTCGGCGGGGGGATCTTCGGACGGTAAGCTACGGGTTTTCCGACGAGGCAGACGTCTCGGTTCGAGACTACGCCCTTGGTACCGAGGAGACCCCCGAGGGGCCCCGGGGTATCCAGGAGTTCCGAGTCGACGGAATCGACACGCTCCTTAGGCTCCGGGTTCCGGGGAAGCACATGGTCGAGAACGCGGCAGCCGCCCTCACCGTACTCCAAGAGGAGCCCGCCTTCCGACGCTACCTCGACGCCGGCGCGGATCAAGTCGCCGACGCCTTGGCCTCCTTTTCCGGGACCGCCCGCCGGAGCGAGCACCTCGGCACGGCGGGCGGTATCCAATTCGTCGACGACTACGGGCACCATCCGACGGCTATCCGGAGAACCC
>CAYPUT010000284.1:0-2643 GCA_964413945.1 uncultured Spirochaetaceae bacterium
CTGGCCCCCGGGTCCCCCGGACCGGGAGAACTCGAACTGGGCCATCTGGTCTATCCACTGCGACACGCGCTCCCGCGTATCGTCCTCGTTCCCCATAAGAAGAGCCTACTGATCTTGCGCGACTCCGGCCAGCGAAGTAGTCTCTCCTCATGGTTCAACTCCTCGATTCAATAAGCTACCCCATCGCCATCGGCCTCGCCGTCTTCTTGGGTTTCGCCCCCTTCGTCCCTGAGCCGCACCTCGTGGAAAAGCTCCGAATGCTCAGCCAAGGGACCCTCTCCCGGCCCCTCGACATCTTCGACCTGCTCCTCCACCTGGCGCCTCTCGTTCTGCTCCTCGCAAAAGTGATAGTCGATCTCTCCCGCCGGGGGACGTCTTAGCTTGTAATGGTGACGGGACGGGGATATTTGGAGACAGAACGAATAGCGAGTTGGGACGAGCTCTGGGAGCTCTACCAACGGGACGAAGGGTGGGGAACGTGGATCTTCCGAGGCCAAGGACTCTACGAATGGGAGCTTGCGACGAGCCTCGAGCGCGCGGTGCAGGCCTACGCTATCGACCCGGTTCTTACCAGACGGAAGGAGCTCGGCCTCCTGCGGCGCTTCAAGCGACAGCTGCGGCATTTCTCGACCCACATTCCCGCGGCCGACGACTATCTGGAGTGGTTTTCCATTATGCAACACTACGGCTGTCCCACCCGCCTGTTGGACTTTACCTACTCGTTCTTTATCGGGGTCTTCTTTGCCATAGCCGACGCCCGGGTCGGAGAGACCGCGGCGCTCTGGGCCATCAACCGATCCTGGCTCGAGGAGCGCTACAAGGCCCAGGCTCCCGAGGAGGTGCAGGCGCTTCTCCCGGGGGATCCCCATATGAAGGGGCCGGAGATCACCAAGGCCATCCTTAACGGGCATTTTCCGTCCGTTCTCAACGTCAATCCGCTCAACTTGAACGAACGCTTGGTCATCCAGCAAGGCTGTTTTGTCGTGCCCTTGGATCTTGGTCTTTCTTTTATGGACAACCTTCGGGGCGCCGTCGGTTCCGGAGAAGCCGAGTCCAACGTCCTGAAAATCCCCATCGAATGCAACGAGGCCTTTCTCTTGGAGGCCTTCCTCAACTTCCACCGCATGAACATCAACTACGCCGGCCTCTTTCCGGGCATCGACGGCTTTGCCCGCTATTTGCGGATGCTCCTGCCGCTCCCCGAAGGCTTTCTCGCGATCGATAAGGACGAATACTAAGCGAGGCCATTAAAGCCATCCGCGCCCGCGGTTCTCACCGAGTTCTGGCACCCGAGATTGTTTTGTTCTATATTGTTGAATGCAGACGTTAGATTAAGCAGGTTTCTACCGGGGGATGGCGCAATGACTGGTCGACGGAGAGAACTCTGGATTGTCGTAGCAGCGCTGACTGCTCTCCTGGTTTCCTGCGGCGGCGCCGGATATCGCCACCGGACGAGTGGGGGAGTGGCTCTTTACCGAATGGTTCGGCGGTAACCCCGAGGCGGACACGAGCGGTAACGGGCACGACGGAATCGGTTTGCCGCAGCCCAGTCCACTCCACGGCTTTGCGCCACCTCAGCCTACCGCCGATCGATACGGAGAAAGTGGGCAAGCACGATTCTTTAACGGTTCCAATCAGTACGTTCGCGTCCCTAAAGAATCTGTGGACCTTTTCCCGATGGCCGACTTTGCGAACGGATTTGGATTGAGTCTTTGGTTCCAAGCTCCCGAGGGCCTCATCGATGGTCATACATTGGTCTCCAAGACCGACAACCAATCCGGTTTCGAAGTGCGCCATTACGAGGCCCGTACTATTCAGGAACTACGGTTCTATTCTGCCGGGTCCCCCATTCTCGCGATCCCCGAAACCAACTTCCAGGCGGGGGAATGGAACCACCTGGTGTTCACCTGGGATCCGGAGAGTAGCGACATCGAGGGCTGGGTTAATGGCGAGAGGGTTACTCAGTCTCAATCAGACGGCTTTAGCAACGGCAATTCGCTGTTCCTGGTCGGCCGCGGCTGGGAAACGGGCTACTTCTATGGATCTCTCGACGATGTGAGGGTCTACAATCGGCCGCTATCTTCCCTCGATATATCCGGCCTATATCAGGAGTAAGCCTTTGAGAAACCGGTGGCAACGCCGGCGCAGAGCGACGGCGGACTACCACCGGTCTCGGTGAACCCACTCCGCCTTGAAGAAGTCGTTCGGCTCTTTCTGTTCGCCGGGATAGCCGAGGGCTACGACGGATAGGGGGCGGACCTCAGGCGGTAGTCCGAGGAGCTCGCTCAGGCCTTTCTCTCGCTCCTCTCTCGGATGAATCCCCAGCCAGCAGCTCCCCAGACCTCGGGAGGTGGCTTCGAGCAATATGTTCTGCGTCGCCGCGGCGCAGTCCTGCACCCAATAGTCGGAGAAACTCCTCTCAGACATCTCCGCGCAGACCGCTATGGCCGCAGGTGCCTCGTGGAGCATCTTCGCATAACGATGAATCTTCGGGATGGCATCGAGTATCGCACGGTCTTGAATTATCACGTAGCGCACGGGCCGAATATTCTTGGCACTCGGTGCGTTCATGCCTGCTTTAACCAGGGCGTCGAGGGTCTCCCCGTCTATCGGTTTGTCGGTGAAGGCACGTATGCTTCGGCG
>CAYPUT010000285.1:0-2628 GCA_964413945.1 uncultured Spirochaetaceae bacterium
TAGAGCTTCTCCGACTCCAGGCGGATCTCCCAGCCCCGGCCGCTCTTGTTGCTCAAGATAGTTATCATGTTTCGTTTGAGCGAGAGGTTCTCGATCCCCATAATCTCGAGGGTCGGGACGATCCAGTCGACCGTCTTCCGCGGAAGGCTGATGTAGAGACCCACCACGTTCTCTATCATCAAGGTGATGGAAGAGAGCGCGGCGTAGGTCACGAAGAGGGGCCGGGGAAAGTCCCTCTTCCCGGGCCACTGCGCCGGGCCGTCCTTCTTCGGTTGGTACGCCTCCCAGACGGTGCCCTTCTCCTTTCCCTCGGGGTGGAGGGTATCGAGCATGTAGTAGAGGTGCCGGATCGAACACTCCCGGGCAAGCTCGTAGGCACCGTACTTCTCGAGTCCCTTGATCACCATAAAGGTAAAGGGAGGATAGACCGAGCCGCGAAACCCGGTGCCCTTGATGCTAAAGTCCTCCTCGTCCGCCGCGAGGGAGGGAAAGGGGTTTTCGGTTCCGAAGGTATCCGGATCGGTTAGATGCGCCTTAAGGCGGTCGTACTTCGCCTCGTTCGGGAGCTCCGCCAAGAGGGGCCAGAACGCCCCGATCGTTTTTACCGGCACCTGCGTCTGGTTTTTATCCAGGTCGAAGTAGATGCCGGCTTCCTCGTTCCACATCCGGCTGTTTATCCGTGTCTTCAGGGAGAAGTAGTGTCGCTTGTAGCGAAAGCTGATCTCCTTGTCGTTCAGGATATCCCCGAGCTCCGCCATGTAGAGCGCGTTGATCGCCTGCTGCGAATTGAAATCGACGAGGTACTTGGCGCTCTTTCGCGGGCTGTTGGTCATCATCGTCGCCGACAGAGGAACCGCGTAAAGGCCGGTATCATCCTTAAAGGTAGATTCGAGCCAGCCCCAGTAGCCTTCGAGAATCGTCATGATGTCCCGGATGCGCTTCTTGTTGCCGATCTTGTGGTAGAGGTTGTACTCCGCCCAGGCAAAAAGAGGCGTTCCGACCCCTTGCGGGTTCTCCCGGGTAAAGACCGGCTTGCCGTCTCTAATCGAGTAGTCGCACCGGATCGCCCCGTCTTCCTCTTGCTTTTCGTAGAAATTGTCCAGCTGTTGCGTTACCGGGAGGAGCCGATTCGAATAGACCAAAAAGAAGGTCGAAAAAATCGACTCGAACTGGTTGATGGTTTCGTGCTCCGGGTAGTTGAAGTACTTCGACTGAAACCCGTTCTTGTTCGTCCCGCGTTTCCAGCAATCCTGAATCCACGCCCAGGTCTGGTTGTAGATGTCCACAAAATCCTGATCGTAGAAGTGGATCGTCGGGAAGTCCTTCTTGGACTGTGTTGTAAGTTCCTGAGAGACAATTTGCATAATGATGTATTGTACCACCCTTCTGTTTGGAGGGCCAAAAACGATTTTGGCAAACTTAACCCGGCGGCCGATCAGGGTCAAATAGCGGAACCTGAGGGGCAACTGCGCTATAATCTACAGCGATGAAGAGCATTCTGGTAGCAGATGACGACGAGTTTATCCTCGATCTTGTCGAGGCCGCCTTGACCGCGGCGGGTTATCGGGTCACGACCGTTTCCGGCGGCCGGGATGCCCTATCCCGTCTTGGCGCCGACAGCTACGACCTCGTTATTTTGGATGTGATGATGCCGGACCAGGGTGGCATCGAAACGATTATCGAAATCCGCCGGACGCGTCCTGAACAGCCCATCATCGTCATGACCGGCCAAATCCCCACCACCAGCGGCACCCTCGAGAGCCTTACCCAGAAGCTCGGAGCAAAGTCCCTCCTCGCCAAGCCGTTCACCACCGATCAGCTCGTGGAGGTGGTCCGGGAACAAATCGGCTCCTGACCTCGGCGGCCGGATCTCCCGGCCCCGGGACCCTCGGCTTGACAGAGGCTAACCGCCGGTGCCATAGTGCTTTGACCGTGAACCCAGAAGAGCTTCGCATTACAGCCGACCTGGCAGAAATAGAGCTTACCGCCCAAGAAGAGGAAGAGTTGCGTCGAGATGTCGGCCGGATGGTCGAGTATTTCGCTCTGATGCTCGAAGTAGACGTCGAAGGGCTCGAGCCGACGACCCACGCCCTTCTGGACCGAAACCGAACTCGAGAAGATGTCGCCGAGGCCTGCGAAGGACTCGACGATGTAATGGAGAACGTTCCCGAAGCCGAGGATCGGTTTATCGTAATTCCCAACGTTCTCTAGTATCTGCATTACATCATGAACACATGGCACCACCTGCTAAAAGACAAGGCGGGACAACAAACCTATCGAGACCTCGTAGAGAAGCGGAACCAGTCGCTCAACTGCTTTTTGGAGTTTGACCCGGGCCGCCGGAGCTCAGCCGGGGCCGGAAACCAGGCCCCGGCCGGAACCCAAGCCGCGGCCGGAACCCCCGGCCCCGAAAGCGTGCTCGCCGGTCTTCCCTTCGCCGCGAAGGACAACATCGCCGTCAAGGGTTTTCGCCTAACCTGCGGCTCGAAGATCCTGGCAAATGTCCTCTGCCCCTACGACGCCACCGCGGTCGCCCGCCTGGTATCCGCCGGGGCGGTCCCCGTCGGCAAGACAAACCTTGACGAGTTCGGTATGGGCTCTTCGAACCAGCACTCCGCCTTCGGCGGC
>CAYPUT010000286.1:0-2623 GCA_964413945.1 uncultured Spirochaetaceae bacterium
CCCTCGTCGGTGACGGCCTCGCTCAGGGCCAGACCGTCGAGGAGAGACTGAGCGAGGGAAATATCCGCTTCCTCGGGGTTTCGCACCTTCCGGTTCCGGGCCGCCACGTCTTGGATCGCCCGGCGAAGGAACTCCCTGCTCGGTCGACCATCGGCGGATGTTCGGCGGAGAATGGCGTGAAAGAGCTCCGGGCGGCCGGCGGCAAAGCCGAGATGATGGTGGATTACCGTCTCGAGGCGCCCCGTCGCGTCCTCGCCGTTTTTCGGGTTAACCGGCCAGTTTACCGACTCCTCGAGAAGCTCGGCGAGCTGCCGCTCCCCCTCGGCGGCGACAGCGTCCAACAGCGCCTCCCGGTCTGCGAAGTGCCGGTAGAGTGCCGCAGAGGAGACCCCGAGCCGCCGCGCCAAGCCCCGAAGCGAAAGCCCCGCTTCGCCGCCGTCTTCTACGAGATCCAGGGCGGTCTGCAGGGCGGAGTTTCGGAGGTTTCCGTGGTGGTATTTCTTACCTGGGCTCATCCGCCGATGTTAGCACCGGCCACTTTTCGGGGCAAGGGCGGGTTTAGGAATAACGCGGGCCCCGGAACGGGGCCCTGGTCTGGGTGCCCGGCACGGCGGGAACCATGCCGGGCGTTTTCACTGCTATGGCCGCCTAATAGAGGTCCAAAGTTAGCGTTAGGGTCGCCGTCTCTCCCTCGTTAATGGCGACGGAGAAGACAGGGTAGGTAGCCGTATCTCGGTAGGCTGCCAATACCGTCTCGAAGGCCGCTTCCGCCTCTGCCGAGGATGCTGTCGGCAACACGTCCCCAGGAGGGGAGCCACCAGTAAACATAGCATCGTAGGGCGTCGTTGAGCTGGAAAAAAGCTCGCTGTCCCATTTCGGATCTTTATCCTCGTCGTCTTGCTCTCCCTCATTAAAGACCTGGATGTAGCCCGTATACTCCTTGCCGGCGGGAATTCCCGTAATGGTGAAGGAACCCGGGTCCACCCCGACAACAATCTCAACATCGACGTAGGGCTTGCCGCCGAAAGTGACCACACCCTTAAGGGCCAGATCGATTTCGATGTTATCCCGCTCGGTTTCCAAGTCGTTGTAGTAACCACTCCAGGTGTCGGCGCTGTTTTCGTCTAGAAAATCTTCGTAGGCCAAAAACTGCCGCACCAGATCCTCGTAGTCAAGGGTGGCAATGTAAACCCGGGCTACGTAGGTGTCTCCGGGCTGAACGTCGACGCCCGGAAGTTTGGCATTTACCGCTAAGTTACCGTCTGCTTCTTTCCCGAGGGTCGCGTAGCATCCGGCCAGCACCAGGATCAGCCCTGCGAGAACGGCTAATCGGAGTATGGTATGTCCGCCTTTTCTTGTGTTTCTCATCTTAGAACTCCCACTCGATGGTAATGGCGCCGGTTCCCGCCTCGTCGTCCCGGTCGAGAAGCTCCCCACCGAGCTCTTCGAAGCTGATTACCTTAACCTGTACCGCGCTGTTTTCTTCCCGGAGTCCGCTACCGGCCACAGTCACGCCGGTCTGAGACGTCTTCGCCCCCTCTCCGGCGGGTACGTCCGGCCCCTGATTCGCCGCGTTGTTAATAAGCCGGACCGTCCCATTTCCCACTTCCAGGGAGAAGCCGTCAAACTCGAACTCGGTCCCCCGGACGGACGCCGTTGAGACCGTGCTGCGGATTTGAAAATCATTGGTCAGTCCCTCTGCGGCACGTACATCGGCGCGCACTCGGCCCACTCGCATCGAAACGTTGGTCCGAAGGACCCCTTCCCGCTCCACGAGCTCTTCGATTTTCATGCGGCTGAGGGGCCGAACCTGAAGCGTGGCGTTGCCAACCGCCAGCGTGGCCGACGAGTTGAAACCGGTAGAAATCGTGGCCCCGAGGGGCAAATTATCACCGGTTGCGGCAGCTCGCCACTGATTATTCTGAAGCACCTCGACTTTGCCGGTGGTGTTCGTGATGGTCGCGGTTTGCGCGGGCAGCGCCATAGCCACCGCAACCAATAGGAGTGCCACCAAGATGCCGAGTCGTCGTGTTAAAAATCGCATCGCTATCCTCCTTAGAACCCTGCGGATACGTCGAGCCGCAGAGCCCATTCGGTCTTTCGATCTTCGGTAAACGCCCCACCGGATCCCGTTGCCGGAATAAAGGCGGCCGTTCTGAGTCCCAATCCCAGGTCGGTAAAGATTCGGGCGGCTACGCCAAGCTCGAACTCCGTGCCCATGAACAGTCCATCCGATTCCGGATCGAAACTCGCTATAGAATCGCTACTACCAGTATATCCCCTGAAGAACCCTCTTCCCACGATCTTCGTCTCAAATTCATCCAAAGTGGGATGCCGTGTTTCTCCCGCGAAGGGCCTCAAGGAGTACGAAAGCTCCGTCAGGATGAGGTTTGACAGGCGCGGAGAGAAGGCGAGTCCCAGGGTCGGCTCGTTGATGGGTTTAAATTCGTTGATGTCGAATCCGATTACGTCCTCCACCGGTAGGAAGGGGCTCGCATAGATTCCGCGGAGGGATATGCGGGAAAATCGAACATCCTCGAGGAAGAAGCGGAAGCCGGTACCGAGAGCAAAGGAGTAGAACTCGTTCTCCGACGACAGCACCGTAGTCTGGCCGGCGCTTAGC
>CAYPUT010000287.1:0-2606 GCA_964413945.1 uncultured Spirochaetaceae bacterium
GAGCTCGTTGAACTGATCAAGGGCCTTATTGTCGGCGGCCGTCGGGTCTATCTCGATAGACTTGACGGCTGCTTCGGTTTCGGAGAAGGAGAGAAGACACTCGCCGTTCGGCGCGACGACCTGAGAGGCCCCGGTAAAGGTCAGGGCGTCCCCCTGGGTGTTGGATTCGCTCCCGACCCGGTTGGCCGTCGCGACGAACACCCGGTTCTCCACCGCCCGGGCAAACATCGCCCGCTGGCAGTAGGGGAGCACCAGGTTTGACGGATGCAAGATTACCTGGGTCCCGAGGAGCGCCAGCGACCGGGCCGCCTCGGGGAAAATCCAGTCAAAGCAGATCATCATCCCGAATCGGACCCCATGGTACTCCACAACGGAAAAGCCGGAATCGCCGGGTGCGAAGAACTGTGTCTCCCGGAAGAAGAGATGGGTTTTCCGGTAATGCGACTTCAGTTTGCCCTCGGCGATAAAGAACGAGGAGTTGTAGAAGGTCTCGGCCGGGCCGTGGACGGGACCGGCGCCGTGGCCCGCCACCTCCGCATAGCCGCCGCAGATGGCGATACCCCGCTCCTGCGAGAGCTTCTTGAACCCATCGAAGTAAAAGTTATCCTGCTCCAGAGCCACCCGGGCTACCTCTTCGTGGGTAGAGAAGGTGTAGCCCGAAAGAAAGAGCTCCGGAAAGAGATAGAGGTCCGCGTCGACGCTGCCGATCAATTCGAGGGCGCTCTGATAATTCCGGGCGATATCAAGAAAGGCGGGGGACGTCTGCGCGACGGCGATCTTGAGCATAGGATCAGAGTATCACAAAACCCCTCTCCCGGGCGGAGCGCAGGGCCGGGGGCTGGAAGCAGCCGGGCGCATCGACTATGGTTGCACTATGGAACAAGCCTACCAATTGACGGTCCAGACGGTTCTTCCGGCGGACTACCGAGAAAACGATTCAGTCAAGCAGGATTTCGCGACCCTCGAAGAGCTCGGGTTCTGGGGTGTCGAGCTGAACATGGCCGACCCGGCCGACTTCGACATTGCCGATGTGCAGAGCTTCCTCGAAGACTTCGGCCTAAAGTTGTCGATGTACGCCTCGGGACTGACGGCCAAGACTTTTGGAATATCTCTCTCGAGCGAAGACCAGAAGATCCGGAGCCTCGCGGTGGAGAAGGCGCACGCCATGATCTCCCTGATCAAGGGCACCGGCGCCGGGATCATCTTCGGCTTTATGAAGGGCCCCGGAGGGCAGGACAAGCCCGCCGCCGCCCGACAGTTTCAGAGCTCCCTCGGAGAGCTGGTCGACGCCGCGGTCGAATCGGAGGTTCCCCTCCTCGTGGAAGCGACGAACCGTTACGAAGCGACCCTGGCGAATAGCCTCGATGACGCCTGGGAGCTGGCGGCCCCCTTCGAGGGAAAGAACGTCTACATCCTCCCGGATACCTTCCACATGAACATCGAGGAAGCCGACATGGAGGAAGCTCTCCTCCGTCACATCGATCACTTTATCTCCTTCCACGTCTCGGACAACAACCGCTTCTTTCCCGGGTTCGGGGCCATCGACTTTGCCGAGGTGATGGAGATTCTCGATCGCGTCGGTTTTACCTCCGGGCGTCTGGGAATCGAGGGCAACATCAAAGACACCTTCGATGCGGATATCCGGCGCTCCGCGGAGCTGCTCCGGCCGCTTATCTCGAGCGTTTGACCGGATGTGTTAGACTAACGGTATGACCGACTCAAAAGAACTTATCGAAGCCCTCGTTTCTCAGGTGAAGGCGCTCCTCGCCGATCGCTCGGTAATTGGAGATCCGCTGACTATCAGCGACACGACCATTGTTCCGGTGGCGAGTTACGGATTCGGATTCGGTGGGGGTGCCGGCACCGGTGTTTCCGGCGAAAAACCCGATTCGGGGTCCGGCGGTGGTGCCGGGGGAGCCGGAGGCATCAAGCCGGTGGCCCTCGTCGTTATCGACAAGAACGGCACCCGGGTCGAGCGTCTAAAAGGAGTGACCGACTCCTTCGTCGAAAGCGTCTCGAACGCGGTCGAGCGCATCGTAGAAAAGCAGCGGGGTGACACCGATTCCGGCACCCCGACCGAGGGCGGCACCGAGTAAGAACCCTCCGTGCCGGCGGTAACGCTCCTGTTGATAGTTCTCGCGGCGGCGGGGGCGGTCGTTCTAATCGCCCTGACGGCTTCCTTCGCGTTTCGCTTTCGCCTCGATCTGCCCGAAAGCGGCGGGCAGGCCCGGGTAACCTGGCTCTGGGGTGCAGTGACGGTCTACCGAAACACCCCCGGGAAGCGTCGCAGGAAGGCGGACCGGGATAAGAAGCGCCGGGAGAAGCGCCGGCGAGACTCGGACGACAAAGGCCGGCACCGTGTTAAGAATCCCCGAGCCTTCCTCCGGGAAGATTTTCGAAGGGTCGTTCTCTCCTTGGGGGCACGACTGCTGCGCAGGATCCAGGTGCGAACCCTTAGGCTTCGTATAGCGTTTGGGCTCTACGATCCCGCCGACACCGGCATGGCCTACGGCTGGATCCTTCCGGTTGCCCTTACCGTCGACAGCCTGTCCTCAGCCCGAATCCGGATCGAGCCGCGAGACAGCCAGCCTATTTCATTAAGCCCT
>CAYPUT010000288.1:0-2591 GCA_964413945.1 uncultured Spirochaetaceae bacterium
ACCGTTTGGGTAAGCAGGAGGTCCGGTGCAAGAAGACCATCTGGTCTGAGCTCCCCGTCGGCATGAATGTCGACCTGGTCCTCCTTCCCCATGGAGTCGCCGCCGCCTACGGCATGGAGGGTGTTTTCCGCCGGGCGCCTACCTTGAGCGACCTCTTCGCAAAGAAATAGCACGGGAGGCACGATGGTCCGTCGATTTGCGCTTTTGTTAACCGTCTTGATGGTCTTCGGGCCGTGCGTCCTTAGCGCTCAGGAAGACGTCGCCGAAGAGCTCGAGCGAATCGATCAGCTCGATAGGGAAGACCGCCTCGAGGAGGCCATTTCCCGCTCTCGAGCTCTCTTAGACCGTCTCGGGAGCGCCCCGGGCCGGGCTGCGACCCAGGCCCGGGCCCAAGCCCTCTGGCGGCTCTCCCGGGGCATCATGAAAGAGACCAACCTGGAACAGTTCGAGGGGCTCGGAGACGACGAGGCGATCCGCCGCTACGAGGAAGCGGCCGCCCACGCCCGGGAGGCGATCGATATCGACCCGAGCATCGCCGAGGCCTCCTTTTGGGAAGCGGCGAACCGAGGAATCGTCGGACAGACCCGGGGAGTGCTCAACTCACTCTTTATGGCCTCGGACCTCGACGAGCTCTTGCATCAGAGCGTTCGCCGGGACGACGACTACCCGGAGCCCTACTTTATGCTCGGAACCCTCTACCGGGAGCTTCCCGGGCGCCCTGTCTCCTTCGGCGACGACGACGCGGCGGTCTCCTTCGGACGTCTCGCGGTAGACCTGCACGAGGAGGAGTTCCGTCGGGGGGAGGACATCGTCCCCTTTTACGACTACTACCTCGAGCTGGCGATGAGCCTCTGGGACCGGAACTGGGGGATGAGCAAGCGCGACCGGGAACAGAGTAAGAAGCGGCAGAACGCGGGGAGCGCCGACGGTCCGGTGGAAGAGGCCGCCCTCTACGAGGGGCAGGTGAGCATTCCGGCGCAGTCCGACCGGGAGGAGGCTCTCTCCCTGGCCCGGGAGATGGAGCGACGCCTCTCGGCCATCGCAGATCCGTCGGTCCGAAACCGGCGGGACCTTGCCAAGGCGCGGGAGCTCGTGTCGGGCTGGGATTAAGGCAAACCGCCGCTGGAACCGATTGAAACGCCCCGGCAAAGGCAAGCGGACCCGGGCGCCGGTTTTCGCTCAGATCCGACCCAGCACCACAACCAGATGCCCCGGAAACCGTCGAAAGACGCGAACGTCGTCCCATCCCGCCGCTTTCGACATGGTTTCGACCTCGGCCGGCCGGAAACCCCGGCGGATGGAGGCCCTGCCGTCGTAGTAGGCAAAGCTGCGCCGGAGAAAGATGCCGGCGAAGACGCTGTAGGCTGCCAGAGGCAGGTACCCGCGGTAGAGATCGTTGAAGACGCACCGCCGGGTTCCCCGGCGCCGTAACTCTCCTAAGAGCTCGACGAGCTCGGCATCCGACAGATGATGGATAAAGAGGTTGCCGAATACGTAATCGAAGGAACCCTCCGGGAGCTCTTCCGGCGCCCGGCCCCGGAGGAGCGTAATCGGCGTCCCGTCGTCGGCTTCCCTTGCCAGCCGGAGGGCCCGGTCGTCCTGATCCATCGACACCACTTCCGGCGCTCCGCCCCGGCGCGCCATCTCGCGGTAGAGCCACCGGGCCAATTCGCCGTCCCCGCCGCCGAGCTCGAGGACTCGGCACCCTCGGGTGTCCCCGGCGTCCCGGAGAATCCAGCGCCGCAGGAGGCTCCGGGTGCGGGAGAGAAGACGGTTTATCAGTCTGAACTGTCGAAAGGTACGCCTGAGTAGATGGAAGTCCGAGTCCGGGTCGTCCATGAGCTCCCGGCCGTCCCACCGGGTCGCCAGGGAGCCTCGCTTTAGCATTTCGTCATCAAGGCGCTCTCGACGGTAAGCCCCGGCCCGAAGGCGCTGGCAAAGAGGGGGCCGGTGCCCGGTGCCTCGAGATGGCGCTTCAGGACGAAGAAGATGGTCGCCGAGCTCATGTTCCCGTAGTCCCGGAGGACCGCGTAGGAGTGCTCCAAGGCGTCGGGGGCGAGGCCGAGAGCCTCGGCAGACCGGTCGAGAATTGCCCGGCCGCCGGGGTGGATGGCCCAGTGGGCGATCTCTTCGAGGGAGATCCCCAACTCCCCGGCGAGACGCAAAACGATATCCCGGATGGTTTCCCCGATAAACTTCGGTACGTAGGCCGACAACCGCATGTCGAAGGCGACGCTTCCAACCTTCCAGGTCATCTCTTCTTCGCTGTCGGGCACGACGACGCTCGAGAAGGCGTCCAAGGCGAGGCGGGGGCCGGTTGTCCACTCCCGGGCGGAAACCAGCGCGGCCCCGGTACCGTCGGCGAAGAGCGCGTTGGAGATGATAAAGTCGGCCTCGAGACGCTGCTGAAAGTGGAGGGTGCAGAGCTCGGTGGCAACCACCAGCACCGTGGCGTCCGGGTCGCTCCGGCAGAGGGAGTGCGCCAGCTTGAGCGCCGGGAAGGCGGCGTAGCACCCCATAAACCCGATGTGGAAGCGGTCGACGCTGTCCGGAAGGGGTAGGGTCTTTGCCAAGTAGAAATCGAACCCCGG
>CAYPUT010000289.1:0-2570 GCA_964413945.1 uncultured Spirochaetaceae bacterium
ATACATCGCGGCTCGGAGGGACCGCCTGGGTGTCGTCGTGTTGAGCGAAACCGCCGGCTCCTCCCGGGAGCTCGCCGAGACGCTCATCGTGAATCCGAACGACATCGAGAGCATCGCGAACGCCATCCACGAGGCGCTGAACCTCCCGGAAGCGACACAGCGGGAACGGAACGAGCGGCTCCACAAACGCATAGCCCGATACGACATTCACTACTGGGCCCAGGATTTTATCGACAAGCTGGGCCACGTCGTCGAATCCCTCGAGGGGCTCAGGATGAAAAAGCTCACCTCCTCCCTTCGAAGAGAGATCGCCGAGCATTTCGGAGCCGCTTCATCCCGCCTTCTGTTTATCGATTTCGACGGAACACTAACCAGCCGCGGGGAGTCCGGGGGACTCTTGGACGAAGATACGCGAGACGCGCTTCGCAGACTCGCGGATCACCCGGAAACCGAAGTGGTGATCGTCAGCGGGCGGCAACGAGACGACCTGGAACAGCGGTTCGCAAACATGCGGGTCAATATTATCGCCGGCCACGGAATTTGGCGGAGGGACCGGGAGGGGCAGTGGCACCTCGAAGAGGCGGTCTCGAGTGAGTGGAAGGAGGTCATCCGTCCGATGCTCGCCCTTTTTCAGGACCGGACCCCCGGCTCCCGGGTGGAGGAACACGAGTTTTCGCTCCTCTGGTACTTCGATAAGGCTCAGCCGGAGCTCGCGGCCATCCGCCTGAACGAGCTCCGGGACGCCCTCTTGGACCTGACGGCGAACCACGAGATCTCTATCCTCGAAAGCTCCCGGTACCTCGAGATAAAGAGCGCCACGGCGAGCAAGGGCCGCGCGGCGAGCCACTGGTATCACCTAAAGGATTGGGACTTTGTGATGGCCCTCGGTGACGATTGGACCGACGAGGACATCTTTTCGATGCTCCGGGAGGACGCCTACTCCGTCAAAGTCGGTGTAGACATTTCGAACGCGAAGTACTTCCTCGATTCGGTTCGGGACGTTCGGGACTTGGTCGGGGAGCTCAGCGACCAGCCGTAGAGGCGGGTCCTACTCGTTCTGGACCGGGTTTTCGAGAATACCGATCCCCTCGATCTCCACTTCGACGGTGTCTCCTTCGACAATCGGGCCGACACCGCTCGGGGTTCCCGTCAGAATCACGTCGCCCGCTTCGAGGGTGAAATTCCGAGAAAGAAAGCTGATGATCTCCGGGATCTTGAAGATCATCTGCTCGGTATTGGAATCCTGAACGACCTTGCCGTTTAGCCGCGTCTGGATGGCGAGCTTATGGGGGTCCGCGAGTCCCGCCGCGGGAACGACCACCGGTCCCAAGGGGAGGAAGGTATCGAAGGACTTGCCCCGGAACCAACCCGACCGGTCACCGTTTTGGATGTTCCGCTGGCTGACGTCGTTCGCGCAGGTGTAACCGTAGACGTAGTCGAGGGCATCCGATTCGCGAATGTTCTTTCCGCGCTTCCCGACGAAAATCGCAAGCTCCGCCTCGTAGTCGGTGCGGGGCACGTCGAGGTGGTAGCTTCCCACGATCGCAGGAAGAATAATCGGGTCTCCGGGTGCGCAGATGGTGTTGATCGTCTTATTGAAGACGACCGGTTCCTCCGGAGTGTCTTCGGTAAAGCCTTTCACTCGAACCGATGCGCTCTCGGCAATGTGCTCGAGATAGTTCAGACCGAGGGCCAAAATCTTCCCGGGTCGTACCGTATAGGGGGCTTTTTCGCCGGCAACGGGTAGCTTAATCATGGCGAGAACTCTGCCACAGAGGGGCCCGAGAGGCAAGCCGAGGGAGCGCGGCAGGTCGGGCGGAGCGCCTCTAGGCCAGCGCCGAGAGAATCGCCCCGAGGGCGGCCTCCCGGTCGACATCCACCGCAGCCACGACGACCCCGCGTCCGGGGACCTCTTCCCCGGGGGCAAAGGCTCCGGCCTTCCGAAAGCGGCTCCGGCCGCGGGTTTCGGGATCTGTCCCGAGGGCAATATCGAGAACGCCGGGACGGTAGGTGCACTGCTCCGGTTCGAGGAGGATGTGTGCCGCGAGGGGATCGTGAAGGACGACCGTGCCCGGGTGGCGCGGATGGTCCGAGAGGTCGCCGAAGGGCGCGATAAGGTGTCGGGGAAGGCGGTCCATCGCCTCCGCCGCCGTCATCGTCAGGCGCCGGGTCGTTTCGATCGGAACGATGGTTCTCTCCCGGAAGGGAGTGCCGCCGGAGGGGGCGCCGGCCGACGGAGGGCCCGCGGGGCTACCCAAGAGGTCCGCCGCTGCCTCCGGGTCGAGGAAGACGTTCCACTCCGCCTCCCCGGACAAGGATGACGCCATGGAAACGAGCCGGGGCCGGGACGCTGAGCTCCGGGACCCCGATGCGCCGAGCCCGGCCGCCCACAGGTTGGTAACCGGGCCGATCGAGAGCACGACGAGATCCTCTCCGTATCGAGATAGCGCCTCGGTGTAAAGCTCGGCAAAGCAGCCCGGCCGGCGGGTGGTACCGGGAGCTCGGCCGGAAGAATCCGGCGTCGACGGGAGCCCGGGTAGAATCCTCGGCTGCATGGTCTTCCCGGAAAC
>CAYPUT010000290.1:0-2537 GCA_964413945.1 uncultured Spirochaetaceae bacterium
CTTCATGAGTCCGGTCACCAATCCCAAGACGATTCCGAATGCGTTCGACGTCATAAGCGCGGTTACCAGGTGCACCCCTCGGTACATAAGAAAGATAAGCACCGCCGGCACGATGATCATAACCAGACCCTGCGGTGATACCTCCCGAGCGAGAGCGGCAGATCCGGAGACGTCCGATTTCGTTACAAGTCCAAATATTATCAGCATGATTGACGAAAACGCTCCGGCGACAAAGGCGTACTTCAACCGGCTCTTTACGACCGTCTTGATTTCCGCACCCTGTGTGTACGCCGACGCGATTGTCGTATCGGAAATCGGGGCGATATTGTCACCGAAAAAGGCGCCACTCACGAGGCCGCCGAGCATTACCAGAGGACTTGCGCCGAGACCGACTCCAACGGGCAGCAGCAAGGGGCCGATTGCGGCGATGCTTCCACCGGAGGTTCCCGTCGCCGTAGAAAAGAGTGCCGCGATTATAAACGTGGCCAAGGGAAGCAATCCACCCGATACACCGACGTTTACGCCGACCCATACAAGGCTATCGACGAGACCCGTGGTCCGCAAGAGCCGGCCCATGATCGCGGCCAGGACCCATGCCATCGCCATGATGGCAACCATTCTTCGCGACATCCCGCCAAGTATGGCTTCCGAGGCTTCCGCCGGTTTCTTGGCAAGCACGATCGCCACAAACATTCCCGCCAGACAGGCTATCCACAGCGTCTTTGTGTGAACCCAGCCCCCTATCACGAGGATGAAGATCGCACCAAGAAGTGTTACCAGCGGCATAAACGCGCCGAAAGCACCCATCCGAAAATCAAGCCGTTCAGTTTGCGTTGCCATACCTTCCTCCTAAAGAATACAAGTCTACTCGCTCAAAGATCTCGAACTCTCGTGTCTTGCAATATTCGAGCCTTCGTTATATCGAATATTGACGTATTCGATAATAGCATGGTACACTTCCAACCGCAAGGATTTTTTTAGAAGATGACGTATTTGTTGGCCGGAATAGTAACGTTTCCGATTACCGCGGCTCTTACCATCGCCGGAGTCGGCGCGGCGTTCGTCCTTATCCCGATATTCTTGTCCCTCGGAATCGAGCTGCGCCAGGCCATGGCCATCGCCCTCTTGCTGAACGGACTCGGGATGGTTTCCGCCTCGGTCCGGTATACGAAGAAGAAACTCGTTCTGTGGAAACTGAGCCTCCCAATGGTCATAACCAGCAGTATCGGGGCGCCCCTTGGGGTAAGGATCGGATACCTGATCGATAGCGATGTCATTACCGTCGTCTTCATCGGGTTCCTTCTCTTCGCCGCAGCCATGATATTCTTTTCCCATCCCCACGATTCGGAGTCGACGGAAATTACCGGTCTGACAGTGGGACGAACCGTTCTCGGCGCAGCGATAGGGCTCTTCGTCGGTCTCCTCGCCGGGCTGATCGGCGTCGGAGGGGGGAACATCATCCTGCCCATTCTGCTGGCGCTCAAAACGAATCCGAGAGAGGCGGTGGCGACAACCGCGGTGGTTGTGGTCTTTACCTCTCTCTTCGGTTTTGTCAGCCACGTGGGAACCGGAAGTCTCGACCCGGTTCTCGTTCTGACTACCGCCGGAGCGGCCATCGCCGGCGGAATCGCCGGATCCTGGCTGATGACCGACAAGCTGAACCCCGCAACGATCAAGAAGGTGCTTGGCGTTGTTCTCATAGGGTTTGCCATTAGGATGATCGTGGGTCTTTTCTGAAAATTGCGAGGAGGAAAGCATGGAAACGGAAAAACTGAACACTATTCGCGGGCAGCTGCCGGCGGTGGAAAGCTGTGTCTACTTGAACACCGGCACGAACGGACCACTCTGCAAGGCCTCCGTCGATGCAATGATCGAAGAAATGCAGAAGGAGTATCTTGAGGGAAGGTACCTCCCCTTCATTTCCGAGCTATACCAGGTGATGGACTCCACACGCCGAATGCTGGCCGGTTTTCTCGGGGCTGACTACGATGAGATCGCGTTGACGCACTCGGCGACGGAAGGCATGAACCTGATCCTCTGGGGAATAAACTGGCGGCCGGGTGACGAGATAATCACGACCAACCGAGAGCATGTTGCCGCCCTGGCGCCGATTTCCCTCGTTGCAAGCCGCTTTGGACTGAGTGTTAAGTACGTGGAAGCGGAGTACGGCGAAGCCTACGACGAAGAAGCGTTTCTACAACGATTCCGGAAGAGCATCTCGTCGCGGTCCCGCCTGCTTGTCGTATCCCACGTCTCGTTCTCCACAGGGATTACCTTCCCGATCAAGGCACTTGCCAATATCTGCCACGAGAACGATATGACTGTTCTGGTCGATGGGTGCCAGGGAGCCGCGGCCATCGAGTTGGACCTCCACGAAACCGGTGTGGATTTTTATTCGATCGCCGGGCGGAAGTGGCTCCTCGGCCCGGAAGGTATCGCGGCGCTCTATGTTGCAAAGGAGCGCATATCGCAAATCAGCCCCACCTTTATCAGCCCGTCGTCGGTCAAGAACCGGCACGACCTCGATATCGCCTCTC
>CAYPUT010000291.1:0-2534 GCA_964413945.1 uncultured Spirochaetaceae bacterium
GGGGATGGCTCGAGAGCGGCGGTTTCGTCTCGCCGCACAACGACACCCCCTTGAGCTGGTACCCGACCGAGGTAGACAGAGGCTATGCGGAGATCCTGCAGAATGCGACGACCTTCCGCTTCGACGCCTCGGACCTTATGCCGGGGCAGGTCGGTACCGGCGCCTTCTGGACCGGTATGGTCGACTGGGTCAACGGCGACAGCCTCGACGAGGTGCTCCCGCAGATCGACGACTCCTGGCCGGAGAACTGATCAGCTCGAAGGTAGTAGTTATAGACCGGGATGCTTGGCGTCCCGGTCTTCTTTTCTAGATTGTGGGGTAGCCGCATGAGTAATGGCCAATCCGCCGGTATTTCCGATGTCCTGACATCAAAACCGGCACGTGTAACCTTCGCGATCCTCGGGCCGATCGCGGTCGTTTTCGTTTTCTATACGAGCTTTCTCTTTATGAGGGACGCAGAGACTCACCGGGCGGTCATCGCCCTAATCGCCCTGGTAGTCGGTGTCGGTGGAATCTGGGCGCTCTTTGCGTCGCTGACCAATGCCGCGGAGGCATTGCCGACGAATGCCCGGTACGCAATGCGGCCCTGGGTATTCGTGGGCCCCGCCCTCGCGATTCTGATGGTCTACATCGTCTTTCCGTCGATTAGAACGGTGTGGATAAGCCTGTTCGACCGTACCTCGACGCAGTTCGTGGGGTTGAGGAACTATGTTAACCTCTTTACGGAACAAAGCCTTCTGATCACTATTCGCAACACGGCGGCGTGGGTCGTCATCGTGCCCTTTGTCGCGGTAACCCTCGGCTTGATTGTCGCCGTCATGGCAGACCGCCTGTCGAGCACCTCGGAGAAAGTCACCAAGTCTCTTATCTTCCTGCCGATGGCGATCTCCTTCGTCGGCGCGTCGGTTATCTGGCGTTTCGTCTACGCCTACACCCCTCCGGGGGAGCCCCAGATCGGGCTATTGAACGCCGTCGTCGTAGCCCTCGGTGGACAGCCCCAGGCGTGGTGGACCATTCGGCCGTGGAACAACTTCTTTCTGATGTTCATCATGGTCTGGCTTCAGACCGGGTTCGCCATGGTCATTCTCTCTGCGGCGGTCAAAGGGGTCCCGAAGGATCTTCTGGATGCGGCCCGAATCGACGGCTGCGGCGAAATCCGCGTCTTCTTCAGCGTTATTATCCCCTACGTCCAAGGGACCATTCTGACCGTATTGACGACCATTCTGTTCCTGGTCCTCAAGATCTTCGACATCGTATGGGTTATGACGAGTGGAGACTTCGGGACGCACATCGTCGCATCCCGGATGTACGAGGAGACCTTTATCTTTCGAAACTTCGGCCGGGGGGCCGCCTTGGCGGTCTTCCTCTTTATCATAATCGTCCCCTTTATGATCCGGAACGTTCGGCAAATGCGGGAAAACAGGGGGTAACAGGTGAGTACGACAGCAATGAATCAGCCTCGAAGCGAGGCATCGAAAAAACTGGAGGCCGCCGTAAAGGGTGCCCCGATGCGGTTAGTCATAATCCTGGTGGTCGCAATTTGGACCGTGCCGACCTTGGGGCTTCTGGTCAGCTCCGTTCGGACCCAGTTGGCCATAATCGACACCGGTTGGTGGCAGGGCCTTGCGAACTTTAGCGACTTCGACCAGTGGACCTTGGGAAACTACGAGAGGGTCGCCTTCGCGGACCAGATGGCCGACGCCTTTCTGAACAGCCTACTGGTTACCCTCCCGGCGACGGTCATTCCGATTACCATAGCGGCTTTCGCAGCCTACGGCATCGCCTGGATGACCTTTCCTCTGCGGCAGACCGTCTTTGTCCTGATCGTAGGGCTCCTGGTAGTTCCCCTCCAGATGGCGCTGATTCCCATCTTGAGAATCTACACGCGCCTGCAGCTAAACGGGACCTTTATCGGGATGTGGCTCGCCCACACCGGTTTCGGGCTCCCCTTAGCGACCTACATCCTCTACGGCTACATCTCGAGTATCCCGAAGTCGATTATAGAGTCCGCGGAGGCCGACGGGGCCACCCCCTGGATGCTCTTTACCCGCCTTATCCTCCCGCTCTCGGTTCCGGCAATTGCGTCCTTCGCGATCTTCCAGTTTCTCTGGGTCTGGAACGATCTGTTGGTAGCCCTGGTCTTCCTCGGCACCCAGACACCGATCGTTACCACCCGGCTGGCGGAGATGGTCGGATCCCGGGGGCAGGACTGGCACGTCCTTACCGCCGGGGCATTCATGACGATGATTATGCCTCTGATCGTCTTTTTTACTCTCCAACGCTACTTCGTTCGGGGAATGATGGCGGGGTCCGTCAAAGGGTAAGCCCGACGCTACTTCGATCGATAGCACGCCATGGATGGGCCACCGCGCGGTGGCCCATCGTGTTTTGACGGCGTACGATAGAACCAAAGGAACACGAATGACTTTGAAGGAAAACCTCCACTCCGATTCTACCTGGGATATCTACGAGACACGATTCGAGCGCGATCAGCTGGTCACCACGGGGAGCAACTTTATGGTCGGAAACGGCTA
>CAYPUT010000292.1:0-2522 GCA_964413945.1 uncultured Spirochaetaceae bacterium
CCCTTGAGGCCGACCATGCCCCGGGCCTTCGTGCCCTCGAGGAAGGCCGCCTCGAGCTCTTTCGATGGAAGGGTAAACACGACGTTCATCGTCGAGCGGTACGTGGAATCCGCGGGGCAGGTGTAGAACCCGTCGCTCCCGTCGATACCGTCGTAAACCAACCGGGCCTTCGCCTCGTTCTGCTCCTCGATCGCCCCGAGGCCCCCCTGATCCTGCTGCCAGGCGAGCGTTTCCGCTAGAGCCCAGACGGCGAAGACCGGAGGGGTGTTGTAGAGGGAGTTCTTGTCGGCGTGGATCGCGTAGGAGAGGTAGGCCGGGAGCTTCTCCGGCGCTTCTGCGAGGACGTCTTTACGCAGTACGACGACGGTAACGCCGGCGGGACCGAGATTCTTTTGCGCACAGGCAAAGAAGACGCCGAAGGGTTTCGGATCGAAACGTCGGCTCATCAGGTCGCTCGACATATCCGCTACGAGGGGCTTGTCTATCTTCGGAAAATCCTTCCACTGAACCCCGCCGATGGTTTCGTTGCTGCAGAGGTAGACGTACCGGGCATCCTGCGAGGGCGTCACGGTGTCCGGAAGGGTCGTGTAGCCGCTTTCCTTGCCGTCGAAGATAACCGAAGCCCGGCCGACGATTCGGGCATCCGCCACCGCCTTCTTCGACCAGGATCCGCTCACGATGTAGTCGCCGCTTTCGTCTTCCCGGAGAAGGTTCATCGGTGCCATCGCAAATTGAAGGGTTGCGCCCCCTCCGAGAAGCAGGACGGTGTGCTCTTCCCCAAGGCCCAAGAGCTCGGTAACGAGCTCTACCGCGCGGTTGTGGACCGCGTCGTACTCGGAGCTTCTATGGCTTGTCTCGAGAAGCGACAGGCCGTGGCCGTGAAAATCAACGAGGTCCCTCTGCAGCTTCTCCAGAACGGAGAGGGGAAGAGTTGCCGGCCCGGGATAGAAGTTTAAAACGCGCTCCATGGTTGGCTCCTAAATAGATAATGTTTTATCGTTTCTACGGTACCAGATACCGACGCCATTCGCCAAGTGCTTTCTGCCATGCTACATTCGTATCACGAAAGGAGTAGTTGATGAAACGAGTTCTCGTGTCCGCTATCGTCTTTGGAATCGTCGGCCTTGTCCTAGGCTATCTGATATTCGGCCGGGTTGCCGGGGAATACATCCCGATTCAGACCGTCTTCCGCATGCCGGAGAACTTCGTCGGCAGTTTCGCGCAGAACGTTACCGGTGTTACCGACGCTCGCCGGAGCATTCTTATCGCGGGAGCCGTCGGCCTGGGACTCGGGGTCGTCGCCTCGAGCGCAGGTGGCCGCCGGCGTAGATAGCCGGGCTGCTGCCGCCGGAGGTCTAGAGCCCCAACAGCTTTGCCGCCTCGGACAATACCGGATCGGCCTTTCCGCCGAGAACCTCTTTGGTCAGGACCTTGCCGAGCTGCACGCCCTCCTGGTCGAAAGAGTTGATATTCCACAGAAAGCCTTGGAACATCACCTTGTTCTCGAAGTGGGCCAAGAGCGCCCCGAGGTTCCGGGGTGTCAGGCGATCTCCGAGAAGAATGCTCGACGGGCGTCCGCCGGCGAAGGACTTGTTCGGATCGGAATCCTCCTTACCCCGGGCGAAGGCGACGACCTGGGCGGCTAAGTTTGCGTTGAGCTTGGTCTGGCTTGAGGACCCCTCATACTCGACGTCCTCTCCCATTTGGGACTCCCGGAAACCGATAAACTGCAGGGGAACGATGTCGGTGCCCTGGTGGAGCAGCTGGTAGAAGCTGTGCTGTCCGTTCGTTCCCGGCTCGCCGAAAACGAGGGGGCCGGTTGAGTAGTCTACCGGGTCTCCCTCCCGGTTGACCGACTTCCCGTTGCTCTCCATATCCAACTGCTGGAGATGCGCCGGGAATCGGTGGAGCCCCTGGCTGTAGGGCAACACGGCGGTGGCGGGGAGCTCCAATACGTTGCGCTCGTAGACGCCGATAAGGGCGTCGAGAAGCGCCGCGTTCTTGAGAGGGTCCTCCACCAGGGCCCGGCGGTCGGCCTCGTGGGCCCCCTCGAGAAGCTCTTCGAATATCTCGGGGCCGAAGGCCAGGGAAAGCACAACCCCACCGACGGCGCTCGTGGACGAATACCGACCACCGATAAAGTCGTCGAAGTAGAAGCCGTCGAGGTAATCGCTGTTCCCTGCCAAGGGGCTCGTCTCGGAGGTGACGACTGCCACGTGTTTCCGCGCCTCCTCCTTCGAGACGCCGGCGCCGGAGAGCGCCTCGAGGACGAAGGCTTCGTTCGTCAGCGTCTCTTGGGTGGTGCCGCTCTTCGAAACCAGGACAAAGAGAGCCGTGGCAAGGTCGATACTCCGGAGAACCGCCGCCGCATCGTCCGGATCGACGTTGGAGATAAAGGAGGCAGGCAATTTCGGACCGAACCCTTCCGCCCGGGCAAGGTGCTCCAATGCCAGGTAGAGGGCCCGGGGGCCGAGGTCCGAGCCGCCGATGCCGATCTGCACCACCGAGGCAAAGCGCTTACC
>CAYPUT010000293.1:0-2491 GCA_964413945.1 uncultured Spirochaetaceae bacterium
CAGGCTGCATCAACGTCGGCAACGCCGACGACGACGGCGACGGCGTGGACAAGAACCCCGAAGAGGCGTTCAAGGTGTTCAAGCGTGCCTGCGAGGGCGACGAGCCCCTCGGCGAGGGCCCGGTGGACCAGGGCGTACCGCACCTTGGCGGCGGCCATGTGGGGGCCGTCGAACCGTGGGGGAACTCCGAGGGAGTCCCGGCGCCGCTCGAAGGGGCTTACCTCCGGGAGCTTGACGCGCTCGTAGGCGGAGCAGCCGAGAATCGGAGCGTCTCCACCGCCGGCGGGACCCGGGACGTCGCCGAGAAGGTAGATTTTATCGCCCGGGGCCTTGAAATCGGTCGATGCGCCGCGGACCGGCCGGGGGACGATTCCGAGGGCACTGACCAGCAGGGTCGGACGGACGGAAATTCGCCTGCCCTCGACGACGGCATCGTTCTTCATCGAGTCCTTCCCCGAGATAAGGGGGACGCCGTAGGCGAGGCAGGATTGGGAAAGCCCCCGGCAGGCCCGGACCAGCTGGGCCATCTTGTAGGCGCCTTCCAGGTTCTCCGGGGATGCGACCGGGTCGGACCAGCAGAAGTTGTCCAGGGCGGATATCCGACCGGGGTGAGCCCCGAGAGCAACGAGGGCCCGGACCGCCTCGTCGACGGCGTACCGGGCCATCAACTCGGCGTCGTAGTCACCGACCCAGGGGGCCATGCCGTGGGAGACCGCGACGGCCTGGGGGCTGTCGTACCGGGGAAAGAGAACCGCGCCGTCGGTCGGGGCGTCGGCCCCGGCGCCCCCGAAAGGTTTGGTAACCGAGCGGCCCTGGACCTCGTGGTCGTACTGACGGATGAGCGCCTCCCGGGAACCGATGTTCGGGTCGGCGAGGAGGGCGAGGAGGTCGGCCCGAAGAGCGTCGGGCTCCTGCCACTCCGTCGGCAGGGTCTGTTTTGCGGCGGATTCCGGGGCGGCGGGCCGAGCGCCGGCCTGGATTTCGGTGGCAGGTCGGACGCCGGGGTCGGTTCCGGGCCCTGGGTTGTAACCCGGGCCCGGCCAGAGGGCCTCGAGGTCGAGCTGGGGGTTGCCGTCGTGGAGAAACTCGAGGTCGATGAGGGCCACCGGGCGGTCGGCGTAGAAAACCTCGACGAAGCCGTCGGCGGTAAACTCGCCGATCGCCGTGGCCTCGACGCCGTGGCGCTCTGCGAGGGCGACGAAGGCGTCAAGGTGTTCCGGCTGGACGGCGACACTCATCCGCTCCTGGGACTCCGAAACGAAGATCTCCCAGGGCTCGAGGCCCTGGTACTTCAGGGGGCAGCGCTCCAAGAAGACCCGAACGCCTCCGGAAAGCTCGGCCATCTCGCCGAGGGAGGAGGAGAGCCCTCCGGCGCCGTTGTCCGAGAGGGCGCGGAAGAGCTCCCGGTCCCGGGCCTCTAAGAGAAAATCGGTCATTCTTTTCTGGGTGATGGGGTCTCCGATCTGGACCGCCGAGACCGGCGAGGTCTCGTCGAGGGCGAGG
The DNA here is from genome assembly GCA_964413945.1 of uncultured Spirochaetaceae bacterium. Taxonomy (GTDB): domain Bacteria; phylum Spirochaetota; class Spirochaetia; order DSM-27196; family PWMO01; genus CAYPUT01. Next base: position 1,504 of record CAYPUT010000293.1, read on the forward strand.
GAGGAGAAGGTCGCGCCGTGGATACCGTCCTTGCCGATTCGTCCGCCGACCATCACAGCGACGTCCCCGGGCTCGATTTCCTTGACGAAGCCGTCCCGGCGGCCCACCCGCCGGGGGAGGAGCCCTCCGGTTCCGCAAAAGACCAGAGGCTTACCGACGAAACTCTGGTCGAAGAGAAAGCCGCCGGCGACGGTGGGAATCCCGGACTGGTTCCCGCCGTCGACGATGCCGCGGTGGACCCCCTCGAGGACTCGCCGGGGATGGAGCAGCCCCTTCGGGACTTCGGGGAGGTCCGGAGGGCCGAAGCAGAGGACGTTGGTGTTAAAGATCGGTTTCGCGGCGAGGCCGGTCCCGAGGATATCCCGGTTTACCCCGACGATGCCGGTAATCGCCCCGCCGTAGGGGTCGAGGGCCGAGGGGGAGTTGTGGGTCTCGACCTTAAAGCAGATGGCGAGCTCCTCGTCGAAGGAGACGACCCCGGCGTTGTCGTGGAAGACCGAGAGGACGTCGTTCCGGGCCGGAAGGAGCTTTTCGGTGGTTCGCCGGATGTAGGTGCCGAAAAGCCCGTCGATAGTCTCGGGGGGTGTCTCCCGGGGGGAGCCGGTTTCCCGGTAGTGGACCCGGGCCTGGAAGATCTTGTGCTTGCAGTGCTCGCTCCAGGTCTGGGCGAGCATCTCGAGCTCGCAGTCGGTTGGCTCCGCCGGGAGCCCCCGGTTCCGTCGGGCGTTCTGTACCTCGGGGCGCCGGAAATAGCCTTGGATCGCCTGCATCTCCTCGAGGGTCAGGGCGAGAAGCCGCTCTTCGGAGAGGCGGCGGAGCTCTTCGTCGGGCATGCCGGCGATGGGGAAGGTTTGGACGGGGGCCGGGGTGTCGGGTCCGGGGGCTGGGGCGCCGGGGGGTTCGGCGCCGGCAGCGCGCCCGGGGCCCGTCGGGGAAGGCTTTGTCACGGTATCACTGCGTAAGTCTATCCAGCGATTCATTTCATCCT
>CAYPUT010000294.1:0-2469 GCA_964413945.1 uncultured Spirochaetaceae bacterium
GGGTTACGACCTCCTCCGGTGCGGTTTCTTCGCTCAGGTGCGCCGGAATCTCCTCCAGAAAGGGGGACGGCATCGCTTCCATCAGGGTCCGCATCACGGTGCGCCGCCGGCAGGCCGAAAGATAGAGGTGCTTCTTCGCCCGGGTTACCGCGACGTAGAAGAGCCGCCGTTCCTCCTCGAGGTTCTTCTCGTCCTCCTCGATCGCCCGGGCGTGGGGGATTATGCCGTCCTCTACCCCGGCGACGAATACCACCTCGTGCTCGAGGCCCTTCGCCGCGTGGATGGTCATCAGGTTTACCTTTCCCGTCTTGTCCGTCGATTCGTCGTCGTCCCGGCTCTGGAGGGTTATCCGGCTTAAGAACTCGAAGAGCGACGGGTCGAGGTTGTCCGGATCGGATTCGTAGTTGCGGATGGTTTCGACCAGGTAGTGGGCGTTCTGGTACTTCCACTTGGCAAGCTGCTCGTTGGCCTGGTTCTCCCCGACGATATGCCCCCAGTAGTCGAGCTCGTCGATAAGCCACTCCATCGCCTTCGCCATATTCTTCGGCCGATACAGTGCCTCCTGTAACTCGGCAAGGAGCCGGACGAATCCCTCGAAGTCCGCCGCGGCCCGGGAGGAGAGGGTAGGGTGATGCCCTTCGGCGATAGCCTCCACCGCGGAGTAGAGACCGACCCCGGAGGACTCGGCGTACTCGGTGAGGGTCTCGAGGCTCCTCTTCCCGATGCCCCGCCGGGGGGTGTTGATTACCCGCAGGAGGCTTACCTCGTCGGCGGGGTTCGCGACGAGGCGCAAGTAGGCTACCAGGTCCCGGACCTCTTTTCGTTCGAAGAAGCTGCTTCCGCCGGAAACGCGGTAGGGGATGTTGTTTGCGAGGAGCGCCTCTTCGATCACCCTGGTTAGGGAATTGGTCCGAACCAGGACGCCGACCTCGTCGTACCGGACGCCTTCTTGCTGACTTAAGTTTTTGATTCTCCGGGCGATCTGGTCCGCCTCTTCCCGGTCGTCCTCCGGGAAGGAGAGGCTTATCCGGGAGCCCCCGGCTATTCCGGTCCAGAGCTTCTTTCCCTTACGGTTTAGGTTGTTCGCGATCAGCCCGTTGGCGGCCTCGAGGATGGTCTCGCTCGAGCGGTAGTTCTGCTCCAGCTTTATCTCGAGGCGCTCGGGGAAGTCCTTTTCGAACTGCTCGATGTTGCTGTAGTCGGCGCCCCGCCAGGAGTAGATCGACTGATCGTCGTCCCCGACGACGGAGACGTTGCGGTTCTTTTGAGTCAGGAGCCGGAGCAGGCGGTACTGCTGCTTCGAGGTGTCCTGGAACTCGTCGACCAGGACATAGGAGAACCGTTCTTCTACTCCTGCGAGGGTCTTCGGGGAGCTCTCGAAGAGCTCGATCGGCAGGGCGATAAGGTCGTCGAAGTCCACCGCGTTGTGGAGCTTCAGATGTTCCCGGTACTCGTCGAAGAGGGGACGATACGGCTCGGTCTCCGGGCCCCAGGCGTCCATCCCGGTGCGGATTCGGGAGAACTGTTGGAGCAGCCGGTTTAGCTCTCCGGCGTCCATCGGGGTCGACTGCTCTTCGGCGCTCCGGCGCAACAGGGCGAGTTGGTCGCTCCGGTCGTAGATGCTAAAGTTCTCCCGGTAGCCCAAGAGCCGGGCGTTTAGCCGGAGAAGGTAGGCACCGAAGGCGTGGAAGGTCGAGACGTGGAGATCCCGCAGCTTCTTGCCGGTAAGGGCTTTAATGCGGTCCTGCATCTCCCGGGCGGCCTTGTTGGTAAAGGTCAGAGCCAGAATCGATTTCTGGGGCACGCCGTGCTCCAAGAGATAGGCGATCCGGTGGGCGATTACCCGGGTCTTCCCGGAACCCGCACCGGCGAGTATAAGAAGCGGGCCGTCGACGGTCGTGACGGCCCGAAGCTGTTCGGGGTTCAGCTGCGATGTTAGGTCTGTGGGCATCGCCCTATGGTAATCACCGGCGCGAGGAATGCAAGCCTTTTCGAAGAAGTGCGTAATAAAGGGGACCGGCTCCGGCGTCGGCGTCCGGGAGAACGTGGCGGCCGTAGGTCGTCGCCGCGCCGGTAGGGGTACCCGCCGCCGGGGAGAGCTCCGGGATCTCCGGGGTCGGCAGATCTGCCGGCGGTACCGTCTGCATCCCCGGGCGGCGCCGGAGGACCCGAGCGACCACCGCGTCGTTCTCCTGTTCGGTAAGGGCGCAGGTGGAGTAGAGAACCGAGCCCCCGGGCTTCAGGGCGTCCGACGCCGCCGCCAAGAAGGCGACGGCCTGGGACGAGAGGGAACGGATCCGGTTCGGGCTCCAACGACCGAGATGCTCCGGCGCCTGGACAAGGTGCCGCTCCGAGGAACAGGGAACGTCGCAGAGGATAGCCTCGTAGGCTTCCCGTTCGTAGAGCCCCCACTTGGTCGCGTCGTGCCCGGTAATCCGGACCTTTTCCCGGGCCCTCGGCGGCAGATGG
>CAYPUT010000295.1:0-2467 GCA_964413945.1 uncultured Spirochaetaceae bacterium
CGGGAGTAACGGCGCGGGAAAGACGACGCTGATCAAGGCGATCCTCGGGATTCTCCCCTACAGCTCCGGGACCGTTCTCGTCGACGGGGTAGCGGTCGGCTCCTCCGTGTGGCGGGGGCACCGCCGCAGGGTGGGCTACGTAAGCCAGCACGCGGTACAGACCGACTTTCCGATTTCCGTTTCCGAGGTGGTCTCTATCGGGCTCTCCACCGAGCGTCACAGCCGCCGGGAGAAACACGAACGGATGGAGCGGGCCATGGAGCTGACCGGCTGCCTTTACTTGCGGAACGCCACCTACGCGCCTCTCTCCGGCGGCGAGAAACAACGGGTCTCGATTGCCCGGTGTCTCTGTCAGAACCCGGCTGTGATGGTTCTCGACGAGCCCATCGCGAGCCTCGATCCCGAAGGCAAGGAGGCGATCGTTACCCTAACCGAAGAGGTGTCCGCCTCCCTCGGCATTACAGTGCTCCTGGTAAGCCACGAGTCGGCACACTTCGGCCGGTCCGGGTGGCGACGGATTGCCCTGGAGAACGGAAGCATCGTCAGCGACACCGAGGCCCGCGGCGCATGAGCGTGGTGGAGGTTCTCTCCTATCCCCCGATTCTGCGGGGGGCTCTCGTGCTCTTGGTCTCCGGAACGCTCTTTCCCCTGGTCGGGGTATTCGTCTTGCGTCTCAATCTGATTACGCTTCGCTTCGCCCTGATGCATAGCGCACTCTTGGGCGCCTCGGTGGCCCTCGCCGTCGGGTCGAGCCCCCTGGTCGCCGGGATGATCGCGAACGCGCTCTTGGTCGTCGTCGTTTCTACGGTCGGCGCCCGGTCGGAGAGCAACGCCGGATACATCACCACCTTCTTTATGGTCTTTACCGTGGGCCTCGCCTTCGCGATCCTCTACCGTTTCGACGTCCCGGCCCGGGAATCGCTGGGCCTCCTCTGGGGAAACATCTTTGCCCTGACCCCCGGCGATGCGGTTATCACGACGGTCTTCGCGGGCCTGGTGCTCCTCTTCGTGGTCGGGATGTTTCCTCTTATCCGGGCGGTGCTCTACGACCGGGAGATAGCCTTTTCCTCGGGGATCGACGACCGAATGGTCTACGTCGCGGTGCTCTTCGCCGTCGGGTTCACGATCACCCTGGTGATGGGACTGATCGGGGCGCTGCTTCTCGACGCAATCCTTATTCTGCCGGCGTTGATCGCCGGTTTTCACAGCCGGAGCACCCGGGAGCTCTTTATCCGTGCTTCGGTCTACGGCCTCGTAATCAGTGTCGCCGGGTTCTTTTCCGCGATCTGGGTCGACATTCCCGTTAGCTCGGGTGTCACCCTCGTGGGGGCTGCGACCCTTGGTGTAACCGCAATCCATTCACGCATAAGAAGGAGAACGTGATGACAAAACAGATAACGATGCCCCAGAGGCCCCGATTTCGAGCCCGGGTAGTGACGGCCCTCGTGGCGCTGGTGCTAGTATTTGCCGCCGGCGGCACCGCCGAAGCGCAGCAGCAAGTCCTGGCGACGACGCCCTGGACCGCCGCCTTCGCCCGGGTCGCCGGGGCGCAAGACGTCGAGCTCTTGGCGCCCTACGAGATGCGGCATCCGCCGGAGTACGAGCTCCGGGCGACGGATCTTCGCCGTGTCGAGGAAGCCGACCTCGTTGTCTACGCAGGGTACGAGCGGATGATGGAGCGGCTCCAGCGCGCCCTTGGGGAGGCCAACGTCTCTTCGGTCCAGATTACCACCGTGCACACGATGGAGACGATCGAGGAGTCCGCGCTGAAGATCGCGGAGGCCCTCGGCACCGAAGCGGCGGCCAGGCGCAACCTGGCCGAGATCGATGAGTTTTTCGAAGAGTGGCGACGGGAGCTCCGGGACTTCGGCCTCGACCAGGCTCCGGTGGTCGTCCACGGATTCCAGGCGGCGCTGATGGGGGACCTCGGGGTAAACGTCGTCGGGACCTTCGGCCCCGGGCCCCTAGAGGCGCAGCAGATCGTCCGGCTGTCTCGAAGCGGCGCCGGGGTGGTTATCGACAACTGGCACAACGAGGTCGCCCAACCCCTCGAGGAGACGATGCCCGGGGTCCCGGTGGTATCCTTCGTCAACTTCCCGGGACACGACGGAACCCGGACGATGCTCGACGTCCTGCGGTACAACCGCACGGCGCTCCGGGAGGCGTTGGGGGAGTAGATTGTCGATCACAATCGACAATTTTGATGACAGCCTGAAGTTTGTCGATTATAATCGCTATCGCGATCTGGACCGGGAGGTGCGCCCTCGGCTCTTGTCCGTCGGAGAGCCACGGTGGCTCTTCATCGACGAAGTACAGGAGATCCAAGAATGGGAGCGAGCGGTAAACTCCTATCTTGCGGAAGGACTGGCGGATATCATTGTCACGGGATCAAACTCGCATCTTCTCGCCGGGGAGCTGGCTACATTACTATCCGGACGATACGTAGAAATCCCGATGTACCCCTTGA
>CAYPUT010000296.1:0-2462 GCA_964413945.1 uncultured Spirochaetaceae bacterium
ACCCCGGTCCACGACACACCCGTGGACTTAGGGATTCGGGGTGGTGGGATAGCGACGATTACCCCTGCGGCGGCCGAAGCCGGCGGCGGTCTGGAGTCAACCGGCCCGGGGACCCCGGCGCCGGCCGAGGTTATCGAGGGCGGCGGGCGCCTGGTCTCGCCGCCGTTCGTCGACGCCCACTTCCATCTCGATTCGGTCTGGACCCGCGTTCCGAATCAGAGTGGAACCTTGAGGGAAGGCATCGACAACTGGGGGCGCTACAAGGGGCAAACGCTTTCGGTGGAGGACATCGTCGAGAGAGCCGGTGCCTACTGTCGCCACGCCTTCTCCCAGGGAATCCAGGCCATCCGATCCCACGTCGACGTGAGCGACCCGGAGCTTCGAACCGTCGAGGGGCTGGTCGAGGTGCGGCGTCAGATGAAGGAGCTCCTCGATATACAGCTCGTCGCCTTCCCGCAGGACGGTTTCTACGGGGATCCCGAGACCCGGAAGCGGCTTATCAGGGCCCTCGACATGGGAGTCGACCTCGTCGGAGGGATTCCCCACAACGAGCCGCGCTACGACCTCGGTACCCAAAGCCTCACCGAGCTTCTCGAGATCGCCGCCGACCGGGGGCTTCGAGTCGACATCCACTGCGACGAAAGCGACGACCCCCACTCCCGGCACGTCGAGACCTTGGCGGCGGAGACTATCCGCCTGGGGTTGCAGGGGCGGGTGACAGCATCCCACATTACCGCGAGCGCCACCTACGATTCCTACTACCTCCACCGGCGGCTCCTTCCTCTTATGCACCGAGCCGAGCTGTCGGTCGTCGTCAACCCCTTGATCAACGTGCATCTCGGGGGGCACTACAGCCACCCGGCGCACCGGGCGATGGCCCCGATCAAGGAGCTGATCGCGGCGGGCCTCCGGGTCGCGGCGGCCCAGGACTGTAACGAGGACCCCTGGTACCCCTTAGGCAACGCCGACATGTTCGAGGTGGCAAAGATGGCGGGACACGTAGCCCATCTGATGGGGGAGGGCGACTTCCCTCGGCTGTTCTCGATGGTAACCGAAGAGCCGGCGGCGATCATGGGATTAAAGGGTTACGGGATTTCGGAGGGCGCGCCGGCAAACCTGGTGCTCTTTGAGGCCACCGGCATCAAGGAGGCGCTACGGACTTCGGCCCGCCGGGTGGCAATTATCCGCCGAGGGGTGGTCCGGGCCCGGGGGTAGGGTGTCCCGGACCCTGTACGACCCCTGCGCCTAATCCCAGCTCAGGCTCCCGGTCTGGTACTCGGTAACCCGGGTCTCGAAGAAGTTCTTCTCCTTGGACAGGTCGGTGGCCTGGCTCATCCAGGGGAGGGGGTTCTCGGTGCCGTAGAGCTTCTCCAACCCGATACGCTCGAGGCGACGGTCGGCGATGTACTCGACGTAGTCGATAAACTGCTTCGCGTTCATCCCCAGGATGCCTTCCGGGCAGGCGTCGGCGGCGTAGATCGCCTCGAGGGCCACGGCCCGGCCGATCATCTCCGTAAGCTCCGCCTTAAAGTCCGGGGTCCAAACATCGGGAAACTCCGCCTTTATCGTATTGATAAGGTCGACCCCGAAGGCCAGGTGGAGGCTCTCGTCCCGCATGATGTACTCGAACTGCTCGCCGATTCCCACCATCTTTCCCGAGCGCTTTAGGGCGAGCATCATCGCGAAGCCGGCGTAGAAGAAGATGCCCTCCATGATGACGTAGAAGCCGACCAGGTCGTGGATAAACTGCCGGATGTTCTCGGTGCCCTGGGTGTTGAAGGTCGGGTCGAGGACGCTGGTGGTCAGGTTGATGACGTATTCGTCCATCTCCTTGATCGACGGGATCTGCTCGTACATGCCGTAGATGTAGTCAGGGTCCAAGCCCAGCGAGTCGCAGCAGTAGATAAAGGTGTCGGTGTGCACCGCCTCCTCGAAGGCCTGCCGGAGCATGTACTGCCGGCACTCGGGGTTGGTCACGTGGTTATAGACCGCCAAGACGATGTTGTTGGCCGTCAGCGACTCGGCGGTCGAGAAGAAGCCGAGGTTCCAGAGGATGAGCTTCCGCTCCTCCTCGGTCAGCGCCGCGTCGTTTTTCCACTGCTCGATATCGTCCTGCATCGGAATCTCTTCCGGGGTCCAGGTGTTTGCAAGGGCGTCTTTGTAGTGCTGCCGGGCCCAGGTGTAGGTCATCGGCAGGATCTTGTTGGGGTCGGTCTTTGAGTTGTTGATGATGCTCACGTTTGTCCTCCTGAGGTGCCGACGAAATGCCTGACGGCACCAAAAATAGTTATGGGCGGGCCCCTCGGAGCTTCGCAGACCGAGCAGCCGTCCCCGGCGCTACGCGCCGACTCAGCGCCTTCTGAGTCTGAGGCACCTCTCAGACCCGGACTCTTCGACGACGATAAACGCCGTGTTTCCACGGCCGCCGTTAGTCCAGGCGAGGCGCCCCTACTGGCAGGCCT
>CAYPUT010000297.1:0-2453 GCA_964413945.1 uncultured Spirochaetaceae bacterium
TCCGCGAAGGGGTCGGTCACTTCGTCCGGTGGTACCGGGAGTACTATGGCGTCTAGAATCCGCCGCGCCACGGCCCTCTTAACAGGCCGCCTCGTGGCAGAAGACTTCCGGAATTTCGTCAAGAACTACGCGGCCATAAGGCGCGGCTTTAGATGCTCGGCATGAAAAACATCCTCGTAACCGGCGGAGCCGGGTTCATCGGCTCCAACTTTATTCGGTATCTCTTCGGCGGCCCGGGTGTTGCCCCGGGTGTTGCCACCGATGCCGGCGCCGCAGTAACAGCCCCCGGCACCGGAGTTCCCGCCCCCGGCGGCGAAGCCCCCGGCCCGGCATTCGACTTGCGGCCCCGGTTTACCGGTCGCCTCGTCAACCTCGACAAGCTGACCTACGCCGGGAACCCGGCGAACTTAGCGGACATCGAGGCGGGTTTCGGCCCGGGCACAAGCCTCGGCGCCGGCCCAGACCCCGGTAGCCGGCCCGCTGCCGGAAACCAGCCCGCCGCCGGGAACCACGCCCCTGCCCCGGGCTACATCTTCGAGCACGCCGACATCTGTGACGCCGAAGTCGTCCTGGATATCTTTAAGCGCTACGACATCGACACCGTGGTCCACTTTGCCGCCGAGAGTCATGTGGATCGCTCCATCTTCGGCCCCCGGGCCTTCGTCGAGACCAACGTCAACGGCACCCTCAACCTCTTGGAGGCCGCCCGGGCCACCTGGCCCCGGGGCGGCGCCTCGTACCGCTTTCACCACGTTTCAACCGACGAAGTCTACGGAAGCCTAGGGCCCACCGGGCTCTTTACCGAAGAGACACCCTACGATCCCCGGAGCCCCTACTCGGCGAGTAAGGCCTCTTCGGACCACTTGGTCCGGGCGTATCACCATACCTTCGGCGTGCCCGTAACCATCACCAACTGCAGCAACAACTACGGGCCCTATCAGTTTCCCGAGAAGCTGATACCGGTGATGATCCTTAACATGCGCGACGGAAAGCCGCTTCCCATCTATGGCGACGGCGGGAACACCCGGGATTGGCTCTACGTCGAAGACCATTCGGCGGCTATCTGGCGGGTTCTCGCCGCCGGGGAGCCCGGGCATACCTACAACGTCGGCGGTCGGACGGAGAAGACAAACCTGGAGCTCGTCAACCTGCTCTGCGACACCATGGCGGGAGTTACCGGCGAGCCGGTGGAAACCTACCGCAAGCTCATAACCTTCGTAACCGACCGGCCGGGGCACGACCGGCGCTACGCCATCGACTCAAGCCGCATCGAAGACGAGTTGGGGTGGGTCCCGGAAACCGCCCTTGCCACGGGCCTTGAGAGGACCATCCGCTGGTACCTCGACAACCCCGAATGGATCGAGAGTATCCGCAGCGGCGAGTATCAGGATTGGATCGAGAAGAACTACGGCAAGCGGTAGTCCTGTTGTTCACGCATTGAACATACCCCCGTGCCGTGGTAGCAGTGGGGCTCGACATAGGCCCGGACAGTGCGTTTCGGCCACGCCCAGGCGAAAAATATGGTATCTTTGAAGCGCGGGACATTCCAGTCCGGTTATTGTTACCGGAGGTGAACCCCCAATGAGTGAAGTCGTGGAACTATCGCAGGAAGCCTTAGAGACTATAGGAAGCTACGTGCGGAAAAATCTTCCCTCCTGGATGGAAGAGGTGCGCCCCCGAAGCACGTCCTCCCGGGATATCGAGCTCGCCGAGCGGATCGTCCGCGTCGAGGAAGAGCTCAAGACCCAGCGGGAGCTCATGCGACAGGGCTTCGACCAGATGGATAAGCGCTTCGAGCAGGTCGACAAACGCTTTGAGCAAGTGGACAAACGCTTCGAGCAGATGGAAAAGCGCTTCGAGCAGATGGACCTACGCTTCGGTGACATGAGCAGCCACATGAACCGCTGGTTCACCGTTATGACGACCATGCTGGGCCTCGTCGGCATCGCGGTTACCGTAAGCATTTTCCTTTCCTGATGCCCCTCTCCTAAAAAAACCACATGAGAACCAAAACCACATGAGAACCAAAACCTTAGTCACCGGCGGAGCCGGCTTTATCGGCTCCCACCTCTGCGAGCGCCTCATCGACGAAGGCCACGATGTGCTCTGCGTCGACAACTTCTTTACCGGAAACAAAGAGAACGTCGCCCACTTAATGAGCAGCCCCTACTTCGAGATGATGCGTCACGACGTCACCTTCGCCCTCTACGTCGAGGTCGAGCAGATCTACAACCTCGCGTGCCCGGCAAGCCCGATCCACTACCAGTTCGACCCGGTGCAGACCACCAAAACAAGCGTCCACGGGGCCATCAACATGCTCGGCCTCGCCAAGCGCACCAAGGCCAGGATCCTCCAGGCCTCCACCTCCGAGATCTACGGCGACCCCACCATCCACCCGCAACCCGAAACCTACCGCGGCAACGTCAACCCCATCGGCCCCCGCGCCTGCTACG
>CAYPUT010000298.1:0-2388 GCA_964413945.1 uncultured Spirochaetaceae bacterium
GTCTTCCGCCGGGCAGGACGCCTCGTAGGCCAGTTCCGTCGATGGAAGCGTGAGTTGGTGTGGACCCTCAACGAGTTGGAAGCGGAGTCGGAACCGAAAGATCGGGGTGCCTCCGGAGCAAGAATAGATAAGGACGGGAATATCGTTCCAGAAACCAATGAGGTAGAGATGTCGGCCACCGAAACGAGTGGCCTGGTCGAAGAGAGCGTTGGTACGGAGCCAGGAAACGGAGACGCTCAATACAAATACAGAGTATCTTAGGAGGATGTAGAATGCTTGGTCATACGGAAATCATGCTGGTCGTACTGGTCGTGGTGGTGCTTTTCGGGGCTTCAGCCATCCCGAAATTTGCGAGGTCGATCGGACAGGCAAAAAGAGAGTTTCAAAAGGGCATCAAAGAAGAAGAGATGGCCGAGAAAGACGGTCCAGAGGCTCAAATCGAGGGCAGTTGAGGAAACCTGCGCCACTGCTTTGGTTCAGGCTCAATTAACGCTCCGACGGTTCATTTTCACAATAGATCACTGTTTACCGCAAAGGATGACGGGTTGGAAATCGAGAATCGCTACAAAGTACCAAACCTGGAGCGGGCACTGCTTATCATCGAGTACCTCGTCAAGCAGCCCAAGGGGGCCGGCATTACTGCCATCGCCGACGGACTGGGATTCCCGAAGAACTCCGTCTTTCGGATTCTGAAGACTCTTCTCGGTCATGGATACGTGGTTGAATCGGAGAACCAGTACCAGCTTAGCAGCAAGTTTCTCGCTATCGGATATGCCTCGATCGGCGAGTCAAACCTTGTCGCGAAGGCCTTGGACATCATGGTCGAGTTGCGAAACCAGACTCACGAGACCGCCCTCTTAGGAAAGCTATCAGGTATGCAGGGCCTCGTCCTTGAAGTCGTTCTCAGCGACCAGCCGGTCAAGTTTGTCGTGGACGTTGGACACCATTTTCAACTCCACACTTCGGCGCCGGGCAAAGTCTTCTTGGCGTACCTTCCGGAGGCGGAACAGGATCGGCTGCTCAATGCTATCGACTATCAGGTCCACACGCCAAAAACCATCAAGAATCGCGAAGAGATGGAAGCCGAAATCGCCCGTGTTCGAGAACGGGGGTGTGCCTACGACCGCGGAGAACGAGTCGACAGCGCCCACTGTGTCGCGGCACCCATTTTCGACTACCGCAAGGACAACATTGCCGCGTTGTGGGTAACCGGGCCGTCCTATAGGATGCCGGAGTCGGATTTGGAACGCTTGGCGGAGATTGTCACCGACCACGCAAGACGCCTATCCCGAATAATGGGCTACGAGCCGGATATAATACAAGTGGACGACGCGGCGGTGGCAGGAGCCGTAAAGTAAAGTGATTATACGACGAAAGACACAGCCGTTTCCCGCCGGTTACACGCAGGTCTCCGACCTCAGCGAGCTTGGTGGCGCGGTTCGAATGAGCTTTGGGATCCTCAAGCTAAGCGCAGAAGATTCTCTCCAAAGCGAAGAACCTCAAGAACGGGCCTTCTTGCTGATGACCGGCCATGTTCGCCTCGAGTGGTCGGATCCTTCCGGGAGCTGGTCTGAGGAAGTTCACCGCGGGAGCCTCTTGGACGAGGAACCGATCGTTCTTCACGTCGGGTCTCGGGCGAAGGTTCGTATCACCTGTATATCACCGGATGCGGAGCTCGCGATTCAGAAGACTGCCAACGACAAGCCATTGCCCGCCAGGCTGTGGCAACCCGGTGACTACCGTTCCGATCGCTTCGGCGAGGGCACAATGCAGGATACAAGCACCCGAACCGTGCGAACCGTCTTCGACGCGGCGACGGCACCGGAAAGCAACATGGTAATCGGAGAAGTCATCAATCATCCGGGAAAGTGGAGCAGCTATCCGCCGCACGACCACGCCCAGCCCGAAGTGTACCACTACCGCTTTTATCCCGAGGGCGGGTTCGGACACGCCGAAGAGGAAGACCAGGTCTATAAGATACACAGCTACGACACCTACGTAATTCCTCCGTTTCGCACCCATTCACAGTGCGCCGCGCCGGGCTACGCAATGTACTACATCTGGATGATTCCGCATTTGCCTTCGAATCGTTTTGGGCCGGATTCGCGCGTCTTTCGGGCCGAACACAAGTGGGTGATGGAGCCTTCGGCGCCGATTTGGAGCGGCGCCGGGGTATAGAGGGGCTTTCCTCTACTGCTCGTAGGATCTACGACTTCCGCAAGTCAAACCCGCCGCGCGCTACCCGGCCGGCGGGGTCATCATTTCGGGATAAGCCGAAACTATCAGAGAACACCGTTTGTCGGTGTACCAGCAAGCTCTGTTGCATGGACGCCCCGGACCCTCCGTATCGGGGGCCCGGCATTAAGCCCTACTTCCCGTATTTCTCCC
>CAYPUT010000299.1:0-2369 GCA_964413945.1 uncultured Spirochaetaceae bacterium
AGCGGCGCCGGCCCTACCGCCGAGAGCTTTCGGTTTTCTTTTGACGAGGCAAAGCGGTTTATCTGTGATGAGTTTTCCGCTTTCTCCCCGGATCTCGGGAGCTTCGCCGAAACGGCTTTCGACCGGAGTTGGATAGACGCGGAACCCCGTTCCGGCAAGGTCGGAGGCGCCTACTGCGTCTCATTTCCCACCGTCGGCGAAAGCCGCATTCTCTGCAATTACGACGGCTCCGTCTCCGGGGTCTCTACTCTCGCCCACGAGCTCGGTCACGCCTACCATCAAGAGCTTCTCAAAGAGGCCCCGGCGCTCCTCCGGCAGTACCCGATGCCCCTCGCCGAGACCGCGAGTATCTTCTGCGAGAACCTCGTCTACCGGGCTCTGATCCGGGAGCTCCCGGAGGCCCAGCGCCTTACCGCCTTGGAGGCGTTTCTCCAGGATGCCACCCAAGTAATCGTCGACATCCTTTCGAGATTCCGGTTCGAACAAGAGCTCTTTCGGCGCCGGGCCGACCACGAGGTTTCCCCGGGAGATCTCTGCAGCCTGATGAGCCGTTACCAACAGGAAACCTACGGCGACGCCCTCGATTCGGCTTTCTTGCACCCCTACATGTGGGCCGTCAAAGGGCACTACTACAATCACGACCTGTCCTTCTACAACTTTCCCTACGCCTTCGGCCTTCTCTTTTCCCTGGCGCTCTTAACGGAGTATGATTCCGGGAACCCGGGCTTTCCGACTCGCTATCGGGAGATGCTCAAGCGAACCGGCGCCGAAAGCGTCGACGGGGTTATACGGTCCATCGGGATGGAGGCCGCCGGAGACGAGTTCTGGCACCGGGGTCTGGGAGTGATAGCCGGGCACGTGGCGCGGTTTGAGGAGCAGGTTCGGTAATGGAAGCACGACGGGTCGGGATTCTCGGAGCCGGCGCCTGGGGAACCGCCTTAGGGAAGATGCTCGCGGAGAAGGGTCACGATGTCCGACTCTGGTCCTTCGAGAAGCCGGTGGCCCAAGACATCAACCAGAAGCACGTAAACCAGCGCTATCTTCCGGAGGTTCCCCTCCCCTCCTCCCTCGAAGCGGTCACCGAGCTCGCGGAAGCGGTTCGAGAGGCGGAGTTTATCATCCTCGCGATTCCCTCGCTCTTTATCCTCGACACCGTTAAAGCCATCCTTTCGATGCCGAACATCATGGAGGGGGACACCTTTATCGGAGTCGTAACCAAGGGGTTTATTACCACCGACCGGGGGACCCGCTTGATTGTCGAGACCCTCGAAGACTATCTGCCCGGCTTCTACAAGAGCAACCTCGTCTACATCTCGGGCCCGAGTCACGCCGAGGAAGTCGGGCGCGGACGCCTGACGGGCCTTATCAGCGCGAGCCAGAACCCGAAGAACGCCATCCGCTTCCGGGAGCTGATGAGCGTAGACACCCTTAAGCTCTTTTCGTCCCTCGATGTCGTTGGGGTGCAGGTCTGCGGCGCGATGAAGAACGTTATCGCGATCGCCTTTGGGATGATGGACGCCCTCAAAGAGCTAACCGAGGCCTTCGGCGACAATACCGAGTCTCTCCTCCTCGCGGCGGGCCTGAACGAGATCCAGACCATGGGCGTGGCGATGGGCTCCACCCACCCGGAGACCTTTACCTCAATCGCCGGGGTCGGCGACCTGGATGTTACCTGCCGGAGCCAGTACGGCCGGAACCGCCGGTTCGGACGCTCCGTCGTTCTCGAAGACATCCTCGAGCAATTCAGCGACATCGATCACCTGATCGACTCGATCGAGACGATCGGATATCTGCCGGAAGGGGTCGTCGCCTGCCGGGCGGCTCAGGAATTGATGCAGCGGTACAACCTAAAGCTCCCGATAACCGGCGCGGTCTACCGAATCCTGAACAAGGAGGCAAACCCCTTCGACGAAATCCGGTCGGTCTTGCGAACCACCTGAGACACGCACCACGGCGGGGGGCGCCGACGCCATGACGAAGACCAACGCGGTTCGCCTTTTGGAGCAAGAGGGCGTCCGGTTCTCGATTACCGAATACACCGTCGACGATTCGGCCCTCGACGCCGTGTCCGTGGCGGGCCTTTTGGGCGTAGAGCCGGAGCGCGTATTCAAGACCCTGGTTACCCTCGGGGCGCCGGGAGAGCACGCGGTCTTCTGCATACCCGGCAACGCGACCCTGGACCTCAAAAAGGCCGCCGCGGCCGCCGGAGCCCGGCGGCTGTCGATGCTCCCCTTGAAGGAGCTTAAACCCCTAACCGGTTACATTCACGGCGCCTGTTCGCCCTTCGGCATGAAGAAACCGCTACCGACCTTCGTCGACGAGAGCGTCGAGCTCTTCGACACGGTCTTTGTAAGCGCCGGGGTCCGGGG
>CAYPUT010000300.1:0-2363 GCA_964413945.1 uncultured Spirochaetaceae bacterium
GGGCATCTTCTGGGGCGCCTTCGGAGCCAACGTCTGCGCGGGGCTTCTGGCGTTTCTCTGGACCCGGAGGACGGTTGCCGAGGTACCGGCGGGGTAGGCCCCTCCAGGGGCACTCCTACCCCGTCCGGAAGCGCTTTGAAGAGGCGGCAGATAGCCTGCGTCACTTTGAGCTTGGATCACAATATCGCCGACGCGGCCCCAGCGATTCGATTCATCAATCATTTCAAGCGAATCGTCGCGGCGGGAGTGGACCAGTTACCCGGCTAACCAGGGATATTCTCTCCGGCGGAATTTTCCTCCCCGGCCTGGCGATGCGGAAGCACGTCTACTATGATTAGACCGCGAGATAAGGAGTACAGCAGAATGAAGTCGAAGAAATCCCTATGGCGCGTGCCCGTTCTGGTGGTGGTTGTCATTCTTGCAGCGCTTCTTTCGGCCTGCGGCGAAAACGGGGCCGGGGGAGAAGTGTCGCAGCAGGATGCGGCGGAAGCGTTTGCTCTTGCGTTCGGTGCTTATGGCGAAGCACTTATGACTATTGACGGCGCCACCGGAGATGACACTACTGCTAACTGTAGCTTCTCGTGGACCTTTGACGAAGACGGCGAAGACTACAGTTTTAGTCTAACGATGAACTGTACCGATCCGGGTTCTGGTATCACGATCGTCGGTATTATGTCCGGGTCTTTTGATTCGTCGGAGAACCGCTCCGAGGTTCTGGGCGACTTCGCCATCTCTGGCGCGTACACCGCAACAATGTCATTCAGCTTTGTCGTCCAAGGAGATGGTGATGCGGCAACCTACAGCGGAAGCATTACGGTGAACGGGACGACCTATTCCTTCGACGAATTGCTCGCCGGGGGCTGAAGCCACATCCGACCGGCCGTCGAGCTAAGCGAAAAGGTCTACGTGACGGACATCCACCGGCGGAACAAACGCGTCGGAGGCTGAGCTGATTGGAGCCACGAAGGCCTCTTCGGGGCGGCGGGCTTCTGCCCCGGGGGTTGGAGCGGCCAACGGATTGTCGGGTCCCGGGTCCTGGCTCCAGACGGCACTCATCGTTGGGTTAGCGTACCGAGGTGTGGCGCTTTGTGCGTAGATCCTCGTCAGCTGCTCGGCGTGAACCGTAGGACCTATCATCGTTACCATCGATATCTCCTACACAAACGATAGTGAAAATTTCGTCGAGTTAGTATAGGCCGGAAGGTCTATGCCGCAGTTCCGCTCTTCCCAAACGTGTTGGCATTCCTTGGATAACCGGCAATAGTAAATGTATGACCAAAACCGACAACAACCGCCTTAACAGACGATGGGACCTTGTCGTCTTCGGTATTATCGTGAATGCCTGCCTGGGGACGGTCTATTCCTGGTCGGTTTTTCGGGAGCCCATCGAAGGAGCCTTGGGACTCTCTCCAGCCCAAAGCGGCATTCCGTATTCCGTTTTTCTTGCAGCCTTCGCGTTCTCGATGCCCCTCGGTGGCGTGATGATGGGCCGCAGGGGGCCCCGGGTTACCCTTGTTACCGGAGGCGTTCTGCTCGGAATCGGATGGATTAGCTCCGGCCTCGCGGAGCAACTGTTTCTTGTCACGGTAACGTTTGGACTGCTCGGAGGCCTCGGAGTTGGCTTGAGTTACGGCGTCCCCTTGGCTGTGGTCGGCAGCTGGTTTCCTGCCCGCCGGGGCCTGGCTATGGGGCTGACCCTGACCGGGTTCGGGGTTTCGCCCTTCGTTACGGCGCCCCTGGCAACCTTTCTGATCAGCGAACTCGGGGTCCGGGCCGCAATGATCGTCCTCGGGGTAGCCTTCATCCCCGTCATTTCGCTGTTCTCGCTGTTCCTCGTTATGCATGCCGGAGACACACCGGGAGGCCTTGGGGTGGCCCCCGGGACCCATCTTACGCTTCGAAGGATGCTCGGAACCGGCCGGTTCTACGCCTTTTGGGTCTGCTACGTTATCGGAACACTATCGGGGCTGACGGCTATCGGAATGACCGCGTCCTTTGGCCGGGAAGTCGTCGCTCTCTCCGCGCCTACCGCCGCCGGAGCCGTCGCGGCCTTCGGGGTTCTCAACGGGGTAGGGCGTCCCCTCTTCGGCAGCCTTCACGACCGTCTCGGCACCATGCTGACGGTTGTTCTTTCGTTTCTGCTGATCGCTTTCGGCGCATCCCTCTCTCTCTTAGCGAAGGAAGGCGTTGCGCTGCCGTTCTACCTGGGCTTCGGAATTCTTTGGCTGATGCTCGGAGGCTGGCTATCGATTGCTCCTGCCGCCACGACGCGCCTCTTCGGATCGACGCATTACGCCCGGAACTACGGAGTCATGTACACCGCCTACGGTGTCGGAGCCCTCGCCGGGGGAAGCGCTTCGAGT
>CAYPUT010000301.1:0-2326 GCA_964413945.1 uncultured Spirochaetaceae bacterium
TCTACCGGGCTTTCGGACCCCTACGGGCTGAATATAGTCGGAGAGAATCTGCCGGGCGTCATTTCCGGGCTGTCGGTTCTGGACCAGGTGACCAAGGGCCGGAAGCCGGACATCGGCGACTCGGTGGTCGTCGTCGGCGGCGGGAACGTCGCCATGGACGCCGCCCGGTCGAGCCGCCGGTACGGCGCCGGGGTAACCATCCTCTACCGTCGCCGGGAGGAGGACATGCCCGCAGATATCGAGGAGATCCACGAGAGCCGGGGCGAGGGTGTAGACATCGTCACCCAGGCGATTCCCCTGCGGCTGGAGAAGGGCCGGAGCAAGCGCCTGCGGCTTATCTGGGGCAGGGCAGAGATGATCCCCGACGAGAAGGGTGGCCGCCCAAACCCGAAGCTGATCGAGGGAAGCGAAGAGTACATAGAGGCGGACACCGTTATCCCGGCTATTGGCCAGGGGGCGGACTACCGGTTCCTCCCGGACGACATTTCTGCTAAACTGGAGGTTTCCCGAGGCATGGTCGTTGTCAACGAGTTCAAGCAGACCGGCGACACGAAGATCTTTGCCGGGGGAGACATTACCAACAGGACCAGGGATGCGATCTCCGCCATTGCCAACGGGCATTCTGCCGCAAAGGGAATCGACATCTATCTGACCAACTTCGCGAACGGGAAGAGCACATGAACAAGCTTGTAGACAAGAGACAACTCTCCGACGATGTCTTCCGGATGACCTTCGAGGCGCCCTACATCGCCGAAGCCAGGAAGGCGGGGCAGTTCATCATCATCCAACTGGACGACAATTTTGGGGAGCGCATCCCCCTGACCATCGCCGACGCCGACGAGAAAGCCGGTACCGTCACCATCATCTTTCAAGCGGTGGGAAAGACCACCCTCACGCTCTCGACCCTCGGGGTTGGGGACCATATCGCCAACGTTCTCGGGCCCCTCGGCACCCCGACCCACATCGAGAAGTGGGGCACCGTGGTCTGCGTCGGCGGCGGTATCGGCGTGGCGCCGATGCACCCCATCGTCCAGGCGGTAAAGAAGGCCGGGAACAAGGTAATCACCATCATGGGTGCCCGGAATAGAGAGCTTCTGATCCTCGAGGAGGAGATGAAGAAGTGGAGCGACGAGGTGATCGTCTGCACCGACGACGGCAGCTACGGCCGCAAAGACTTGGTTACCGTCCCCTTAAAGGAGCTTTGCGAAGCCGGGGTCCCGGACATCGTCTTTGCCATCGGCCCCCCGATTATGATGAAGTTTGCCGCCGAGACCACCCGACCCTTTGGGGTAAAGACGATGGTCAGCTTGAACACCATTATGGTCGACGGCACGGGAATGTGCGGCGGCTGCCGGGTTAGCGTGGGCGAGGAGACCAAGTTTGTCTGCGTCGACGGGCCGGAATTCGACGGGCATCTTGTTGACTTTGACAATATGATGTCCCGGCTAAAGGCCTACAAAAAGCAAGAAACCGGCGCCAAGGAGCGGTGTAACATTGGCTTAAAGGAGCCCGTACAATGACAGAGCATCGTACCCCCGAGGAGCTCGCCACGGCAGCCGAAGCCCTCTGGAATGAATATGGCCCTCGGCAAGAGGCCGGGGAGCTCAAGAATCGCGACCGCCGGCAGATCCCCCAACAGGACATGCCCTCCCAGGACCCGGCGGCTCGCCGGAAAAACCAGTCCGAGGTAGCCTTGGGCTACACCCAGTTCCAGGCACAGGTGGAGGCGCTGCGCTGTTTGCAGTGCGCCAACGCGCCGTGTATCGCAGGCTGCCCCGTCGCGATCGACATTCCCCGGTTCGTGGGTCTCGCCGCCGAAGCGAAGTTCCAGGAGTCGGTAAACGTCATCAAGGAGTCGAGCCTCCTCCCGGCCATCTGCGGAAGGGTCTGTCCCCAGGAGAGCCAGTGCATGCTCGAGTGCACCGTGGGCAAGATCGCGAAGGACCGGATGCAGTCGGTCGCCATCGGACGGATCGAGCGCTACGTCTCCGATCTCGAGCGGGAGAAGGGCGTCATCGAGCCGCCCACTGTCGGTCCGGACTCAGGATTCAAGGTGGCTGTCGTCGGTTCGGGCCCGGCGGGACTTACCGCGGCGGCGGACCTGCGAAAGGCCGGGCATCATGTCGAAATCTTCGAGGCCTTCCACAAGCCCGGGGGGGTCATGATCTACGGAATACCTGAGTTCCGCCTGCCGAAGAAGATCGTCGAAACCGAGATTGCCACCTTAGAGGCGATGGGGGTCGTAATCCATACTAACTTCCTGATCGGCCGGACCCGGACCATCGAGGACCTGATCGAGAAGGACGGTTTCGACGCCATCTTTATC
>CAYPUT010000302.1:0-2319 GCA_964413945.1 uncultured Spirochaetaceae bacterium
CCCGGTCATCAAGAGCAGCGTCCTCGGGGTAAACACCGTGGAGCACCTCGACGCTGCGGGCCCGGCGCCTGAGGTGTCCGCCGCGATTGTCGAGCGCGTCGCTGGAATCAACGAGAGGATGGTATCAGAATGAGGCAACCCGATGCTCCCTCAGCCAAACCAAACGTCCTAGTCCTCGGGCCCCTGGTCCCCGATCTGCTCGAGCCGCTGTCGGCTTTCTCCAACCCCGTGGCGTATTGGAAGCACAAAGACCTCGGCGAATGCCGCCGTGTTGCCCGGGAGGATTTCCGGGGCCTCGTCTCCACCGGGGAATCCCAGGTGCCCCGGGAGTTTCTAAACGAGTTGCCCTCCCTCGAAATTATTGCAAACTTCGGTGTCGGGTACGACGGTATCGACCTCGCGGCGGCGGCGGAGAGGGGCATTCGGATAACGAACACGCCGGACGTCCTGACCGAGGACGTTGCCGACTACATCGTGGCGCTGACCCTCGCCGCCCGGAGGCGGCTCCTCGAAGCCGACCGACACGCAAGGTCCGGTCGGTGGGAGTCCGAGGGCCCCATGGGGTTCACCTCGCGGCTTAACGGGAAGAGGGTTGGCATTGCCGGGTTGGGACGAATAGGCCGGGCAACGGCGAGACGTCTCGAAGCATTCGGGTGCGACATAGGTTACTTCGACGTAGCAAAGCTCAACGCGCCCTACCGCTTCCACGACAGCTTAGTTGAGTTGGCCCGGGAAAGCGATATCCTCATCCTCTGTATGCCCGGCGGTGGAGGGACCAATGGTGCCGTTAATCGGGAAGTTCTTTCTGCGCTTGGTCGCGAAGGCTCGCTGGTAAACGCCTCCCGCGGATCCGTTGTCGACGAGAAGGCGCTTATCGAAGCCTTGAGGGCCGGCGATATCGCCACCGCCGCCCTCGACGTCTTTGCCTCGGAGCCTTCCGTCCCCGAGGCGCTTAAGAAGATGTCCAACGTCGTGCTTTCTCCCCATAACGCGAGTGCGACACGGGAGACGCGAAACGCCATGCGGGACCTCGTTATCGAGAACTTGCGGAACCACTTCGAAGGGCGGCCACTGAAGACTCCGGTGTCCTAGAGTACGATTGGCCGTTTCGGCAACCAGGCCTTCGGGGAACCCTCCGCTTGTCCCCGAAGCCACCTGTTTTTGTCCGAATCGCTCATAAGGGCCACGAGCCGCTTGCTTTGTTCCTGCCTCCGCCGCTAATCTTAAGGAGGCAAAAGGAGCGTAAGCATGCGATACCGCCGGTTCGGAAATACCGATTTAGAGGTTTCAGAGATTTGCTACGGGACGATGCGCTACGCGTCGAAGTCGGGAGAGCTCGACGACGTCGGAAAAGCGGGGCGCCGGGCCCTCGAGGCGGCGATCGACCGGGGCGTCAACTTTGTCCATTCGAGTTATGAGTACGGAACCCGGTGGCTGACGAGCCAGGTCCTGGCGGAACATCCGAAGCGCCACGAGCTTCATCACATCATCAAGGTGAACGTTCCCGACTGGGGGGACGAGGGCTTCGACGAACAGAAGTTCCGCAAGCAGATCCACGAAGCGCTGGAGGAGCTCCACACAGACCGGATCGCCGTGGTGCAGCATCTGCAACGGGGAACCCTGCCGAAGAGTATCGGATACAACGCCGAAGGCGAGCCGCAACGCGTCGGCGAGTTCGAGAGCGTCGTACACCCCTTGCGGGAGGCCTTCGACCGGCTCCACCGGGAGGGAAAGGTCGGCTACCTTACCACCTTTCCCTATACCGTCGGGTATGCCGAAAAGGCCGTCGAGTCGGGGCTCTTCTCCGGCCTGGTCGCCTTCTTCAACTGCCTCGAGACCGAGATGATGGACCTCTTTCCCGCGATGGAAGAGAAGGGAATGGGATTTATCGGAATCCGGCCCCTCGCCGCGGGACTGCTGACCAACCGCCGGGTCGATCGGAACCGCCTTGGGCCCGAAGACCGGCAACACGACGAGAGCTGGAACCGTCTCTACGATCAACTCGGAGAGTTCCGGAGCGCCCTTCCGGCGGAGCCGGAGGATTGGACGGACTTCGCCATACGTTTTAGCCTGGCCCCGAAGGTCGCAGCGTCCACGGTCCTTGGAATCTACCGCACGGATCAACTCGAGGCGGCGCTGGCCGCCGTCGAGGGGCCGGAGGTCTCACCGGAGGCCCTTTCCGCGGCCCAGGGGCTGACCAAGAAGTACCGCGAGACATACGGTGTCCAGGGGCTTCCCTCGGGGCTTCCGGTTTACGCCGGGGTGGCGAAGTAGTTTGGGCCGGGGTACGAATTAAGTGCCGCGGAAGGTACGGACGTT
>CAYPUT010000303.1:0-2313 GCA_964413945.1 uncultured Spirochaetaceae bacterium
GCCCGCGCAGGCCCGCCTGCCGGATTCGTCGAACTCGAGAATGACGTGGGAGAGGCACTCCTCCCGGAGGTAGTCCAACTCGTCGGCTCCCACTTTCGCCCGGGTGTAGCTCTCCAAGGTCCGGGCGGTGCGCCGGTCTGTGGCTGCGGCGTTAAAGCGTATACGTTGCACCTTCGCAACCAGGGCGTACTGCAGGGCGTCGATAATGGTGCTCTTACCGCTGCCGTTATCCCCGGCAAGGAGGCTCATGATGCCGAGGTCGACGGTGACATCCGAGAAGAAGTGCCAATTGACCAGGCGTATCCGAGACAGAAGCATCATGATTCGTCGTCCTCTTCAGCTTCGTCCGGCTCGTCCCGGCCCCGGTTGTAGGAGTCGATTCGCTCGGCGATATCGTCCAAACAGACGCCGTCTAGTACGAACGGGATGCTGGGAAAGAGGATTACCGTTGCTTCCGGGTCCTCCTCGGAGCCGACGACTTGGATCAGCCGGAGGGCCTGGAAGCGGCGCAAGAGGGAGACGAAGGGGGTCTTCTTGTAGGAGAGATCCGCTATCGTCCGCAGCCGGTCCTGGACCTCCTCCTGTCTTACCGTGCGCTCCCCGTGGATTACCAACTCTCCGGCCTTCTCTTCGTAGAGGAGCCGCAAGACCAACAGAAAGATGCTTTCGTCTTTCTTCAATTGCAGCCGGGCCGAAGCGGGGCCCTGAAAGGAGATTACCCCGAGGTGCTCGTCCTTCCGGAGGCTCCACCCGGCAAGCTCTAAGTAGGCGTCGATAATCTCGGTATTGGCCGCGGCGAAGCGGTAGGCCCGGGCGTGGGACTCCAGGGAGCGAATCAGGAAGCTCTCGGTAAGAAGCAGGTGAAGGGCAATGCGGAAGCTCTCGCGGTCGTTCTCCGAGAGCTTTTGGTAGCGCAGGAGTCGCTCATCCACGGGAGAACCTCCGGACGAAAGTATGATCGACGAATCGAAAGGAGCCGGTCCGGAGGAGCTCTTCACCCCATTCAACCTGATACGGAAAGCTCTCCCCCCGGCCTTCGGCGTAGGCCCCGGCGTAGAGGAGCTTGATGTAGCTGTCGACGTCCCCGACCAGGGCCTCGGCCCGGGCCCGGTCCCCGGGGTTCGGCGCCGTTGCGGAGAGAAAGGCGGCTATCTTTGCCGGGCTCAGCTGTTTCCGGGCCCGCAGGACCAGCTCCCGCTCGACGAGTTCGGCGTCCGGAGGCTCGGCCTCCCGGCGGAGCAGTCCGGCCTCGGTTACCGAACGATGACGCCGGGTGTAGAGCGACTCGGCGCCGAGAGCCCGGAGCCTCAGGATGGTGTGCACCAGGGTTTCCGGCGCCGCCTCCGGGGGGTAGCTCTCCCCGGCCCAGGCCCGGACGATCGTCGCGATGCGGGCTGATAGGCTCTGGTCGGCGTGGATCTGCGACCGGATGCGCTCGGTGGAAAGCCGGGAGTAGCGGCGGTTCCGGTCGTCGATCCGCTCGAGGAGGGGGTCGATGGATTGGAGATCGTCCTTTATTTCTACCAGCATCCGCCGCAACTCCTCCCCGGCGGCCTCGGTGGAGCTCCGCTTGATAACCGAAAGCCGCTCGGAGGTGCGCTTGATCCACCCCCCATCCTTCAGAAAGCCGGCGATCCGCTTGTTTATCCGGGGCCGGTACCGGGAGAGATTATCAGAGGTCTTCAGGCGCGTGTAGGCCCTGTCGACGACCTCGTGCATGTAGAGGTCGTAGTGGGCGTGGAGGAGCTCCGGGACGGTGGCATCCTGGGAGAAGATGTGCTGGAGATGCCCCCGGATGTTCTGGTCCAGCAGCTTGAGGGATTCCATCAGGAGCCTGGTATGCCGGTGCGCGATAAGGACCGCGTGCTCGCCGCTTTCCTCCGCGGCGTCGCTTTCTAAGGACGAATAGATCGCTACTACGTGGCTCTCGTACTCCAGGGAGGCTCCGTGGCTAACCTGGTGAAGCGCCTCCAAGAAGGGCCGGGCGGTATCCCGGAGGTTGATGACCCTCGAGAAATCGAGGAGCTCCTCCTCGTCCATCCAGCCGTAGGCACAGAGGTGCCGGAGAAACCGCTGGGCCGTCGTCCGGGCACCGCCGTCGCCATCGCTCTCGTGGCTCGGCGCCTCGCCGGAACCTGCTTCCTCCTCGGCCAGCTCCCCGGGGCTTACCGCGGCGAGGTAGTCGGCAAAGGCATCGACGACCACCTGACGCTCGACGCCGGAGTGATACTCCAAGAAGAGCTCGTAGTAGCGTAAGAGCAGCTCCGCGTAGTGACGCCTGTTCGGCGAGGCGAGGGGGGAAAAGAAGCCCTC
>CAYPUT010000304.1:0-2311 GCA_964413945.1 uncultured Spirochaetaceae bacterium
GTCGCCCCGGGCTTGATGCCGAGAATCTGGAAATGGTGCTCCGAAACCACGAACGCAGTATAGTAGCAGGGATGACGAATCACGAAGGACAATCTGGCACCCGGCGCGGTTCTGGAATACGATTGAGAAGTATGAAGAACAACCGCCTCTCTCCGAGTCTCCTGCTGATCGCCCTCTGTGCCGGTGTGCTCCTGGTGACCGCCTGTTCGGGCTCCGGAGAAAAAGAGGGCGCGATCCTCCGGGATACGGCGACCGCCACGCTGGTTTCCGAGGCGACCGCCGGGGTTGTGCCGCCGGGAGAGGCGGTTCGGGTCCGCTTTGCCGAGGCGCAGCTCCCGGAGGGGAAGGGCGGCCTCGTCCTCGCGGCGAACCCCTTCACCTTCACCCCGGATATCACCGGGACGGTTAGGTGGATCGATCGGTGGACCCTGGAGCTTGCGCCGGCGAGGCCTCTGGAGTATCGCCGGAGCTACCGCGGAGAGCTCGACCTCGAAGCGCTCTGGGAGCTTTCGGAGATCCGTGGAGAGCCCCCTATCGCAACCTTCGATATCGCCTTCGAGACCCTCGGCCCCGAAGTGCTCTCCCTGGAAGATGGGTGGGTCCATTCCGACGACGGATCTGCGTTGCGCTACTGGGCCGAAGCGGCGTTTACGGTTGAAGTAACCCCGGAGGAGGCACGGCGGGCCTTCGCCGCCCGCCTCGACGGGCGCCGGGTAGACGTCGAGGTCGAAGAGCTCTCCCCCTCCGCCTTGCGGTTCTCCACCGGAGCCCTCCCCCGGGGGCCGGAAGCCCGGAGGCTGGATCTGGAGATTCGCTCCGGTCCCCTCGAGCTCTCGGAAGACGTCGCCTGGTCGCTGACGATACCCGCCGAAGGGAGCTTTGCCGTCGATCGAATCTGGATCGACGACTCCTCGGGGGAGCCACGGCTTTCGATTCGCTTCTCGGAACAGCTCTCCCCTCAATCCCTCGAGGGTCTCATCCGCACCGAGCCCGAAACGGAGCTGACCCTCGACGCCCAGGGAGAGACGGTGATCGGCCGGGGAGACCTTCGCCGGGGGGAGACCTACACCGTTGTCGTAGGCCCGGGAATACGGAGCCGCTTCGGCGACTCGACCACGGAGGTCCAGCGGCGAAGCCTCGAGGTTCAGGATCTCAAGCCCCGGATGGAGTTTCTCTCCCGGGGGGTCTTTCTCCCGTCGACGAACCGGGGCAGTGTCTTCGTCCGGACGGTAAACCTGCGCAGGGTGCAGATCGAGGTAAAGCAGGTCTTCGAGAACAACCTCGGGCAGTTTCTTCAGACCGAATCGATGACCGGGGCGCCGGGGCGGAATCAGGATTTCGGTTACGAGTACGTCCAACGGGTCGGCGTGGTGGTTGTCTCCGAGAGCCTAAAGATCGGAGAGGAGCGAAACCGACCACTGGTACACGAGCTCGATTTGGCCGAGCTCTTGGGAGACCAGGACGCCGGGCTCTTTCTCTTGAGCCTCTCCTTCGAGCGGGAGGACATGATCTACGACCTCTCCGAAAGCGGCGGTCCCTTCTACGGGGAGGATTACTACTCGGACCCCCGGTCCTGGGGCTACCTCTGGACCCGGGGACGGATCTTCAAGCCGGTCATGCCCACCGACATCGCCCTGACCTGGAAGCAGGGCGAGTCGACCCACACGGTATTCGCCACCGACATCCCGACGGGAGAGCCAATCGAGGGGGCCCGGATAGAGGTTCGAACCTACCAGAACCAGGTGATAACCGAAGGGCGGACCGACGAAGAAGGCGTGTTCCAGGGTGCCGGGGACGACCGCCGGGGCTTTTACATCCTCGCCGAGCACCGGGGACAACGGGGGGTCCTCAAGGCCAACGAGATGGCCTGGAACCTCTCGACCTTCGACGTAGGAGGGCGCTCGGTCCGGGGTGGTGGACTCGACGGCTACCTCTTTACCGAGCGGGGTGTCTACCGCCCCGGGGACCCGATCCATCTCAGCGGCATATTCCGGCTTCCGGATGCCCCTCTTCCGGAGGACCATCCAGTCGCCCTCGAGGTCCGCAATAGCCGGGGGCAGGTGGCCCATGAGGCCGTTCTGACCGAGGGGCGCGCCGGCGTCTACTCCTTTAGGATCCCCACCGCGGAAGCCGACCCGACGGGCACTTGGCGGGGAGAGATGACCGTCGGCGACGCCGCGTTTAGCCTCCCGATCCGGGTAGAGACCATCGTCCCGGAGCGAATAGCCATCGACCTAACGCCGGTCGGGGCTGTCCTTGCCGGCGCCGAGATTGACCCCCACCGGCCCGGGGAGGCCCCCAGGACCCGCAC
>CAYPUT010000305.1:0-2299 GCA_964413945.1 uncultured Spirochaetaceae bacterium
GCTCTTACAGGAGCTCATTTCCGGCGCCGCCGGATGCGGGGTGCCGGGAGCCCCGGTGCTTATTACCAGCTATCAGACCCTTCTAAAGGATGCGAAGTCCCTCTCGGAGGTGGAATGGGGCCACCTGATCTTCGACGAGATTCAGCAGATCAAGAACGCCAAGACGAAGAGCTACCGGGCGGCCCGGACGCTAAAGAGCAGGCGGCGTATCGCCTTGAGCGGTACCCCCGTGGAGAATAGCTCCCTCGAGCTCTACGCCGTCATGGACCTGCTGAATCCCGGAATTCTCGGAAGCCGCGCCGCGTTTGTGAGGCGATTCGGCACCCCGATCGAGCGCGACGGGGATGAGGATGCGCGACGGCTCCTCCGGGAGCTCCTGACGCCCCTGATGCTGCGCCGCCGCAAGGCCGACGTCGCAAAGGACCTTCCCTCTCGGGACGAGATCCCGATCTACGTCGCGTTGCCGCCGAACCAGCGCGCCGTCTATGAGAGACTCCGGGCGGACTACCAGGAACGGGTTCGAAATGCCCTCGCCGAGGGCCGGCCGGGAAAGAGGCTCTTTCTTATCCTCGAGGGACTCACCCGCCTTCGCCAGGCGGCGGTGGACCTGCGACTGCTTCCGGCGAAGCTCGACCCCGCCGCCGGCCCCCGGGGTCACCGGGCGGAGGAGTCCGGAAAGCTCGCCGCTCTGGCGCAGCTCGTCCCGGATATCGTCGCCGCCGGCCACCGCATCCTTGTCTTCTCCCAATTCGTCTCGCTATTGACGATCTTGCGGGAGTGGGCGCAGGTCGCGGGTTACGACTACTGCTACCTCGACGGCTCCATGAACCCCGGCCTCCGCAGAGAGGAGATCAACCGGTTTCAGAACGAGGGTGGGCCTCCGCTTTTCCTCATCAGTCTCCGGGCCGGTGGCGTCGGCATCAACCTTACCGCCGCCGACTACGTCGTTCTGATGGACCCCTGGTGGAACCCTGCCGTCGAGGACCAGGCGATCGACCGAACCCACAGGATCGGGCAAACCCAGCCCGTCACCGCCTACAGGCTCGTCGCCGCCGACACGGTAGAAGAGCGGATCGCCTCGCTCCAGGCGCGCAAGAAGGCGCTCGCCCGGGATATCGTCCCCGACGAATCGGTGATGATCTCCTCCCTCTCCCCGGAGGAAATTCTCGACCTCTTTGCGCCGAGGGGGGCCGGGTAAGGTTAGACCCTACCGGGTCGAGTTCTCCGAAATGGCAACGGGCGTTTCTGGTGGTCTTCCTTCAGGAAGCCGTCCGTTTTCGACCGGAGTACACAATTGGGAACACAGTAAATCACCCTGACTTTCCCGGCGACCAAAACCTGTCAGAGGATGGTGTTATCGGAAGGCAAGGTGATGCGATCTACGCACGCGAAGGGACACAAGGGATTACGTTAGGCATTGAAGAGGAGCCCCGAATGGGGTAGAACCGTGTTAGTGAAGACGACAATTGATATTCCGGATGGTGAGCTCGAAGAAGCAATGCGTTCCCTTGGGGCCAAATCCAAGCGGGAAGCCGTGGTTACCGCCCTCCGGGAGTTCAATCGGCGACGCCGGATGGCAAAGCTTGTTGAGTATTCGGGGACCTGTGATTTCGACAGTAACGACGCCGTAGAGCAGTTAGAACAGACCGAAAAACGCGGCTCGGCCTCGTGAAACTCGTCGACACCTCATCCTGGATCGAACAACTCCGAAGGGATGGTGATGTACGCGTTCGGGACCGTGTCGAAGCTCTCCTTACGACGGGGCAAGCGGCGTGGTGCGCCGTGGTAGAACTCGAGCTTTGGAACGGCGCGAGGGGAGAGCATGAAAGGACGGTCCTCGAGCATTTCGGCGAAGAGATTCCATCCCTCGAAATCACTCAGTCGGTCTGGAGTGATGCTATGGACTTAGCCCGGTCTGCCCGGGACTCCGGAATCACCGTTCCCGTCACCGATCTGCTGGTTGCCGCCTGCGCCCACCGTCACGGGGTAGAGATCGAACACAACGACAATCACTTCGCTCTCATAGAAAAACTGCTTCGGGCCTGAGCCGACCGCCCCGGGGAGCAGGGCGCTGCGCCCATCGGGCCCCGAGTGAATCCCGGCTGTAGTGCTATAGGCTACGGGACAACTATCCAGAGGACGAACTTGCGATCGTCAATAGCCTGATAGTTGAGATGACGCCCATTCGACAGCGTCGGAGGACCCAGCAATTCTCCCAATTGGTAGCCGAATAGTAACATTGAACCAGCTGACACCTTCGACCTTGAATTCCCGTCCGGAGAACCCTGATGAAATTGAG
>CAYPUT010000306.1:0-2279 GCA_964413945.1 uncultured Spirochaetaceae bacterium
GAAGCGCCGCCCTGCAGATGCTCCAAGCGGAGCTTCGAAGCGTCCAGGAGAAGAACGCGGAGCTGTTGAAGCAGCTGTCGGAGTATCAGTCTTCTCAGGTGGAGCTAAAGCAGTTGGAGCTCCAGATGGAACAGGTCGATCTGGAGCTTCAGAAGAGCCGCCGCTCGGTGGAGCAAAAAGACACCAAGATCGACGAGCTTAGGGTGGAGCGTCGCCGCCTCAAGGAGGCCCAGAGGCAGCAGGCCCAGAAGATGCGCGTCTTCGAGCAGCTGGCGCGCTACATAGAAAACCTCCGCCGCTTCTCACTGTACACCCGGACCCGCCTGGACTACGAGCGCTCCCTCACCCGGCTTACCCCGGAGCAACTCGAGGCCGTTGAGAGCGTCGACGGTGATCACGATACCCTCATCCGGGGAGGTGCCGGGACGGGGAAGTCGCTGGTCCTTATCGAGGCGCTCAAGAAAATCCTGACCCAGGACGACTTTGCCTTCGGCGGGGACTATCCGGAGAAGCGGCTGCTTTTAACCTTTACCCGGGCCCTGGCACGTTACGATGCCTACCTTGCGGGGGTGTTGGGGGCTGCGTCCTCGTCGGTCGACGTCCGTACCATCGACAGCTTCTTCTACTCCTGCCTCCGGGCCGCGGACGGCGACTACCGCATCAACTATCGGATGCTCGACGAGCTTATCAGCGAACACAACGAAACGGGCTTTCTCTCCGACGCAGAGCTGACCATCGAGATCGAGGCGCTGATCTTCGGCGGGCTCGTCACCGAGGATGAGTACCTAAAGGAGGTTACCCTGCGCCGGGGCATGCGTCAGCGACTCTCCCGGGGTCAGCGCGCCGAGGTGTGGAGGATCCGGGATGCCCTTGTGGCGGAGATGGAAGAGCGCAAGGAGTTCAGCAAGAACTACTCCCGGCTGGTGTTGCTCCGGCATCTCGAGGGTGATGGGGGAGGCACCCCGCCGGCGGATCGGGAGCGTCTGCCGCGGATCCGCTACCTCTTTCTCGACGAGACCCAGGACCTTACCGCCGCGGACATGCGGGTCTTGCGCCTCTTGACCGAGGGCCCGATGATCATGGCCGGGGACCGGGAGCAGGCCCTCTACGGCATCTCATCCCCCTACGCCCGGGCGGGAATCTCGGTAGCCGGGCGTACCCGGGTGCTACGGACCAATTTTCGAAACAGCTGTCAGATTCACGCCCTGGCCGAGGCGTTCCGCAGGTGCGGTGGCTCGGGCGGTGGGACCGGGACCGCTCCGCCGGAAGACGAAACCGTGGCCTTCCGGGACGGGCCGATTCCGGAGCTCTACCGCTCGGATAGCAAGGATAGCCTCTTGAGTCTTCTGGTCGACAAGGTACGCCTCTTTGTCGAGGCCCTCGAGTACGAGGAGGAGAACCTCGCGGTTCTGGTGCCCCGGAACCGGGAAGTGGATATCGTCGGCGAGGCTCTCTCCCAGGCCGGGTTCCGGTGGGCAAATGTCGCCGACGATCAGTTCAGCTTCGAGAGCCGAGGCGCTATCCGGATTTCTACCTTGCATTCCAGCAAGGGGCTCGACTTCCCGGTTGTGCTTCTCTTTCTGCCCTATCTCCACCGCCGGGAACAGTACGACACCGAAGCCACCGAACGGCTTCTGCGTAACCTGGTATACGTCGGTCTTTCCCGTGCTATGGAGCACCTGTGCGCCTTTCTCCTCCCGGATGATGACCCGGTGCTTCAGGACATCATCCGAGCCTTCGAGACAACCGGTGCGTCCTACATATAGATTCCGTAGGCCGATTCGGGAAGACGCATCCATCTGAGTGTCCATCCCGGCCCTACGGCGTTCGACAGACCTCCGACATGGTCGTAGTCAACAGGCACGTAGATACCCGGCGGTACACCGGGAGATCCGATAACGAACGATGCGTCTATCTCGTAGTAGGCGAACCCCCGGGGTACCTCGGCGACCTTTACCAGGGCGATGGCGTGGCCGACGGAGCCACGGTCGGTCTGTAAGGAGCCCAGGTAGGATTCGATTCCCCAGAAGCGCAACAGCCCGCAGGTGAACAGCGCAAAATCCTCGCAGTCGCCGGAGCCGTGGGAGACAAAGTCCGTGGGCGAGTAGGCGACGGCGTTGGTGCGGTAGGGGAACTCCGCCACAAGCCGTCGCTGGAAGAGGCGGAGCTCGTCCCAGGTGAGCTCCCCGTCGTAATCTGTGTCCGCGGAAGCGTAGCGGCTGATCACCCGGACATCGCCGATGCCCGTCGCTGCGGTAAACTCAGCGATGCGCTTGGCT
>CAYPUT010000307.1:0-1121 GCA_964413945.1 uncultured Spirochaetaceae bacterium
GCCCTCCCACTCCTAGGTTCATACCTTTAGCGAGTGAAACAGTCGAGATTTTTCCTTCTATCCGCCGTCGCGGTCTTTTGCGTTCTTCTGGTGTTGGGCTGCTCGACTCCGGCGGTAGCCCAACAGACGGTCGTAAACCGGGTTACCTCCGAGGCCGCAACCTTCAACGTCGTCCGGCTCGCCTCCGGTCTTGACGAACCCTGGGGGATCGACTTTCTCCCGAACGGCGACGCCCTTATTACCGAGCGCCCCGGGGGGCTTCTTCGCTACTCCGCCGGCGACCTTTCCCGGATCGACGGCGTGCCGAGGGTCGCCCCGACGGGGCAGGGAGGGCTCCTCGATGTCCTGGTATCCCGCGATTTCGACCGTACCGGCCGCATTTACTTGAGCTTTTCGGGTCGCTACGGCGCCGGCACCGGTACCAGTATCGCCCGGGGTCGGCTGACGGGGAACCGGCTTGCCGAGGTGGAAACAATCTTTCAGATGACCAACCCCACAGGAAGCGGGCACCACTTCGGCTCGCGGATGGTCGAGCTCCCGGACGGAAGCGTCGTCTTTAGCGTCGGCGACCGGGGTGCCCGGGATCGAGCCCAGGACCTTACAGACCACGCCGGTTCCTTTCTTCGGATCGCTCCCGACGGTTCGGTTCCAGGGGATAATCCCTTTGTCGAACGCCGAGGTGTCCTTCCGGAGATCTACGCCTACGGAACCCGAAACGCCCAGGGAATGACCATCCATCCCGAAACCGGAGAAATCTGGGCCCACGAGCACGGTCCCCAAGGGGGCGACGAAATAAACGTCGTCGAGGCCGGGCGCAACTACGGGTGGCCGGAGATCAGCTACGGCGAGGAGTACGGCGGAGGCACAATCGGGCCGACCGAAGCCCCGGAAATGGAACAGCCGGTTACCTACTGGGTACCGTCGATCGCCCCGTCAGGGATGGACTTCTATACCGGGGACGCGTTTCCCGGCTGGAAGGGGAACCTCTTCGTCGGCGCCCTCCGGGGCCGTCACCTGAGACGGGTCGTCCTCGACGGGACCGAGGTGGTCTCCGAGGAGCTTATCCGGCTTACCGCCAACCCCCAACGCATTCGGGACGTAAAACAGGGGCCCGACGGCTA
>CAYPUT010000307.1:1131-2237 GCA_964413945.1 uncultured Spirochaetaceae bacterium
TAGAGCCGCCTCGCTAGGGAGTACACGATGAAGCGTATCGTTCTTCTCGCGCTTGGCCTCGTCGTCCTCGGCTCCCAAGAACGGGCCCCGGCGACCTTCGCCGGAGGGTGCTTCCGGTGCAGGGAGCCGCCGTACGACAAGCTCGAAGGCGATATTTCCACCACCTCCGGCTATGCCGGCGGGACGGTTCCCAACCCGACCTATCAGCAGGTGCTATCGGGAGATACCGGACACCTGGAGGTGATGCAGGTCGTCTACGATCCGACCGACGGCGGCGGACAGTTCTGCGACCGGGGGGAACAGTACACCACGGCCATCTTCTACCACAACGAGGAGCAACGCCGCCTCGCGGAAGAGAGCCTCGAAGAGGTCCGGGAAAGCACCGATTTTTCGATGCCCATCGTTCCCGACATCCGCCCCTTGGAGACCTTCTACCCGGCAGAGGACTACCACCAGGATTACTACAGAAAGAACGGTCTTCAGTACCGCTTCTACCGGACCGCCTGCGGCCGGGACGCCCGGTTGTACCAGCTCTGGGGAAGCGAGACCGAGAAGATCGATCTCTCCCTCGGCGGCTGACCGACACCGTGAAGGGCGAGCTCCTCGTTATCGGCGGAGGCCCCGTCGGTCTGTTGGCCGCTAACCTCGCAGCGCAGAGGGGCTTCCGGGTCACCGTCCTCGAGGCACGAGAGAGCCCCCGCCGGACGCCGAGGGCCCTCGGAGTAACGCCCCCGTCGCTCCGAATTCTTCGAACCCTCGGTATCGCCGACACGCTGATAGCCCAGGGTGTCCCGATACAAGAAGCCCGGGTCTGGGGCGACGGGGAGCCCCTCGGAAGCCTCGATCTCCGGGGCCTGCCGGAGCCCTTTCCCTTTATTCTGTCCGTATCCCAGGTCGTCACCGAGGCGGTTCTCCGGGAAAAGCTCGAGAGCTTCGGAGAGCGGGCGAGCCTGCGCTTCGCGTCCCGGGTTACCGATCTCCAAGACGACGACGAGGTGGTATCGGCAACGTTGGAGGACGGCTCCCGGGTCGCCGGACGCTTTGCCTTAGCGTGCGACGGCCCGGCGGGGATCACACGGCGCCTCGCCGCCGTACCTCCGCCCCGG
>CAYPUT010000308.1:0-2216 GCA_964413945.1 uncultured Spirochaetaceae bacterium
AGGTCATGTGACTATTAGCATCTTTATTGTTGATTGACAGTTCTTTGCCATTAACGGGGTGCTTCCCCGAGCGAAGGAGCTCGATGTCCGAAGCCAAGTAGTGTCCCGACTCGATGCAGGCTACCTCTCCCAGGCAGAGGTTTCCGTTTACAAGGCGGTAGAGCGCCGCCTCTTGGTCCGGATTCTCTCCGTAGCGCAACCCCTGCCGCTTGCCCTCTACCACCCAGTCCACCTTCTCGTAGATGAGCGTCTGGCGCTGCTGGTCGTCGGAGAAGGAGATCTCCATCGACTTGGGAAAGAGATCCGGGTGAATGTCCCGGTACATAGAGCGCAGATTAGGATCAGCCATCGGTAGAAGCCTCGGTATAGAGATTCGCCGGAAGGGGTGTACGGCCGAAGTAGTCGGCGATCGCCCGGTCGTAGAGGGCGATGGTCTCGAAGGCCTTGGCGGCAAGACGGTAGCGCAGCTGCAGGGGAATCCCCCGGGCCGTCTCGACCGCCGCGAGAAACCCGGCGTAGTCGGCGGGGTCCGTCAGGCAGGCGGCTTGGAGAAAGTTCTTGGCGGCGGCCCGGACCATGGTCGGCCCACCGATGTCGACGTTGCCCCGGGCGTCTTCGAGGTCCCTCCCCACCTCGGCTATGACCGCCTCGAAGGGGTAGAGGTTGCAGACCACGAGATCGAAGAGGACGGCCCCGGTTCGCTCCCGGTCGCCGGCGTGCTCCGGGGAGTATCTTTCGCTCAAGAGCCCCAAGTAGATCTTGTAGTCGAGGGTTTTGACCAAGCCCCCGGCTATCTCCGGCTGCCCGGTGTAATCGGATACCGAGACCAACCGCCACTCAGGAAGGACTCCTTCGAGGGCTCGGTAGGTGCCCCCGGTGGAGTAGAACCGGGCTTCGGGAAACCGGCCGGCGATCTGCCCGATAAGCTCTCCGAGCCCCGTCTTATCGTAGGCACTCACCAGGACATGGCGAATCGGGATAGTCCCGTCGACCGTCGTTACCCTGTTCACCACTCAAGCTCCTTGTGGCCCCGCTCGACGAAAGCGTAGGCGTTGTGATTGTGGATGCTCTCCATCGTTTCGGCCTCGACGCTGTACCAGGGAAAGGAGTTCAGGCCGTCGAGTCCGACGCAAACGTCTCGAACCAGATCCTCGACGAAGACCGGTTTGTCGAAGGCCGCTTCGGTAATCTGTCGCTCGTCTTCCCGTTTTATCAGGGTGTAGAGCCCAGAGGACGCGGAGGACTCGATAATCTCGATAACGTCCTCGATCCAGAAGAAGGGGCCGAGTTTGACGCGTACATTCACGAGCCCCCGCTGGTTGTGGGCTCCCTGGGAGGAAATCTCCTTCGAACATGGGCAGAGGGTTTGGACCGCGGCTTCTACCCCGACGATAAAGTCCTCCCGCTCCGCCGAGACCTCGCCGATGTAGCGGCAGGTGTAGTCCATCATGCTCTGTGCCCCGGAAACCGGTGCCCTCTTCGTCAGAAAATAGGGAAAGGTAACTTCGGCGTAGGCTTTCTCCGCGTCGAGGGCTTGGCGGATCTCCCGGAGCATCGTCAGAAAGGTCGGCATCTGAAGCTCCCGGTAGTGCTTGTTGAACACCTCGACGAAACGGCTCATGTGGGTGCCCTTGTAGTGGTGCGGAAGGCTCACGAAGAGGCTTACGGTGGCGACGGTATTCTGCGTGCCGTGTTCCCGGTCGAGAACGGTCACGGGGTAGCGGATGCCCTTCACCCCCACCTTATCGAGGGGGATGTTCCGGGCGTCTTCCAAGGCCTGCACGTCGAGCACGGTTAGCTCCGGGCCTGTCTCTGGGACTGTCTCTGGGCCTGGGCCTGGGCGGCTTGGTAGGTGTTCTTCAAGAGCATCGCGATCGTCATCGGCCCGACGCCCCCGGGAACCGGGGTAATCATGGAGGCGACTTCGCGGGCTCCCTCGAAATCGACGTCCCCGACAAAACGATACCCCCTCTTCGCAGAGCTGTCCTCGATCCGGTTCGACCCGACGTCCACGACCACCGCTCCGGGGCGTATCATATCACCCTGCACCAGACCCGGCCGCCCGGCTGCGACGACGAGAATATCCCCCTGCCGGGTATGCTTCGCGATGTCGGTGGTAGCCGAGTGACAGACGGTAACCGTAGCGTTCCCCCCGGGGCCCCGAGCAAGAGCAGGGCCGCGAGGGGCTTCCCGACGATGTTGCTCCGCCCGAGGAT
>CAYPUT010000309.1:0-1122 GCA_964413945.1 uncultured Spirochaetaceae bacterium
TCTCGGAGGTCATCTCCGGGGGCTCCGGAAGCTTCCCGAGAATCGGCGGGCCGCTTCGGTTGAGCTTCTTCATCGTTGCGAAGTAGGTTGGCGGTTCCGGCTGGCCCTCCAAGAGCGCCGCCACGAACCGGTCCTTCTCCTCGATTCCGAGGGCCCAGTTACGCTGCCTCTCGTAGCCGAGAGTCGTGCTCGGGACCGCCCCGAGGGCCTTGCCGCAGGCCGACCCGGCGCCGTGCCCCGGCCACACTTGAACGTAATCCGGCAGGGCTTTTAGAGCCTTCAGGCTCTCGAACATCTCTTCGGCGCCAATCTGTTTGCTCCCGGCCACCCCGGCGGCCTCCTCCAAGAGATCCGGCCGCCCGACGTCTCCCACAAAGAGAAAATCTCCGGTGAAGAGCATTACCGGTTCTTCGGTCGCGGGAAGGTCGAAAAGAAGAAGACAGATGTGCTCCGGCGTGTGCCCCGGGGTGTGCAGGACCGAGAGCTTGAGGTTTCCGACCCGTATCTGATCCCCGTCCCGGAGGCCCGTGTGGTCGAAGGCGTAGAGCCAGTCGGGGCCTCCCTCGTCGCTCAGTAACAGCTCGGCCCCGATAGCCGCAGCTAGCTCCCGGCTGCCGCTTAAGTAGTCGGCATGGATGTGGGTCTCGGCAACCTTGGTAATCTTAAGCCCTTCGGCGGCGGCGGTCCTTAGGTAGGGGGCGACTTCCCGGCCGGGATCGATAACGATCGCCTCTCCGGTCGCCTGGCACCCCACCATGTAGCTATTCTGCGCGAGTCCGCTTTCGAAAAAGTGCTTAAAATACATAGCTATCCCTTACCGACGCGTCGCAAACATATGGTTTGCTGAATGTATTGATCAGAAATGCCGGCGTCAACGCGGCTGGACGGTCGTGGCATACCCGCTGACGACAAAAGAGCCGTCTTCAAAGCGCTCGGTCACCCGGGCATCCACGGAAATCCAGGTGGTGCTCCCGTCTCGCCGCCGAGCCTCGAAGACGTAGTTATTGACGGAGCCGGTCGCCGCGATTCGCCGGATAAACTCCGCCCGCCGCGCCGGGTCGACGTAGAGTTGGTGCTCCAAATCGGTAAAGTAGGCTAACGCCTCCTCCGGCGTCTCGCACC
>CAYPUT010000309.1:1132-2212 GCA_964413945.1 uncultured Spirochaetaceae bacterium
ATCGCGGGGTTAGCGTCGAGGGCTCTGCCGGATGAGTGGGACCGAAAAATACCCACCGGCGCTTCGTCGAAGAGGCGCCGGTAGCGTTTCTCGCTTTCCTTTTCGCCTGTAATATCGTGGATTGCCGCGACGATCCGTTGGATGCGCCCTTCATCGTCAAACATCGGCGCCGCGTTGACGGCCAGGTATCGTCTCTCCCCGGTGGGCCAGACGATGCCGTGACGCACCCCCGCTATCGGCCGACCGGAGCGCATCACCCGGAGAAAGGGGTATTCCTCCGGGGGCAGGGGCCCACCACCGAGGTCCGTCGCAACCCAGGCGGGATCGTCGTACAGCCGATCCTCCACGGTCTTCCGGGAGAGCCGGAGAATCTTTTCCGCCTGTTCGTTGGCGAAGACGACAGCCGCTTCGGTGTCGAGGACGACGATTCCGACGGGGCTGGTTTCTATGAGCTTATCGAGGAAGTTCTCCCGGGATCGTAGGATCTCCTCTGCACGACGTTGGTCGGTCACATCCCGGGTCAGCCCGATAACGTGGGTGATGCCGTCGTGTATCTCCAAGGGAACCAAGCTGCTTTCGCCGAAGCGCTCCTGGCCGTCGGAGAAGTAGCGGTGCTCCGTCCGAACCCGCTCTCCTCGAAAAGCCCGGTCCTCGTTCCGGCGCCACTGCGCCCTGGTTTCCTCCGGGACGTCGACGGCATCGGCGTGCTCTCCGATCAGGGACCCGACCCGGCGGCGGCTCTCGGCGTTCTGCATTACGTAGACACGGTCGCGATTGATCGCCCAGATATCGTCCGGCAGTGCGTCTATGATTGTCCGTAGCCAATGCTCGTTCTCGGATATTTGCCGGTGTGCCTCGAAGAGCTCGAAGGCCATCGTAATCGATTCCACGAGCACGAACTCCCCGGCGGTCTTGAGCACGTAGCCGTACCGGGTAATGCCCTTCACCCTTTCGACCATCTCCTTCTCCTGATGCCCCGTTAGAAAGACCACCGGGAGCTCCCGGCGGGAGAGAATCCGTCGGGCCGCCTCGGTCCCGTCGATGCCCTCTCCGAGGTCGATATCCATCAGCACCAGGTCG
>CAYPUT010000310.1:0-2204 GCA_964413945.1 uncultured Spirochaetaceae bacterium
TGCATGGGCTTCTCTACAAGAACGTGCACGCCGGCCTCCGCAGCCTGGAGTGCGGGATCGAGGTGAAGACCGCTTGGGGTGGTGATGCTAACGGCATCGACGAGCCCGGAATCAAGCATGTCCTCGAGAGACGTGTAGCAGGGTATCTTGTACCGCTCTTCGAGCTCTTGTCTCTGCTCCTCCCGGCGAACACAAATCGCCGCGAGCTGTGCCCTTTGCGTTTCTCGAATTCCCGTTATGTGGGACGGTGCAATCGCGCCGGCCCCCACCAGACCGAATCGTACGTTCTTCATCGAGTCGCCCCCTCGTCGTTTGGACCCTGCCGGGTCCAAGTCTTAGTCCTTCCGATTCGCGTTGTCAATGGCGGAGTCCAAAGATTCCATTGACATCCAAAGAGAAGTGCTCGTATAATTTAGGTCCAATTAGGTTTAATTCAACCTAAATTGGGCACAATCTAGGTTTAATTGAGTCTAGTTCTCAATAAACCACGCGTCCTTAAGGAGGTTTTTATGTTTCGAAACAGCAGAAAGTGGGCGGCAGGTCCCGTTGCCGTACTGATAGTCCTGCTCGCCGTCTCTCCGGCGCTCTTCGCCGGTGGGGGTGGGGAGGCTGGAGAAGAAGGCCCGATGGTTCTAACCTACGCGGAGAACACTTCGGATGTTGATCCTATTGCCCAAGGAGCAAAGCACTTTGGCGAGCTCGTGTTCGAGTATACCGACGGCCGGTATACGGTCGAGGTTCTCGCCGGCGGCCAGCTTGGACAGCCTAAGGCCACGCAATTGGCAGTTCAGACCGGTACGTTGGAGATGGCCAGAACGAACACGTTCTTTATGCAGGAGTTTGGTGTCGATGTAATGGGCCTGATCGGGTTGCCCTTCATATTCCAGGATGCCGACCACGCCTGGAAGGTCATGAAAGGCCCGATCGGCGAAGAGATTATCGAAGAGATCAACGGCATGGATCTGGGCATCACGGTGCTTGGCTTCTATATCGCCCCTCCCCGGAGCTTCTTCTTTACCGACGCGGTGGTCACATCCACCAGCGACATGCGAGGTCTGAATATCCGGGTTCCCGCGGGACCACTGGCCGACGCAGTCACGGCCTTCGGCGGATCCGCAACGCCCATAGACTTCAGCGAATTGTACTCGGCGCTCCAAACCGGCGTCGTCGATGGCGCAGAGCAACCGGTCAAGGGCTTTTTCAACGAAGGCTTCTATGAGATTTCGAAGAATTTCACCTTCACGAACCACCAGATCGATCCCTCTTCCGTTTTCATCAACACCGAGTTGTGGGAATCCATGACCGCGGCCGACCAGGAGGCCTTCAGACGGGCCTTTTCCGAGAGCCAGGATTTCTATCGGGAATTGGAGGAGACGGAACGGGCTCAGTATATGATAGAGCTCGAAAGAGACCACGGGGTGACCTTCTACGAGGTCGATGACCCCAAAGAATGGGTTTCTGCGGTTCAGCACCTCTACGACAGTGCAAGCGTCGGTTACGAGGACCTGCTCGCGCGGATTCAAGCTGCGGCGGAATAGGCCTATTCTCTATCATGGCCAATCGCCGTCCGTCCCGGGCGGCGGTTAGGTCGACAAGGCGGCCCTCGGACTTTTGGATCCGGGGGCACGCTATTGCATCGCAGGATGCGTAATCGCACACTACTTCGAATCGGTAGTCAATTTCGCCAGAGGGGGCCCATATGATCCCGTCCGGAGTTCGACGGTTTGCCGTCAATTTTCAAGAAACCCTGAACACGATTGTCGTTTTTGTGGCAAAGGTGTTCCTGATCGCGATGGTGATCATCGTTTCGTATCTCGTCTTTATGAGATACATAATGAAGTTGACCCCGCAGTGGGGACACGAAGTGGCCTTAGGCTGCATGGTCTGGTTCTCCCTTCTTTCGGCAACCATGGCAACGAAGGAAGACCGGCACATAACAATACGTATTATGGACCTGATAGCCCCGCCCGCTGTCATACGGGGCTTACGGATTCTGGCCGGCTTCATAATCGTGGGGTTTCTGCTGTTCATGATTTTTTCCGGCATCCCCTTGGCTCGCCTTGGTGCGAGAATGCGGATGCCCGGAAGCGGCATACGGATGTCCTACATATTCGCGGCGGTTCCGGTTTCCGGGGCTTCGATGCTGTTGATGTTCATCGCTCGGTTAATAGCCGGGGAAGACGCCGAAGGAGTGGCCGAAGGAG
>CAYPUT010000311.1:0-2197 GCA_964413945.1 uncultured Spirochaetaceae bacterium
GGCACGTGGGTCACCTCGATGTTCGCGTCGAGGGCGAACACTACCGCCGTAAGATGGGTTGCGCTTCCGGTTCCGGCGTTTCCGACAATCAGGCTCAGGGGCTCGTCCTCTGCGTGAGCGATTAGATCCTCAATCGTTTCGTAGGGAGAGTCAGAGCGAACCGCAATCGGCATAGAGGTGTAGCCCACCCGGGCTACGTGGTCGAGAGCATCGTAGCCGAAGGGGACGTTTCCGATGTTGGTGGCCGTCAGGACCGAAGTGGAGTTCCATCCGACGGTGTATCCGTCGGGCCGTGCGGCGTGCAAGGCCTGATACATTACCCCACCGCCACCGCCGGGCCGGTTTACCGGGACAACCGATTCGCCGAGGTATTCTTCCGCGGCGGACGCGAGAGCACGGCCCATTACGTCGGCGGATCCGCCGGCGCCGAAGGGAATCAGGAATTCTATCGACTTAGTCGGATAGTCCGCCGCCGTTTGTTCCTGCCCACCTTCCGCAAATGCAGTCACGGTTATGGAGAGGGCCATAACGATCGCGACCAACAGAGAAATAGTTCGCTTGTTCATAACAAGCACCTCCTGTTTGGGTATTGGCTTTCTAAGGAGCAGCGGACCGTACCGTGCCCGACTGCTCCAGCCTCTGGCTATCATCTTCTTCAGCATCTATTCCTGGGGATGCAAGACCACCTTTATCGCCCCCTCGATCCGCTCTCGAAAGTACTTAAAGGCCGTCTGGATTTCCCCGAGAGGGAAGGAATGGGTCACGAGGGGCTTTCCGGTTATCAGGCCGTTCTTCATAAGCGAGAGCGCCCGCCCGACGCTGAGCCGTCCTTCACCCCGGATCGTATAGATGTTCACCCCGTTCTTGACGGCGTGAGAGATGTCCGCGGTGATCTTATCCTTGTAAAAGGCTTCGACGCAAATCCTTCCGCCCTTCATTACCGTCTCTATGGCTTGGTCGAGGGAGTGCGTCCCTCCCGCACAGTCGAAGACATTGTAGGCTCCGAGACCGTCGGTCAGCTCCATCACCCGTTCCAGGAGGTTCTCCTTCTTGACGTTGATGATGTGATCGGCCCCGAGCTGCTTACCGATCTCGAGCCGCTCATCCCGGGTACCGCTGAGAATAACGGTGTCGGCGCCGAGGGCTTTCAGAATATTGACCGTGGTAAGACCGACGGGTCCCGGCCCGATAACCAGGCAGGTTTCCCCGGCGACGAGACCACCGATCATGTCGATCGCGTACATCGAGGTGCCGCAGGTCGTAATGATGATCGATTCGTCGAAACCGATGTTATCCGGAAGCTTATAGACGGTGTTCACGTGGTTCACGGCGTATTCGGCAAAGCCACCCTGGGAGGCCAAACCGTTGGCCCGGTGACCTTTCTTCTGGTTGCCGTAGTTTAGACACGCCGTGTAGTGGCCCTTCAGGCAGTTCACGCAGCGGCCACATCCCTTGTGGATCTCGACGGCGATCCGGTCGCCGACCTTGAACTCGTCGACCGTTTCCCCGGTGGCTACGATGGTCCCGGCGTACTCGTGGCCGATAATAAAGTCGCCCATCGGCGGCTGGTTCGGCATTCCCTGGGTAATGACCTTGACGTCGGTACCACAGATTCCTGCTGCGTCTACCCGCACCAAGACATCCTCCGGACCGGGGTCCGGAACCGGGCGTTCCTCAATTCGATAGTCCTCGAAATCGTGGAGTACCACGGCTCGCATCTTATCGGGAATGTGCATGTGTCTTCCTCCAATAACAGTTCACTCTAGATGTTCCAACAGGCGGTCTACGCAGGCGTCCACGAACTCCGGGTCGTTGATGTTGTAATCAAGAAGGCGAAGCTCGACGGCGGGAGACAGACAATCCCTCACCGTGTCGACAAACAACGCGATACCTTCGTCGTCGTGGAACGGACCGCCCGGCGCTCCGTAAACGGACCACCCCCTTTGGGGCACTAAGAGGCATACTCTACCACGAGATCGGTTCAGACGTGTAGCCAATTCTTCGGCAACGCTCTTAAGCTCCCGGTGATCGATCT
This sequence comes from uncultured Spirochaetaceae bacterium, assembly GCA_964413945.1. Classification (GTDB taxonomy): domain Bacteria; phylum Spirochaetota; class Spirochaetia; order DSM-27196; family PWMO01; genus CAYPUT01. Next base: position 2,036 of record CAYPUT010000311.1, read on the forward strand.
TCAGGTTGGCGTTGTAGGGGTTGTGCATGTAGATGATCCGGGACTGAAGCTCTTCCGGAATCGAAGCCCGAGGGCCAAAACAGATGTATTCCATTCCGCCGGTAGCAACGACCAGAGGAATGCCCCGGCGAATCGCTGCGGTAAGGCGCCCCGGGCGCACCG
>CAYPUT010000312.1:0-2183 GCA_964413945.1 uncultured Spirochaetaceae bacterium
CCATCGAAAGCTCCCGGAGACGCCGGACCTGATCCTCGAGGCGCTCGGCAAGGGCTCTGAGAGCGGTGTCGCCGGTCCCGGCGGCGTGGAGGAGGAGCCCGGACTGGGTGGAAACAAACTCGCCCACCAGGTCCACGAGTCCGTCGAGCTTTTCGGTCGCGACCTTGATCGATCTGTTGATTCGTTGGTCCTGGTCGGAATCCCCCGCTTCCCGGCGGAGCGCCTGCTCCCGGAGGGCGTGGATTACGTCGCTCCCGGTGACGCACCCGGCGGCAACCAATGCCTCTCCGATGGGCCCTTTCCCGGTCAGGGCGGAATCGACATCCGAGGGGGTTACCAATCCCCTCTGGAGAAGGAGTTCGCCGATACGCGTCGACATAACGACATCGTGGGCCGAGGAGCCCTTGTCGACCTCGGCAACCCCAACCTCGGCATCGTTACCGACAAACATAAAGATGTCGTGGATCGCGTTTTCCCCTGCGTTGGTGCACACCAGAATTTCCCAGGAAAGGTAACAACGCTCCGCCTCGAGGTCCGAAAGGGGCGGAACGTCCCGGACCGACGAAAGGGTAAGGGCCTCTCCGAGACCGGAGAGCTCCTGGAGGATGAGCAGGGGGTTGCCGCCGTTTAAGAAGTCCCGGGGATCCGGAGCGTAATGTACCTCGAAACAGCGCTGCCTCCGGGGCTCCCCGGGGGCACCCGTCGGGGCTCCGGGTTCCCGGGCGCCGTTGTCTGTCTTGGCGTCCTTGGGAGCCGTCTCCGGAACCGCGGCGGCAATCCGGGAGAGAATTCTCCGGGAGATTTCGCTTTCCTCGGCGTCCCGACCGGCGAGAATCATTCGGTTCAGCTCGTCCTTCCCGGCGAGGGAGATCTCGATGATCTCCTTGGTCACCCCCACTACTCCCGAGCGCAGAAGGTCGAAGACGTTTTCCAGGTGATGGGCGAAGCCGACGATGACCCCGAGGTCGAGCATCCCCCCGGACCCCTTGATGGTGTGGAGTGCCCGGAACGCGGCGTTCACGGTGTCCGCATCCTGGGGGTCCGACTCGAGGGAGAGGAGGGCGTTCTCCAGCTCGGTAAGGAGCTCGAGGGCCTCTTCCCGGTAGGTCGCAAAGGGGTCCGAACGGCGGTTCATCCTGCCTCTGCCCCTTCGATCGGAGGGAGGCCGCAGAAGGCGATCATGTTTCCCAGGCGGCGCAAATTCTCCCTTCCGTTCAAGCGAAGCTGCTTCCCCTCCGCGGCGCACTCTTTCTCCACCGAGTAGAGAAGCTGAAGGCCCAGGATGTCGAACTGTCCGAGGTCCTCGAGGTCCACAAAGAGGGTGCTTTCGTTACCGTCGGCGAGGAGCCTTCGGAGGGCCTCGGCGTGGCCCCCGACTTCTTCCACCGTCAGTGGCCCGGCGATGGTGTAGGTCATCGCTAGAACGCAAGCGTTGAGACCAGGCGCTTGAGGGTGGCCAAGAGCTGGTCCTTGGTAAAGGGCTTTACGATCCAGGCGGTGGCACCGGCCTCCCGGCCTTGCTGCTTTTTATCATCCTCAGATTCCGTGGTAATCATCAGAATCGGGATCGTCTTTGCCACGCTACCCGACCGTATGGCACGGATCAGCTCGATCCCGTTCATTCGGGGCATGTTGAAGTCGGTTATCACCAGGACAGTGTCCTCGGTGAGCTTCTCCAAGGCTTCCTGCCCATCCCCGGCTTCGACCGGCGCGAACCCGGCCCCTTTAAGGAATAAGCTGGTCATTTGACGCATCGACACCGAATCGTCGACGACGAGGACACGATTACTCATTCAGACGCTCCTTGAGTTATGGGTAGACGAACGGCGAACCGCACGATCGGTCTTGGTATATCCCTGTTCATCGGCGACGATAAGAATGGTGGCCACCTCTGTCTCCCTTCAATTGATATGTTATATCCAATACTATAAATATCAACCTTTTCGTTAGTCAAGAGGGGGGGGCAGAACAGAGTGCGAAACCACGCCGCCGGTTGTAAACCCGCCGCCGGCCGGGACCTTGCCGTCGGCGGGGTCCCTATCCTACCCCCGGGGAGGTCGCCTGGGCCGCTCGCTTTCGAGGTTGGTTTGCGATCGTAACCCCGGCGATAACCAAGAGGGCCGCTATTCCGTGGTGGTAGGAGATCCGCTCCCCTAAGAGAAGCGCCGCGACGACCACGGTGA
>CAYPUT010000313.1:0-2142 GCA_964413945.1 uncultured Spirochaetaceae bacterium
GTTGACGGGCCTCTACGTCGGAGGCACCTCCGGCGGCCTGATTACCGCGATTCTGCTGAACATACCGGGAACCCCGGCGGCCATAAGCACGACCTTCGACGGCTATCCCATGGCTCAGCGGGGAGAGGCCGGGAAGGCGCTCGGTACGGGAATTCTGTTTTCCTTTATCGGGGGGCTCTTCAGCTTTACCTTGCTTTTTCTTTTGGCCGGACAGCTGGCCAAAGTGGCGGTGCGTTTTACGCCCTTTGACTACTTCGGGATAACGTTCTTCGCTATCACCCTCATCGGTAGTCTCTCGGGCAAGTCTGCCTTGAAAGGCGTGGCATCCGCCTTCCTGGGGATGCTGATGGCGTCCTTCGGAAGCGCACCCCTCGACGGATTTCCGCGTTTTACCTTCGGCTGGCGACAGCTAAACGCCGGGTTTCATCTTCTTCCCGTGTTGATCGGCGTGTACGCGGTAACCGAGATTCTAAAACGCGCGGAGAAAGACAACGAGATTACCAACATCGATGACGCCGGCTTCCAGATCAAGGGGTTCGGGTTGTCGATGAAGGAGTTCGTCGGACAGATACCCAACGCGATTCGCTCGATGTTGATCGGAGTCGGGATCGGCACCCTCCCGGGGCTTGGAGCCGGGCAGGCGAACATTATCGCCTATTCCGTCGCCCAGAGACGGTCGAAACACCCCGAAAAGTTCGGCACCGGCATCATCGACGGAGTCGTGGCGTCGGAAAGCTCCAACAATGCCGTTATCGGCGGGGCGCTCATTCCCACGCTGACGATGGGTATCCCCGGGGATGCGGGTACGGCAATGCTTCTTGCCGGCTTTATGATCCACGGCCTTACCCCGGGCCCGATGCTCATGCAAAACAGTGCAGACCTGGTTCACACCATCTTTGCGGCTCTGATTATCGCGAACTTTGCGATGATCGCGATTGAATACTTCGGCATCAGGGTTTTCGTTCGGCTTCTGAAGATACCGAAGTACTACATCCTACCCGTGATAATCGTGCTCTGCATGGTCGGCGCCTTTAGTATCAACAACCGGATCTTCGACGCCATTTCGATACTGATCTTCGCGGTCCTAGGATACTGGCTCTACAAGTTCGAGTATCCGATGCCGCCCTTTATCCTCGGGTTCATTCTCTCTCCCATCATCGAGATCAACTTCCGGCGGGGCCTCATATTTTCGGAAGGCTCGTACCTGGCCTTTCTCCAGCGGCCCGTTTCCGCCTCCTTTATCGTTCTTACCTTCGTAACCTTCGTGGTAATGGTCGTCAGACGCCAGAGAGCCGGCAAGAGAATGGTAGTCAATGACGCGGAGTAGGTACGAGACGTAAGCGATGTCCGTCGACGAAACTCGCTCCTCCAAGATCATCAACACACAGCCCCTGGTCGAGATCGTTCGGCAGCGTTTGATCGAGGACATTATGGAGCGTCGCTACCTTCCGGGGCAGAAGCTGCCGGTCGTCGAGATGGCGGCACGCTATGGAGTCAGCGAGACGCCGGTAAAGCAGGCCTTTAACCGGCTCGTGAGCGAAGGTCTCCTGGTCGCGATTCCGCGGAGAGGGGTGGTTGTTCGACGCGTAACCCTCGAAGACACGAGAGAGCTGATGGAAGCGCGTCACATGGTCAATCTTGCGTCCGTCGGTGCCGTGATTCAGTGTCTCGGAGGCGGCGGTAGCGGCCTGAGAGAGCGCATCGAAGCGAATCTTTCCGAGCATTCGGAGCTCCTCCGGGAGGTCCAGGATCACCTCGCTATCGACGTGTTTCTTCGTTACGTCCGGGTAGACCGGGAATACCATCTTATCTATTTAGAGTGCCTCTCGAACCGGACGATAGAACGATTCTTTGATCAGCTTCACAACCAATCGTACGCCTTCGTCTCCCTCTCCGAGCTCATGGCCCGGCGAATCCGCCAAGCCCAGGTCGAGCATGCGAGTATCTACGAAGCGGCCCTTTCGGGAGAGCGATCGAGGCTCGTGGATGCGCTCTTGCGCCACAAAGAAGGAGCCATCTCGACGGTTACAAGCGTCTTTGCCGAGGAGATCGGATGAACCGGCCGGCTCCCTCCCGCGCCGGCGCCGAGCGTCCCTTGGGGAGTCTCCGGATAGCGCCCCCCACCGCAATCGCCGGAGAGGT
>CAYPUT010000314.1:0-2141 GCA_964413945.1 uncultured Spirochaetaceae bacterium
CCGTTCAACAGGCAGATAGTTCAGGGGAGCGATGCTTATGACACCGCCACCGTTAGCCCGGGCGACCTCTTCCGCCGGGGCGTTCTCCTTCTTGACGAAGTCGGGGCCCTCTACGACGTCGCGAATAAGGGTCTTGCACGCCAGGCGCTCTCGGCCGTTTATCAGCATTGCGTCGGAGCCGCAGACACCGTGGGCGCAGCTGCGGCGAAAGACAAGGGTGCCGTCCTGGTTCCGGGCGATGTCCATAAGGGCATCGAGGACCCGGTCGGTTGGCTCCACCTCGACGGAGTAGTCCTTGTACCAGGGCTCCTTGTCCGTCTCGGGGTTATATCGTTGCACATGTAGGGTTACGTTCATCTCTTCCTTTTTCCTTAGTACTGCCTGGGCTTCGGTTCCCAGATGCTGGTGTCGACATCCATGGTGTCGATGGACACCTCGGTACCGTCGAGGTAGGCGAGGGTATGCTTTAGCCACTTGTCGTCGTCCCGTTCCGGGAAGTCCTTTCGGGAGTGGGCACCCCGGCTCTCCTGACGGTTCAGGGCCGACTCTGCGGTAACCAGGGCAAGGTCGAGAAGGTTTTCCAACTCCAGGATCCCGAGGACCTCTTGGTTGTACCCGGCGTTCTTGTCCTGAACCCGGACCTCCTTAAACTCCTCTTTGAGACTCCGTATCTCCGCGACGGCTTCCTTCATCCGGGCCTCTTCGCGGTAGACACCGACCTTTTCCATCATCACCCGCTGCATCCGCTCGTAGAGCGGTCCCGGGTGCTTTCCCTTCTCGTCCTTGAGCTTGGCTATCTTGTCCCGGGCGGCGTCCGCCGCGTCGGGCGGGAGGGCGGCAAAATCGGCACCCTTGCAGTACTCCGCCATGTTGATTCCCGACCGGCGGCCGTAAACGACGAGGTCGACCAGGCTGTTGGTCCCTAAGCGGTTTGCCCCGTGAACCGAGACACAGGCGGCTTCGCCGGCGGCGTAGAGTCCCTCGAAGGTGCCCTTGTTCGTCCGTACCTTGCCGTCGACGTCGGTGGGAATGCCCCCCATGCCGTAGTGAGCCGTCGGCTGCACCGGCATCGGAGCCTCGGCGGGATCCACCGCGAGGTAGGTTTTACAGAAGTCGGCGATGTCGGGTATTTTCGAGTAGACGACGTCCCGGCCGAGATGGCTCGCGTCGAGCATCACGTAGTCGTCGATCTGCTTATCCCCCCGCATACCCCGGCCGGCGGCGATCTCGGTCATAATGGCCCGGGAGACCATGTCCCGGGGCGCTAAGTCGAGGAGGGTCGGGGCGTAGTGCTCCATAAAGCGCTCACCCTTCGCGTTCTTCAGAATTCCCCCCTCACCCCGAACTCCTTCGGTAATAAGTATTCCCATTCCCCGGATGCCCGTAGGATGGAACTGGTAGAACTCCATGTCCTCCATCGGGATACCGACGCGGGCTAGCAGGGCCACACCGTCGCCGGTGTTCGCGTGGGCGTTGGAGGTAATCTTAAAGATCCGTCCGAATCCTCCGGTGGCAAAGAGCACGGCCTTCGCCTTAAAAACATGGAGCTCGCCGGTGGCCAGCTCGAAGGTTACCAGGCCGGCCACTTTGGTCCCGTCCATGATAACGTCGACAACCTGGAATTCGTCGAAGAATTCGACCTCGTTCTTGATGCACTGTTGGTAGAGCGTCTGGAGGATCATGTGGCCTGTGCGGTCCGCCGCATAGCAGCTGCGGTGTACCGGTGCCTCTCCGAAGTTTCGGGTGTGTCCCCCGAAGCGCCGTTGGGCTATCTTGCCGTCGTCGGTCCGGGAGAAGGGGAGGCCCCGGTTCTCCAGGTCGTATACCGCCCGGACGGCGTCCTCCGCGAGAATCTTGGCGGCCTGTTGGTCTACCAGGTAGTCGCCACCCTTGACCGTGTCGAAGGCGTGCCACTCGGGGCTGTCGTCTTCCACATTTCCCAGAGCGGCGCCGATGCCCCCCTGAGCCGCCCCGGTATGGCTTCGGGTCGGAAAAAGCTTCGAAATTACAGCGGTCTTGACCGCCTGACTCGCCTCTAGCGCCGCGTACAACCCGGCACCTCCGGCGCCGACGATTACAGCGTCGAACTCGTGAATCAATAGTTGCTCCTCAGAATGGTTTTTCGAACACGGTGGCCGCCC
>CAYPUT010000315.1:0-2140 GCA_964413945.1 uncultured Spirochaetaceae bacterium
GGCGAGCCCCCGGCGCAAGACATCGACTGCCGGGCGCCCCGGGCGGGTGGCGGCCATCATGGCGCAGTCGATCTCCACCGCCGCCTGGTACCGCTTCCGGATCTCCGGCTCGACGGCGCCGAACTCGATAAACCGCGTAAAGGAGACGACGAGGCCCCATTTCCGGGCGTTTACCGTCAGCATCGCCCGCCTCTCGATCGACGTCTCGGTAACGATGGGGTGCCGGAACCGGGAAATCCGCTCGTCGGCCCCGATAAAAATACCGGCGCAGTCTATGCGATGGCTCCAGAGGGCCTCGCTCAGGCGGCCGGCGACCCGGGCCTCGGTTTCCCCGGGAAGCACCGTTCGGGCGACCCCGGCAAGGGCCTCGGCGCTCCGGTAGCCGAGCTCCCGGTAGCGGTCGATTTCTGCCGGGGTAAGGCGGTACCGGAGCGCCCGAAACCCGGACCCGAGAGCCTCTGCCCCCTCGACGGGACAGTCCGCCGCGAGTTTTCCGTCGCCGACAACCTGCCGGATGAGGGCCGCTTCCCGATCCTGGTCCCAGGGAAAGATTAGCGCCTCGTAGCCTTGGGCCTCCAGGCATTCCTCTTGGAGCAATCGCGGGGCTTCGACACAGTTGGAGATTAGGTAGCAGGCGGAAGGAGTAAGAAGAAGGCCGGCGCCCCCCATCTCGGTGGCGAGGCCGACGTGGTTCAGGTGGCCTCCGGTTATCCAGGCAAAGTTATCCTGCCGCTTTAGGTAGATACCCGAAAGCCTTTCGGCGTCGAGATACTCCCGGAGGCGGCGCCGCTTCTCGGTAATTTCGGCGTCGATGCCCCGAGCGGGCCCCGGAGCGTCGGCCCTCGGGGTGTCTGAGCCCGGGACGCCCGGCTGCATCATCCTACCCGAAGTGCCGGCGGAGCCGCTCCAAGGAGGTCTTGCAGGCAGCCGCCGGGTCCATGATGTAGCCGCCGCCGATCTCTACCGAAATAAAGCCGCGGTAGTCGATCTCCTCGAGGACCTTCGCCAGGGCGTCGAAATCGATGGTGCCCTCCCCGGGAATCAGGTGGGCGTCCATGTCGCCCCGGTTGTCGTCCAGGTGAATATGGAGGGGATACGCCGATGCCTTCCGGACCGCGTCCGGGAGATCCTCTCCGTTTACGTGGCAGTGGCCGACGTCCAAGAGAATACCGAAGGATTCGTCGTTCAACTGATCCATCGCCTCGATGCAGTCGTCGATGGTCAGAATAAGGTTGGTCTCGAAGCGGTGGGCCGGCTCGATAAGGAGCTTCCGGCCGTAGTCGCCGTTGATCGAAGCGAGCTCCCGGAAGCTCTTCATCAGGTTCTTCCGGCCGGCTTGCAGGTCCTGGTCCCAGGGGACCATCCCGGGGCAGAGGCTAACAGAGGGCACATCCAGGGCCGCGGCGTTCTTCATCGCGGTAGCGACGTAGCCGACGCTGTCTTTCCGGATACCTTCGTCGAGGGAACACAAGAGCGACGGATAGCGAAACTGAGCCGGGATAAAGTTGCAGATCTCCATTCCCGTCTCGGCAACGAAGTCCTTGAACCGGGGAATGGCGCCGGCGAGGTCGTCCCGGTAGAAGTGAGGCCTGCCGCCCCAGATTTCCACACCGTCGTAGCCAAGGCGGGTCAGATCGCGCATCGCGTATTCGAGAGTGTAGTTAAAGTAGACGGCGGAGCTCTGGGCGTACTTGTGCTTTTCTGTCATTCGAACTTGTCTCCAAACTCTGGTTGTATGCGAAGGTCCATAAAATCTCTGGCCCCGGGTGTCGTGGCGGCCATACAGTATACGTACTTGATGCGTCCCGCAGGAGCCCCGGTGTTGGGGTGATAGCCCCCGGGTATCGAGACGACGTCCCCCTCCCGGACAATGACGGCGGCTCCGGGATCCCGAAGGTCGTCGTAGACGCACTGGATTCCGAAGGTGCCGGCCATGTCGAAATAGACGTAAACCTCTTCCCGCTCGGCGGTGTGCTCGTGGGGCGGCCAAGCGGTCCATCCCCCGTCACGCCCTTCGCAGATGCCCATCATCAACCGGGAGCAGCGATGCTGGGAATCGATAAAGTTCCAGACGTCCCGTTGGCTTGCCTGCTCCGCCTTACCGTAGACGTGGTGGGAGCTCGAGTCGGCATCGACGTCC
>CAYPUT010000316.1:0-2097 GCA_964413945.1 uncultured Spirochaetaceae bacterium
GCCGGCGAGGCGGCGGTCATACGGGTTCTGGTATCCTCCGGCTCGGTGTCCCTCGAGGTCGACGCCGCGGATGCCGGATCGCAGGATATGTGGGGCCTCATCGGGCTGGAGGGGAGCCTGGTAACCGTTCAGGCCGAAATCGTGGAGCTTCCCGACCCCTTGTTTGTCTTGGGTTTTGTAAAGGGCTACCGAATCCTATCCTTGGTCGGCCTCGACGACGGGGGCCGGCCGGTCGACGAGTGGGAGGTTCCCGGCGTAGGAGATCCGGTGCCGCTTATCGACAGGGTAACTCGGCGGAGAGTCGAGACGGTGACCTTTCGTCCCTTCCTGATGGAGCGTTACTCGGTAATCCTGCGGCCGGAGAGCGACGAGGTGTTATCTTATAGGCAGCTCTAGACGATAGGTAAAGTGACAGATGATGGTCACTCTGGTCCGGGAAAAGCCAAACGGGGAGCTCGCCTATTTTTCGATGCACAATCGGCAGGGGCACCTCTTTTCTCCCTACACGGTCACCGTCGTTTCCGGCGGTAGCCTCCGGCAGGGTAAGGAGCGCCAACTCGTGTTCGACTCCCAGAGGGACCTCGACGAGAAAGTCCGGAGCCTGATCAACGGCCGCTTGTCGAAGGGCTACCGGGTACTCTACTCCTATTTTCGGGCGAACGACGACGCCATGCTTCAACGGGACGTGCGCTCGGCAATTGTCGGCTAATCCGGGTGGTACCGGTGCCGCCGGTGCTCCATAAGGCGGGTGACGAAGAGCCGCACCTTGTCCAACGCCGATAACGCGAGAACGGCTCCGGTAACGTACTCGGCGTAGCGGCTGCCCTGATCCAGAAGCCGAATCTCCCACACCGTGTGCGCCAACGCCAGGGCAAAGGACGTCATCATGGCAAAGACCGACGCCTTACCGATTAGGTTGGTGCCCCGCCGGGCGGAGCCGATTACGGCTACCTCGACGATCACGAAGGTAACCTGAAGCCCGAGGCGTCCCATCACCACCAGAAAGAACCACGGGGGAATCAGCCCGTAGACTCTCAAGGCAACCGCGCTGGCCACCAGAATGGCGTAGTCCCCGGCGCTGTCGAGGTAGACACCGATAACCGTTCGTTGATGGGCGTGGCGGGAAATCAGTCCGTCGAAGAGATCCGTCAGGAACACGATTGCCGCAAGTACGATCGATGCCCAGGCGAAAAGCGGCCGGCGGCCGTGGACAACGAAGAAGAGCAGGGTAGGCACGGCGCTTATCCGCAAGATGGTCAGCACGTTGGCAAAGTTTACCCCTTCGAGGTGGCGCCCCGTTTCCGTTGCTCGGAAGTCGTCCCGCTTGTAGAAGAGTCCGAGAAGGATTACCACGTGGACGAAGACGGTCCCGATAAGGGCGCCGACTACCTGCCCGCCGGCCAGGTTCCCCAGTAGACCGAAGATCAGCACGCAGGCGCTATTCACCCCAAAGGCGGACAGAGTCACGATGCCGATTGACCGGGAGAGAGACGCCGGAGAGGTGTGATAATGCATATCGCCCACTCCCTATAGCATACTCGGGAGGGTGGCCCTGCGTCATGTCCATCCTCGTGCCAATCGCCTTGCTTGACACCCCGCCGGTGCCCACATAGCATTAACAGGTGAACCTTGCCATCGCCTTGACATCCAGCCGGCTCGTCCTTGCCCCCTTCTTCTTCGTGTTCTTCTTCCTCCCCGAGTGGACCGGCTCCGACTCTTTGATCTTTCCGGCTCTGGTTTGGCTGCTCTTTCTGGTGATGGAAGTCAGCGACATTGCCGACGGCGCGATTGCTCGGGCCCGAAACCAGGGCTCCGATATCGGAAAGCTCCTCGATCCCTTCGCCGACGTCCTCGCGCGCCTTACCTACTTTATCTGTTTCGCCCAGGCGGATGTTATGCCGGTCTGGACGCTGATGCTGATATTCTACCGGGAGTTCGGCATCATGTTCCTCCGCCTACTGATGTATCATAAGGGAGTGGCTCTCGCGGCGAGAAAGGGGGGCAAGCTAAAGTCCTCCTTCTATTTTCTCGCGGGTGTCGGGGGGCTCTTTGTCCTAACGGCCCGGCAGCTTCCCGGCCTCATGCGGTTCGAGGCGG
>CAYPUT010000317.1:0-2088 GCA_964413945.1 uncultured Spirochaetaceae bacterium
AGGGCTCCGGCCGGCGCCTGGTGCCCATAAGCGTCGACGACTACTTCTTCGACCTCGAGACCCATCCCCAGGACCCCCGGGGGGATTACGACTTCGAGACACCCCAGGCCCTGGACCTCGGGCTCTTCGACCTACACCTTAGAGAGCTTCTCGCGGGGAAGGAGGTGGCCCTGCCGAAGTACGACTTCAAGCAGGGCCGCCGGGTTCCCGACGCCCGGAGCCTCCGGCTCGACGAGAGCGACATCGTCCTAATCGACAGCCACCACGGCCTCTTTGAGGAGCTAACGGCTTCGGTCCCGGAGGAGAGAAAATACCGGCTCTACTTGGAAACCTTGGCCCAGGTAAAGGACGATGATCGTCGCTTTATCCGGTGGACCGACGTGCGCCTCTTGCGCCGGATGGTTCGGGACATGCAGTTTAGAAGTTACGATCCCTGGCAGACCCTCCTGCACTGGTACCTGGTCCGTCGGAGTGAGCTTCGCTACATTATCTCCCGGCTTCGGACCGCAGAGAGCATTATCAATACCTTTTTGCCCTACGAGCTGTTGATTCTAAAGCCCCGGCTCGCGGAGCGGTTTTCGGATTTTGTCGCAAAGCTCGCCGAAGATCCGGAGCGCCGGGATGCCTACGAGAGGGCCCTCCGGGTCGACAAGCTTCTTAAAGAAATTCCGGACGTCGACGCCGAAGGGATGGTCCCTACCGACTCCATTCTTCGGGAGTTTATCGGCGGGAGCCGGTACGACGTTCACTAGACGCTTCGACGTCTGCTAAGCGAGGTGGTTGATGAAACGAACCGAGGCCCTCGGGCTGCTGCGAGAAAACGACCGGGAGGTCTGTCTTCTCGCCCACACGGCGGCCGTACTGGGATGGGATCAGGAGACCTACATGCCCTCCCGGGCGATCGGCGAGCGCTCTGAGCAGATCAGCCTGCTCCAGGCGCTCATCCATCGGCGGGTTGTCGAGGAGAGAAACGCCGAAGCATTCGCGGCCCTCGACTCCGGCGACGAAGAGCCCGGGGGCGACCTCTCGCTTCCGGCGGCGGACCGGGCCTTCTTGCGGCAGGCCTACCGGCGCTACATCCATGCCACCAAGCTTCCGGAGCGCCTCGTCGTGGCGCTTGCCCAAGAAACGAGCAAGGGGCAGGCGGTCTGGCAGGCGGCACGTAAGGCGAGCGATTTTTCCGGCTTCGAGCCGGCGCTTACCGAGATCCTGCGGCTCGTCCGGGAGAAGGCCGACCTCCTCGGGTTCGAGGAGCATCCCTACGACCCGCTCCTCGACGAGTTCGAGCCGGGAATGAAGACCTCGGAGGTCCAGCGGAACTTCGACGGCCTTCAGGAGGGGCTCTCGGGCCTCCTCGATAGAATCCGGGGGGCGACGCAGGTGGAGGACGCCTTTCTCCACCGCGATTTCGCCGTCGGGACCCAAGAGCGGTTTAGCCGCGAGATCCTCGAAGCCCTGGGCTTCGACTCCTCCCGGGGCCGGTTGGATGTTTCGACCCATCCCTTTACGACGACCCTCGGCTTCGACGACGTTCGCATTACCACGCGGTACAACCCGGATCTTTTCCAGACCGCCATCTTCGGCACTATCCACGAGGCGGGGCACGCCCTCTACGAGATGGGCTTCGAAGAGTCGCTCCGAAGTTCGCTTCTTGCCGAGGGGACCTCTCTCGGGATCCACGAGTCACAGTCCCGCTTCTGGGAGAACGTTGTCGGGCGGAGCCGCGGCTTCTGGCGTCGCTACTTCCCTCGGCTGAAGGAGCTGTTTCCCCAAGCCCTGGATTCCGTCGACCAGGACGCCTTTTTCCGAGGCGTCAACAAGGTAGCCCCCAGCCTGATCCGGGTGGAGGCCGACGAGGTTACCTACGGGCTTCACATCATCTTGCGGTTTCGCCTCGAAATCGAGCTGATCACCCGGCGGTTGGAGGTATCTGAGCTCCCCGCCGCCTGGAGGGCGATGTCGATGGAGCTCTTGGGGATCGCGCCGGAGCGGGATGCCGACGGCGTGCTTCAGGACATTCACTGGTCGATGGGGGGCTTCGGCTACTTTCCGACCTATGCCCTGGGAAATCTCTACGCCGCCCAGTTT
>CAYPUT010000318.1:0-2066 GCA_964413945.1 uncultured Spirochaetaceae bacterium
TGCTCGTGCTCGCAGGGTGTGCCACCGTCCCGCCCCGGAGTTGGCGGCCCTGGCTGGATGATGCCGGAGAGCCGGAGCGGGTTTCCCTCGATACGCCCATAGTGGTCGACGTGAGCCTTGATGTCCCGTATCTGCCGGGGTCCCTATCACCCTTGGAGGAAGTCCTGGCGGTAAGCGCCGGGGAGATCCTCTCCCGGCGGGGGTACGAGGTTATCGGCAAGGGAGCGGCCGCAGACGCCGAAGCCGGGGATGCCTACCGCATGGAGCTACATCTTTCCGGCTACAGAGTGGAGCGCGTCAGCACCCAGGTGGATCAGACCAGTGATAGCTCCGCATCATCCTTTTCTTCCAGCAGCGCGAGCCTCGGAGCCTACGTCGCGACCCGGGCATCAACATCGCTCTTTCAGTCCCAGAGCTTCCGCCGGACGACGGTCTCGAGCCGGACGGTTAGTGCGTATCAGTACGACCTGGCGCTGGAGGTGCGGCAGGCCGACGAGCTCGTCTGGCAGGGCAGGAGCAGCTGGCTTTCGGCGAGCATCACGCCCGAAGGCGACGCCGCCTACGCTTTGCGCCTCTTGGCAAGCGCCCTGCCGAGGGACGCGGAAGTGGTGCACCGGGTGCCCCGGGTCCGGGAGAGCCACTACGACACCTACTACGAAACCACCCTCGAGGGGCGCATCCTCCGGAGCCCGGGGATCCCCTATGTGACGCGCCTCGGCGGCCCAAGGAGCACCAGCGACTTAAGCGTCAACTGGGACCGGGTGTTGGTCCCGCCCTGGGCCCTGGCTGCCTACGCCGACGCCATGGAAAACGCCGAAGAGGCGCTACCCACCGGCGACGACGACTGGTCGGAACCCTTCGACGAGTCTCTCTGGCGCACTCTGCGGCTCGGCGGCCGCTACCGGATCGGCGACTCGCCGGAGGTACACCACGTAATCGTCGACCTGGTGGCCCGCCCCGAGGGCTACGTCGTGGAGCGGGGAGCCATCGTCGGCGCCGAGGAGTACCGGGAGTTCGAAGAGGAACTCGGCCGGTGGCGGGAGCACCTCGAGGAGTGGTTCGATGTGTTTGAATGACCGATCGTCCGCGGAATGGCCCGAGCCGGTCGCGCGCTTCCTCCGCGACGTTGAGTGGGTATTCGCTAAGACCTATGCCGAAACCTGGCCCCACGAATACATCGTTGGAGACCGGGTGGATCGCGGGTTGTTCTTGGAAACGGTCCGGCATATCCGGGAGAACGGGTATGCGGGGAGATTCTATCATCGGCAGATCACTTACCTGCGGGACGGAGAGCTGGTGTACTGGACGATGGTGCCGCCAAAGGACGACCCCGCGTGGTACCCGGCGGAAGAAGAGACTATCGTTAACCGATGCCCGGTCGAATCGACCTACGAGTATCGCCTCGAGCACGGAACGCTTCCTTGAGGAGGGACAGCAGATGGCGACGATGACAGCGCAGATTCTTGTGGGCAGGGCGAGTTCGTACCACGGTGGAATAACCCCGTCGCATGTCCTCTACCTTTCGGAGAACTCTCGACCCGCGTGGATCCTGATGTCGCACGACATTTACTCAGACGCTCCCCCCGATACCCGGCGGGTCGTTTGGATTCCAACGGTGGAGCGCATGCTCGAGGACGCAATCGTGATGACTGCGATCCACGTCCTCCGTAATCCCCGGGTACTCGAGGCGGCATCCAGCTGTTTTGAGGAGCCGGAGGGTGATCGCGTGGAGCTCTATGACGACGCGAAAGGGGACTTGGACGGGCTCTACGAGGCGGCCCGGGCTATCGAGGGCTTTCCCAAGCTCGTCATCTCCACCTTTGCCGGATCGACCATCACCCGGCAGCTACCTATCCTGCGGAAATACACGATGGACGTCGAGGTTTGCGCGGCCAGCTATCGGCGGGAGTGGTCGGAGTGGCAGAAAGAGACAGTTGAAGCGGGCCGGTTGGACTCCGAACCGTGGCCGGAGTGAGCGAAGAGGGGTGCACAGATGGCGTTTGGTGAGTTGGTTGATGTTGATGTTCGGGAGGCGTGGGAGCACCAGGCTCGCGCATTTACCCCTT
>CAYPUT010000319.1:0-2035 GCA_964413945.1 uncultured Spirochaetaceae bacterium
ACCACCTCGAGGGTGATGTCCCCCGGTAGGGTCGGGTTGATCCGGTCGATCTCCGCTTTTACCAGGTCGCCGACCTCCACGGAGTTCGTCCCGCTCTCCTTCCGGATCGCGAGGTAAACCCCCGGCTCGCCGTTTACGTAGACGATTCGGCTCGGGTCCTCGTACCCGCGGTAGACCTCGGCAATCTCCGAGAGGAGAACCGGCCGGAGCCCGCGGCTTGCGGAGGCGAGGGTGGTGCTCCGGGGGGTATAGGCCACCACCGTTTCGGCCACATCCTCGACGCTCCTAAACTGGCCGGTGGTCCGGACGTAGAGGAGTCGGGAGCCCTCCTCGATGGTTCCCCCGCCGGCGTCGCTCGACTGGGCTCCGATCATCCGGGCAACCTCGCCGACGGTAATGCCAAAGGCCGCAAGGCGGGTCTGAATCAGGTCGACCCGGATAACCTCTTCCCGGCCGCCCCGGAGCGCAGCCTCGCCGACCCCTTCGAGGCGCTCGAGGCGGGACTGGACGAGCTCTTCGGCGAGGGCCCGGAGCTCCTCGGGGGAGCGGTCACCCCGGACCGCGACATCGAGAATCGGGAGCGCCGAGGGATCGAACTTGAAGATGCGGGGGTCGTCGGCATCCTCCGGGAGCGCGTTCCGGATAAGCTCGAGCTGATCCCGGACCTCGTTGGTCGCCTCCGCGAGGTCCACATCCCAGTAGAGCTCGAGGATGACGGCGCTGTTCCCCTCCGAGGAGGTCGAGCTTATCGTGTCGATGCCGCTGACGTTGGCGAGGGAGCCCTCGACCACCCGGGTGACGTTCTCCTCGATCTCCCGGGGGCCGGCGCCGTCGTAGGTCGTTACCACCGCGATAACCGGGAACTCCACCTCGGGAAACAGGTCGATCGGGATGTTCCCGGCGGTAAAGATACCGACACCGGCAGCCACCAGAAAGACTACCAGCATCGTCACCGGTTTCCGGACGACAATGTCTACGAAGTTCACGACCGGTCTCCTTCGTTCTCCCCGACGACCCGGACCGGAGAGCCGTCTTCCAGGAGGTTCTGCCCTTCGACGACCACCCGTCGGCCCGGGGAGAGCCCCGTAAGAACTTCCACCCGGCCGTCCGCCGAGATTCCGGTTTCCACGGGAACCAAACGGGCGGTTTCTTCCTCGACGACGAACACCGACTCCCGGTTAGCCCGACGGACGACGCTCGCGACGGGAACCGTCAGGGCGTCGGTGCGCCTCTCGGTTACCAGGGTTACCTCGGCGAACATTCCCGCCTGGACGGCCTCCCAGGGAGGACTCAAGGCGAAGGCCACCTCCTTCGACCGGGAAGAGGGGTCGAGGACCGGGCTCAATCGGGCAACCCGGGCGCTCCGGGGTTGGTCTGGAAAGGCAGAGAAAACCACAGTCCCGGCGGTATCCGGGCCTATGGCGCCGACGAAGCGCTCGGGAACGTCGACGACTATTTCGAGTGCGTCGAGGGTTCCGATGCGCAAGACCGGGGTAGTCGGGCCGACGGTGGAGCCGGCGTCGACGTAGATGGCCGTGACCGTCCCGCCGATCGGTGCGGTTACCGGGCTCGCCTGGAAGCGGGTGCCCGGCCGGGAAGGATCAACGTAGGCCAGGACATCCCCGGCGGAAACCCGGTCGCCGACCTCAACGACAATCTGCCGGACCGTGCCGCCGACCTCCGGAAGCGCCTCGACGCTGACCCGGGGTACAACCTCGCCGTTGAGCTTGGTCCTAGCCTCGATGGTACCCTCCTCGACGACGGCGATCCGGACGGCGTATTGCTGGACCGGTTGCTCGGCGGTCGGACCGCCGGGGGAGCCGGGTGCTCCGCCGCTTCGTCCACCGGGTCCCCCACCGGATGCCGAGAGCACGGCGAAGGCGGCCGCGCCGATGCTCAGGGCGACAACTGCCACGGTTATGATTCGAGATTTCTTCATCCTAGAGGTCCTTTCTCCGGCCCGCGGATGTGCCGGTTAATCGCGTATTCAAGATCTATGATGGTGGCAAGGTGGCGGTACTGCTCGCTCAAGAGG
>CAYPUT010000320.1:0-2024 GCA_964413945.1 uncultured Spirochaetaceae bacterium
GATTCGAACCGTGCGGCGGCCAGGGGCGTGGCTCCCGCTGCGGCATCTGCTGCAGCGCTCAAGGTTCGCGAGGGAGGGAGAAACCCAAAGACCTCCCGGGGCGCCGTCCAGGTGGTCAGTTGAACGGGGTAGGCCGCCGCGAGGAAGGCCCGGCCGACCAGCGCCGGATTAAAGACGTTCTGGCCGATTCCGCCGAAGACCTCCTTACCGATCGCGATGGCCACGACGGAACCCAGGGCCACCAGGATCGGTGATACCGCCGGGGGGAGGACCATCACCAAGAGAAGCGCCGTCACGATCGCGCTCCCGTCGAGGACGCTCTTCCAACTCTGTTTTCGCACTGCCTTAATCGCCGCTTCCGTAGCCAGGCAGGCGACGATCGCGACGGCGTAGAGCCCGAGAACCTGGACACCGAAGTACATCGCCGAGATAACGATGACCGGCACCAGAGAGAGGTTTACAAGGTGCATAATCCTATGAACGCTCGCCGTATCGTGGGCGTGGGGTGCGGTCTGAAGGACGAATCCCTCGTTACTGCTGTTGCTCATCTAGATCCCCTTCACCCTTATGTAGTTCTTGGCGTACTTGATCCAGGAGACCAACTGGATGTGGGAGGGACATCCCCAGGCGCAAGCTCCACACTCGAAACAGTCGGCCAGGTTCGTCGCCTTTGCCTCTTCGAACTTCCCCGCCTTGGCAAAGGCGGCGAGCTTCAGCGGCATCAGGCGCATGGGACAGACGTCGACGCACCGGCCGCAGTGGATGCAGGGAAGCTCGTCGGGGAAGTCCTTCTGTGTAAGGAAGAGCAGCCCGGAGAGGCCCTTCGTTACGGAGTAATCGAGGGTCGGAAGGGCGGTACCGGTCATCGGGCCTCCGGCCACAACCTTCGTCGTCTCCTTGGAGTAGCCACCACAGAAGTCCACCAGACCCGCAATCGGCGTGCCGACAAGGGCTCTGATGTTCTTCGGCTCCTTGATGCCCCCCCCGGATACCGTCAACACACGCTGAACCAGCGGCTTTCCGAGGTAGGCCGCTTCGTAGAGCGCGAAGATGGTCTGGACGTTCGATACAACCACCCCGACTTCGAAGGGAAGCCCTCCGGCGGGAACCGTCTTGCCCGTCACGGCCTTTATGAGCATCTTCTCCGCCCCTTGGGGGTAGAGAACGTTCAGGGGAGCCACCTCGATATCCGGCTCTTCGGCGGCCCGGAGAGCCTCCCGGAAGGCTTCGACGGCGTCCGGCTTGTTCTTCTCTATCGCGATAATAACTCGCTTGAAGGAAAAGGCGGCGCGGACAAGGGCGATGCCCCGGAGGATCTCCGCCGCCTTCTCGACCATCATTCTGTGGTCGCAGGTCAGGTAGGGCTCGCACTCGGCGCCGTTCAAGATAAAGGTATCGAGCTTTGCCGGCGGCGGCGGCGAATACTTCACGTCCGTCGGGAAGGTGGCCCCCCCCATGCCGACAATACCGGCTTCCCGCATTATCCGGGATAACCATTTCCGGTCGACAGCCGAAAGATCCACGTCTCGGGTCTCCCACTGGTGCGCGACGGTGGCATCGACATCGGTTTCTATTTCGATATAGTCGGCGAGACCCCCGCCGGGCATGGGGTTGTTCACGATACTCTTAACCTTTCCGGCAACCGGGGAGTGAACGTTCGCCGAAATCAACTTGGGAGCTTCGGCGAGGAGCATCCCGGGGGTGACTTCGTCGCCCTTCGATACCACCGGGGTGGCCGGGGCCCCAAGGTGCTGAGAGAGGGGGATCGAAACCTTCGGCGGTACCGGGGCGTCCTCGATTGCCCGGGAAGAGGAAAGCCCCTTCCGGTACGAGGGATGGACGCCGCCGACAATAGCGGATTTAAACATAGAAGACCTCAGTCGTTAACAGCATTACGGGCCCCGAAGGCAAGATGCCCACCTTAAGTGGAGCTTGGCGGCCGGAACCTCGGAAACATGCGCGTGTGTGGTTCCAGGTTAGTCCGATCCGGCTAAGATGTCAATTTCTTGATCGGAGTCGTCGAG
>CAYPUT010000321.1:0-2009 GCA_964413945.1 uncultured Spirochaetaceae bacterium
GACCGCCGGAGCCGGAGAGCCTGGCTCGGACCTTTTCCGGGCCGCCGGGGCGGTCCGCCGGATGGTGCCCTACATACGGGCCGCCGAGGCCGAGGGCATAAACCGGTATAACATCACCAAGCACATGATGGGGCTCTTCCACGGACGCCCGGGTGCCCGACGGTGGCGGCGCCTTCTCGGAGACCGGACTCTCTCCGATTGGTCAACCGAAGAGCTCATCGAGGAAGCCCTCGGCGCTGTGGTTCGGCCCCGGGCCGCCTAGATAGCCGTGGGCGTCTTGGAGGACTACCTTGCCTCCCGGGACCTCGGCGACTACCTGGACGTCGCCTGCGGAGAGGGGGAGTTTGCCGAGCGTCTCCTCGAGGCGGCCGGCGGCTACCGGAGCGCCCTGGGTATCGACGTCGACGAGGGGAGCCTCGCTACGGCCCGGGGTCTCTTCGAGGGCCATTACGGCAATGTCTTCTTTCAACAGGGGGATATCCACCACCTCGAGGTAGCCGACGCCTCCTTCGACACCGTCTCCATTTCCAACGCCCTTCACCACGTGCGACGGCCGGAAGAGGTGCTACAGGAGTTGTTCCGGGTTCTGCGGCCGGAGGGGATTCTCGTGGTCAACGAGATGGTTCGAGACGGCCTCGGCCCGGATCAGGAGAACGCCCGGGATCTGCACCACCTGAAGGCCCGGATCGACCGGCTGAAGGGAATAGATCACCGGGAGACCTATACCGTCGGGGAGCTGCGGGAGCTTTTGGGTATAAACGGGAGCGTCGGGGGGCCTACCGTCGAGCTCGAGGCGACCGAGCACCCCAACGGCGACGATCCCGAGACGATTCAAGGGCGTCTGGAGTTCCTCGATGGGTACGCGGAGCTCGCCGAGGGTACCGAGGAGTATGCCGCTATTCGCAAAGAGGCCCTCCGGTTAAGACATCGGATATCCGAAAGAGGGTTTCGTCCACAACCCCAGAAGCTCTACGTTCTTTCCCGGAGCCACCGGCAGTTTCCTTTTACCGAGGTTTTTGTACCTTACAGGTCAGGAACTTATATGGCGACTACCTCGGCAGGCATACACCACATTACCGCGATCGCGGCGGATCCCCAGGAAAACCTCGATTTCTACGGAGGCGTGCTCGGGCTTCGATTCCTCAAGAAGACCGTGAACTTCGACGATCCTGGAACCTACCACTTCTACTACGGGGACTACCACGGGACACCGGGGACCATCCTTACGTTCTTTCCCTGGGGATCCGCCGCCGCCCGGGGGCGCCCGGGGATCGGCCAGGCCGTTTCCGTGCGTTTCTCCCTGGTCCCGGAATCGTTCTGGTATTGGAAGCAGCGACTCTCGGCCTTCGGACTCCAGCCCCAGGACCGGCGAACACCCTTCGGAGAGCGGGTTCTCTGTCTCCACGACCCCGACGGGGTCGCCCTCGAGCTCGTCGAAAACCCGGAAGAGGGGCGGGAAGGGTGGATATCTTCCTCCGTCCCTCCGGAACATACCATCCGCGGCTTTCTCGGCGTGGGTCTCGCCGTCGGGGGGTATGAAGGGACCGCCTCCCTGTTGACCGAAGAGCTCGGTTTCGAGGAGGGGGAGAGCCGGGGCGAGGTGTTTCGCTACCGCAACCGCCGGAGCCCCGGGGACGCGGCCGGGGCGGTCGTGGACATCTTCTGCCGGCCGACCTCCCCGGAGGGCCGCATGGGCGCCGGGGCCATCCACCATGTCGCCTGGCGGGTCGGCTCCGACGCGGAACAGGTGGATATTCGGGGACGGCTCCTGAAGCGGGGGTTAAACGTCACCCCGAGTATCGACCGTCACTACTTCCACTCGATCTACTTCCGGGAACCCGGCGGAATTCTCTTCGAGGTAGCGACCGATCCCCCGGGGTTTGCCGTGGACGAGCCCCTCGAGCGCCTCGGTGCGGACTTGATGTTGCCTCCCCAGCACGAGGGAAAGCGCTCGATTATCGAGGAGCTGCTCCCGGAGGTAACCGTGCCTGAGAACGTTCAGCCGGAGA
>CAYPUT010000322.1:0-2009 GCA_964413945.1 uncultured Spirochaetaceae bacterium
GGCGAAAGCGCCCGGGGATCCCTCGAGGTCGCCGGGCCCTATGTGAACCTCCGGCTCTCCCGGCCGGCGTACGCCTCGGCGGTGCTTGCGGCTCTCTTCGCGGGGCAAGCCCTCAAGACGGATTCCCGGGCAGGTCGCCGGATAATGGTCGAGTTCTCGGCGCCGAATACCAATAAGCCTCTCCATCTGGGGCACTTGCGGAACGACGCCCTCGGTGAAAGCATTTCCCGGATCCTCGACGCTGCCGGAGCGGAGGTGCGGAAGGTAAACCTTATCAACGACCGGGGCATCCACATCTGTAAGTCGATGCTCGCCTACGAGAAGTTCTCCGACGGCGCCACCCCCGAGTCGACGGCTACCAAGCCGGACCACTTCGTCGGGGACTACTACGTAAAGTTCAACCAGTGGGCCAAGGAGAACCCCGACGCGGAGGAGCGAGCCCGCCGGCTCTTGCAGCGTTGGGAAGAGGGGGACGACGAGGTTGTCTCTCTCTGGAAGACCATGAACGGATGGACCATGGCGGGGATTCTCGCGACCTACGAGCGCACGGGAATTTCCTTCGACAAGATCTACTACGAGAGCGACCTCTACCAGGCGGGACGAACCGAGGTGTTACGGGGCCTCGAAGAGGGTGCCTTCTACAAAGATGATGCAGGCACCATCTGGGTGGATCTGGAAGATATCGGCCTCGACAAGAAGGTTCTTCTCCGGGGCGATGGTACCTCCCTCTACCTGACGCAGGACATCGGTACCGCGATGACCCGCTACCGGGAGTGGCCCTTCGACCAGTTGGTCTACGTCGTCGGCTCGGAACAGCGCTACCACTTTACCGTCCTCTTTAGCGTTCTCAACCGCCTCGGGATGGAATGGGCCGACTCTCTCTTTCATCTCGCCTACGGAATGGTGAACCTCCCGGAAGGGAAGATGAAGTCCCGGGAGGGAACGGTCGTAGACGCCGACGATCTCTTGGATGGCCTCAAAGAACTCGCGCTGGAGGAGATCCGGGAGAAACAGCGGGAATCGCTCATCGAGAACCCGGAAGCGACCGCCGAGGCCATCGCCCTCGGGGCCCTACATTACTACGTCCTCCAAACCAACCCCGGGAAGGACATGATCTTCGACCCGAAGGAATCCCTCTCCTTTACCGGGAATACCGGTCCCTATCTCCAGTACACCGGGGCCCGGATCTCGAGCATGATGCGCAAATACGGCGAAGAGGTACCCGCGGTAGGCGATATCGACCCCGAGGTCCTGAGGGAGAACGACGAGTGGGAGCTCATCAAAATGATCGGTGACTTTCCGGATATGCTCGATCAGGCCGCGGAAGGGTTGAACCCCTCGGTGATAGTCAACTACCTCTACGAGGTCGGGAGGGTCTTCTCGAAGTACTACCACGACCATCCGATTGTCACCCAGGAGGACCCCGCCTTGAGAGACGCCCGGGTTGTCCTCGCGGAAGCCGTTCGTCGAACCCTCCGTCGGGGTCTCGAGCTCTCGGTGATCCCCTTCTTAGAGATTATGTAGCGAGGCCGGCGCCGGCGCTACCGAAATGTAAGATTTTGCGTCCCTGAGGCTACATTCATGTAGGACTTTTCCTACGGAATCGTCGTTTTCGGCTTCTATTGTCTCCAAAATCGATGTAATTACCCGCTATTTCTGCTCTGGCACGTAATTTGCATGTTACTCTCACTGAGGTTTCAGGAGAGCAGACAATGAGTTATCGACAACGCCCGGGCCGGCAGGGCCTCTATCACCCCGACTTCGAGCACGACAATTGCGGCGTCGGTTTTGTCGCAGATATCAAAGGGCGCCGGAGCCACGACATCGTGGAGAAGGCGAAGAGTGTTCTTATCAACATGACCCACCGGGGGGCCGTCGGAAGCGACAAGAACTCCGGCGACGGAGCGGGAATTCTGACCGCCTTGCCCCACAGGTTTCTCGAAAAGGTGATGGCGACGGAGCTCGACGTCTCTCTCCCGGAGCGGGGCCGCTACTCCGCCGGGCTCGTC
>CAYPUT010000323.1:0-1998 GCA_964413945.1 uncultured Spirochaetaceae bacterium
GGCGTCACTGGGCCGCGGTACGGTGAGGGTTCTCTTTGTCCACAACGATTACCTGGTTTCCGGTGGCGAGGAAACCGTGCTCAACTTGCAGTTGGAGCTCTTGAGCGAGGCCGGGCACTCGGTGTCCGCTTACCGGCGATCTAGTAAGGAGCTTGCGGCCGGGCTTGCCGGTAAGGTTCAGGCGGCTTCGGCGACTATCTTCCCGGGAGGGGCCGTCCGAGAACTGACCGCGCTCATCGCCGAGCACCGGCCGGATGTCGTTCACGTCCACAATCTGTACCCCCTGATTACCGGGGCCGTGCTTCCGGCGATCAGGCATCTCGAAATACCGACTGTCATGACTCTCCACAACTACCGCCTGTGGTGCCCGGTTGGTACGTTCTTCTCGCGAGGGGAGCTTTGCGAACGATGCCGGCACGGCTCAACGTTGTCCTGCGTCATCCGCGACTGCGCGGGTGGTTTTTTCAAGAGCATTACCTACGCCTTTCGGGAAAGAATTGCCCGCTCCCGCGGCTACTTTTTCCAGGGAGTAGATCTCTTCCTGCCGCTCACCCGTTTTCAGGAGAGCCTGCTGCAACAATCCGGGGTCCCGGATTCGCGGATTCGCCGCGTTCCCAATACGGTACGGATTCCCGAAATCGGACCGGAGCAGAAGAAAGACCAATACATTCTCTTCGTCGGGCGCCATAGCCTCGAAAAGGGCTACCCGGTGCTCATAGATGCGGCCCGGCTTACCCCAGAGATACCATTTCGGACGATCGGTGACCTTAGCGAACCGGCGTCCCCACCGCCGGAAAACGTGACGCTTCTTGGACGCCAAAGCTACGAGGAGGTTCAAAAGGCGTTTCGCGAGGCGGCTCTTCTGGTGGTTCCTTCGCTATGGTATGAGGGAATGCCAATGGTCATTCTCGAAGCGATGGCTCAGGAAACGGCCGTGGTGGTGTCCGAAATCGGAGGTCTCGGTGAGGTCTGCGAAGCTTCGGGCGGCGGGGTTTTGGTGCCTCCCGGAGACGCGCGGGCTCTGGCCGCGACGATTCGTCGGCTTTGGAACGATCGTAAAGGCCTCAGGCGCCTTGGGTATCGGGGGCGAAGCTACGTTGAGAAGCACCACTCACCGGAGCTATACACAAACGCGCTGCTTGACGCGTATAGGCATGCCCAGGCGCTTGCTCGGTCGGACGGGAAGCGGGGTAGCCGGACGTGAGGCTGTTGTTCTTCGATTTCGACTTTCCGAAGCTTCTTGCCGACTCTCGCCACCCTGTCGGCGGAGCCGGCGTGGAGCTCCGGGCATGGCTCGAGGGCTTCGCTGCTCTCGGATGCGAATCCGCCGTTCTGGTGTCCCAAGAGTTCGCACACCAGGATTTGGCGGCAGCCCTTCCCCGAGGTTGCACTCTTATTCCCACCTACTCTCCGACGGAGGGAATCCGAGGGCTGCGGTTCCTTACCCGGCGGTTGCCGGCTCTAAGACGGGGAATACGCTCCTTTCGTCCGGATCTCGTAGTCCAAAGCTGCGCGGGGCTGTACACAGGTGTCTTCGCTCAGCTGGCACGAGAGGCGGGCGTTCCATTCGTGCACCGGATTGCCAGCGACGTAGACGCGGACGGTCGCTATTGGAACAAGCTCCCGCGTTACGCCGCCCGGGCGTACGAGTACGGACTCAAACGAAGCCGACGCATCCTCGCGCAGAATCGCTACCAGGAGCAACGACTATCAGAGCGATGGGGAGCCGAAAAGGTTCGGAGGATTCTTAACCCAATGCTATTCTTCTCCGAACCAGAATCTGCAACGGTCTACCCACCCTCCCGGCGAGACTACGTGGCCTGGATTGGGGTCTTCAAACCGCCCAAGAACATGGAGCTGCTCCTCTCGATTGCCCGCAATCTCCGCGACCATCGCTTTCGGGTTGCCGGTATGTTACCCGACGCCGCCGATAGTCGGACTCGGGAGACCGTTAACGCTCTTTCGAAGGAGCCCAACGTGGAGTTGGCAGGTTATCTT
>CAYPUT010000324.1:0-1991 GCA_964413945.1 uncultured Spirochaetaceae bacterium
CCGCCGCCAGCGCCTTCAGCTCGGCGGCGCTCACCTCTCCGGCGTTGCGTACCGCCAGCTCCGCCCCGTCGTACCCCGCCGCCCGAACTGCGGCGAGGCTTTCGGCAACGCTCCCTTTGAAGCTGACCGCCTCGAAAGAGGCCTGGTGGGTCGAGACGACGACGGACAGCTTGAACATGAGGATCTCCTTCCGGCCGCGGCCGGCCGCGGGTTTACAGCTTGTCGAAAATGCCGATCTTCGGAAGCTCGTGGACGCTCTTCCAGCCCGAAGACATCGGTTCCTTCATATATGGTTCGAGCTCTTTGGGATCCCGTAGGGTGACCTTCTTCGGATCCGGGCAGACCCCGGGTGGAAAGGCTTGCCGGATATGGTCGTGGACCTGGGTTAGGTACTTCAGGATCGCCGCAATCGGCCGCTTGGCCTTTGCCGGGTCTGCCTTACTCGGGCTCCCGACGATTCCCTCCGGGGTGGCGTAGCGCTCGATGGCGATATGCCCCTCCCCTTCGCTCCATCGGCTCGGCCGGCGGTAGGGGTCCACCGACAGGTCGAAGTGGCCATCTTCGATCAGACGTTCCGGGGTCGAATCCTGAACGTATTTCATGTTGATCATGTCCGGGAACAACAGCTGGGCCACCGAGGTTTCGGCTTCCGCGGCATGGATAAAGTTGGTTTCAAGAGAATCCGGCCGGTCGGTGACAAAGAAAAACTCCCGGATGGCCCGGTGCCAGTCGATTACCCGGACCACCGCCGGCAGCTGAAAGCGCTTCATGAACTCCTGGATCGCGTCCACTAAGGTCCAGAGGTGGCCGTGGTTGTTGATCAGCACCATCTTCCGGTAGCCGTCGTCCCAGAGCCCCGCCATCACGTAGATCAGCACTTCCCGGACCGCCTCCGGCGGCACGATAACCGTCCCGGCCATTCCCAGGTGATGATGCGGATGGTTTCCGAAATTCAAGGGAGGCAGGGTTAGGTTACACTCGTGGCCCTGTTTGGCGGTGTTGCGCCGGACCCCTTCGATAATCTGGGTGCACATAAAGGTGTCGAGCCCCGTATTGTTGTGCAGCCCGTGGTTCTCGGTAACGCCGATGGGGATAAAGAGAATATCGTTCTTCTTGCGCTTCTCGATCGCCTCCGCCCGGGGTGTGGTTTGGATGTAGGTGCTCCCCTTCCCGATCTCCGGGGACGAGGGAATGTCGTAGTCGGCGAGAATCTGGTCGATCTCCTCTTCCGAGGCGTCCCAGACCTGCTTCTTCAACCGCCCGACTTCGTTGTCTTCAAAGATTATTTCCGGATAGTCCGTGGTAAGCCATTTCTTCATTTGATTCTCCTTATGTCCCAGGGGACAGGACGATTTTTAGAGCCTTTCCGGCCCTGAGTAATTCCAGACCATCGTGCACCTTCGAAAGCGGCATTCGATGGGAGACGATACGCTCCAAAGGAAGTTTCCCGCTCTCCATAATGCGCGCCGCCTTCTCGAAGGAGTAGCGTCCGATAAACCCACCGTGGATGGTCACCTCTTTCTTCAGAAGCTCTCCCACCGGAATAGCCGGATTAGCCGTCTCGTCGTGGCCGAACTGCATGACCCGCCCGCCGGAGCGTACGAGGGTTATTGCAAGAGGCAGAAGAGGTCCTACGGCCTCCACCGCGATGTCGGCGCCTTCCGGCATCTCCCTGTCCATGGTAAACTGCAGGTCGTCGGGATGGACCACGATGTCGGCCCCGACGTCCTTTGCTGCGGCACGGCGGAACTCCGAAGGCTCGGAAACGATGAGCTTCGAAGCACCGTTCGCCCTCAGCAGGGAGGTGAACAGGAGACCGATCGGTCCGGCGCCCATTATTACCGCGTACTCTCCCGGCTGGACTTTAAGCATGTCCGTTGCGTTGATCACACAGGAAAGGGGTTCAGCCAGCGCCGCGATGTGCGACGGTACCGACTGACCCGCCTGACCCAGATGGTGGCCGGCATGGCAGACCAGATTGGCGACAGTCA
>CAYPUT010000325.1:0-1981 GCA_964413945.1 uncultured Spirochaetaceae bacterium
GCCGCCGAGACCATGAACCTCGCCGAGGTGCGACCGGGCCAGCGGGGCGTGTGCGCTCCCGGCTGTTGAGCTCCTCCGCGAGGCGCCGCCGGGAGTACAATCTGTGAATCTGCCGGTGGCAGAGGCGGCAGATCCAGAGGCCCCGGCTTACCCGCTCGGTTTTGTCGAACCGCGCCTGGACGGTCCGCTTCTTGTGGAGGCTCCGGGGTATCAGGTGATGAAAGGTAAGCGGTTTGATGCGGCCGCAGAGCTCGCAGCATTCCGGAGCCGGTCGTTTGGCACCCCTCCGGGTGGCTCCGGTTCGACCCGGGCCCGGGGTAGCACGGTCTGGGTAAGGCCAATCAGCCATCGGCCCCCGAAAAGTAGCGTTCCGCCACTTCGGCTATCGACCCTTCTTCGGCGGTCCGCTCCAGGACCACGTCGGCGACCGCTTTTAGCTCCTCTCGGGCGTTGGCCACCGCGATACCGAGGCCCGCGGCTTCGAGCATCTCCCGGTCGTTGGTGCTGTCGCCTGCGGCAATCGTCTCTTCGATGGGGATACCGAGCTTCTCCGCCAGGACCCGCAGGGCGGTTCCCTTACTGACCCCCGGGGCCACAATCTCCAGGTAGTGCTTCTTCGAGCGGGTGGTCACCCAGGCGGCGTCGGCCAGCTCCTCCAGCGCCGCCTGGTGGGGTGGGATTTTCTCTTCCTCGTGGATGACGAGGAGCTTGGCGCTCCCCCTGGGAAGTGCCTCCGCGAGATCCGGCACCACCCGGTAGCTCATCTTCGCCGCCGCGGCGTAGGCTTCGGCCCGGGGATCCTCGTATTCCACCAGGAACTCCTCGGGGTCGTAGCCCTGGACAAAGAGGCCCCGGGGCCGGGCGTATTCCATAATCCGACCGACGGCCTCCTGGGAGAGGACCCGCTCGTAGACGACACGGTCGCTCACCGCCGAGGTTACCCGGGCGCCGTTAAAGGAGATCAGGTACTCGGTGTCGTCGGGATCGCCGATCTGGTACGCCATCTGCCGGAGGCTGATGGTCGGCCGGCCGGAACTTAGGACAACGACGATGCCCCGGTGGTGCAGATCGAGGAGGGCGTCGTGATTGATCTTCGGAAGCGAGCCGTCGGGAGCGAGAATGGTGTCGTCAACGTCGGTGGCGAGAAGTCTATACACGGCAATCAGTACCGCGGGCCGCCACCCCGGCGGTTGTCGTCGATCATCCGAGCGATCCGGCGGAGAAAGGTGTGGATCTGAGGCCGAAAGAAGTAGCCGATGGCTATTCCGATTAGGAGCCAGAGTATCATCCTATTCCTCCGTTTTTATCGGGATGGTCTGTCCGGCCTGGTCTCCGGCCTCGACCTTCGGCGGAACGACGACTCGGAGAATGCCGTTCTTAAAGGTGGCCTCTACGGCCTCCCGGTCGAACTTATCCTCCGGGACCAGATACCTCTGCTGCTCGATGGAGCGAAGCTTGAGGCGCCGCTTGAAGTAGTGGCGACCCTCGGTCGACTCCTCGGCGCCGGCGCCCGATGCCCCGGGCTCCTCCAGATGGGCCTTCGCGGAAAGCAGAAGGTAGTTGCCCTTAAACTCGAGCGTAATCGACTCCTCGGAGAAGCCGGCGAGGGCGAACTCGAAGACGAGGGTGCGGTCGTCCTGGATGTAGATGTTCGTCGGGGGATAGGAATAGAAGGGATAGAAGTCCCATTTGGCGTCCCAATTGAAGCCCTGGGCCTCCTTCTCGAACCCCATCTTCTCGGAGAAGACCGTTCCGATGCTTTCCGCCGCGGAAAAGAGCTCCTCCATCACCCGACCGAGGTCGTGGTATTCCTTGTTGCGCATAGTACACCTCCTAGAGCGTGTTGTGTATTCCGGGTCGCCGATGGCCCACCCGGCCGGCGCCGTACGGCCGCCACCCCCAAAATACAACACTCCGGGCCCGGCGGCCAGTAGAGGCCCGGCGTGACGTATCAACAACCCTGTTGATACATAAGCCTCAG
>CAYPUT010000326.1:0-1972 GCA_964413945.1 uncultured Spirochaetaceae bacterium
CTTCGGTGGTATACTCTGAAGTCGTGCTATTCATAGAGAGCCAAGACAAAAAGGTTCTTCCCATTGCCAGCGGCAAGGGTGGGGTCGGAAAATCCTTCGTAACGGCGAATCTCGGTGTGGTGCTCGCATCCCTCGGCAAACGGACCATCGTTGTCGACCTAGACCTCGGCGGTTCGAACCTCCACACCTACCTCGGCATCAAGAACCGCAACCTCGGTATCGGACACTTCCTTCATAACAAGAATATTGATTTTCGCAAACTCGTAGTTGACACTCCTTACGAAAACCTTCAGTTCGTTGCCGGGGACGTCCTCGTTGCCGGTCTCGGGAACATTCTCCAGTCCCAACGAAGGAGCTTGATTAGCCGGATACAGAAGCTCGAGGCGGAATACATTCTCTTGGACCTCGGGTCCGGCACCAGTCTGAATGTCCTGGACTTCTTTCTGATCTCCAATGCGGGCCTCGTCGTCACGACTCCCCAGCCGCCGTCGATACTGAACGCCTACAGCCTGCTGAAGAACTCCCTCTTTCGTCTTCTCCAGACCGAATACTCGAAGGCAAAGCGGGTCGCTCAATACCTCAAGGAAGTGGTAAAGGACCGGAGCCCCGGTAGCACGCCGACCATCAGCCAGATCCTGACCGCCGTCGACGCCATCAGCAGCAAGACGGGGAAGGAAGCCCGGCGCCTAATGTCGACGTACCGCCCCCACCTGGTGGTCAATATGGGCAACTCTCCCGAGGACGTCGACATCGCCGAGAGCCTCAGGGATTTGGTCTGGAAGAACCTGGAGATCGATCTCGGGTGCCTCGGAATGGTCTTCCGGGACGCCGCGGTCGACGACGCCATGCAGTCCCTCGAACCGGTAACGGTTGCCGACCCGGACGCCTTGGCAAGCTTTCAGATGGAGCGGATCGCCCAGAAGATTTTTCAGTCCCCGGAGTTTCCCCTGATGCCCTTGGATGTCGAGGATTACGGCGACTCCTACGGCCTTGCCCGGATCGAAGCGGAAGACGACTACGCGGAAATCGAAGACCAGATGGCCGCCCGGGAGACCGGCGTCTCCGAAAAAGACTTCATGACCATCATCGCCGCCCAAAAACGGGAGATCGAGGAGCTAAAGGGCACCGTCCGGATGCTCACGATAAACCAGCGGTAGCGACGACAGGCGGGTTGCCTATTCGTCGTCCCCGGATTCCTGACGAAAGAGCCATCCCAACGCCTTCTTAACTCCCGAGAGCATCCGCCCTTTCTCCTTGTCCACTTCGTGCCCCGAGAGTTTCGCGACATCCTCTTCGGAGCCGGCCACCAGAACCATCTCGTCGGGGCGGATTACGTAACTCGGGTCGACAAAGACGTACTCACCGTAGTGGGCCGGGCGGGCCGCGATTACGTTTAGCCGGAAGCGCCCCCGGAGGTCCGCCTCGATAAGCGTCTTGCCGTGGAATTCTTCCGGCAGTATCAGCTCCGCCATAACCAGGCCGGTGCCGATCGGGACGAAGTTGAAGAGAGAGGCCGATATGAGTGGTAAGGCGATTCGCTTTGCCGCTTCCCGATTGGGAAAGACCACCTCCGTTGCACCGACTATCTTTAGTATCTCGCCGTGCTGCTCCGTCTCGGCTTTTGCAACGATGCGTTGGACGCCGTGCTTCTTGAGGTAGTTGGTTACCAGGATGGACGCCTCTAAGTGCTTCCCCAGGTCGACGATCGCGGCGTCGAGGTCCGCCGGGACCAGCTCTTCGATGATATCCTCTCGGATAATGTCGACGACGTAAGCGGCGCCGACGAGGTCTTTGTAGGCTTCGATCGCTTCGGCGTCCCGGTCGAGGAGCATCACGTCGACGTCGTACTGGAGCAGCTCTTCGAGGACTCGGACGCCGAAAAAACCCAGACCGATAACGGCAAACTGTTTCATCTTAGATGCTCCTATCCTATCAGAAGGGTGCCTCTCGGATAATCGACCGGAGGACCGGG
>CAYPUT010000327.1:0-1963 GCA_964413945.1 uncultured Spirochaetaceae bacterium
TCCGACACCCCATTGACCCCGGGACTCCTCCGGCTCGATCCGGAGGTCGATGCGCTGCCCGCTGTCGCCGCCGTCGAGGACGTAGCGCCGCCGGCCCCCCTCTTCCGGACCCTCGGAAAAACCCAGGGCTTCCTTTAAGAACTCTTCCGTGGCGCCGGCGGATCGCTCGCGGAGGCGCACTCCGGCAAGACTGTGAATCTGATACTCCGCCGGCACGCTGCTGTGCTCCCAGGCCTCATAGCCGAAGCCGTCGTACATCGGCGCCTCGACGAGGGCCAGCGCCATACCGTGGGGATCCTCGAAGGGAAGCACCTTCTCTCCGAAGCGCTCTTCGACTACGCCGACGGCCCCGGGTGCGGGGCCCGGGGCGGAGGTTCCGGCCTCGGCGAGCCGCTCGGCCCACCATTCGACGCTGCCTTCGGGGATCCCGAGATAGACCTCGTCCCAGTGCCCAATACCCGGCCGCTTTGCTCCCATCTGGGGCCAGGGAAAGAACGTCAGATCCGTCCCCGGATTCGCGCCCCCGTCTGTGTAAAAGAGGTGATAGGTATCCGGCACGTCCTGGTTGACGCTCCGCTTGGAAAGCCGCATGCCCAAGACGCCTGCGTAGAAGTCGAGGTTCTCCTGCGGGTCCCCGGCGATCGCGGTTATGTGGTGTATTCCCTTTACCGTTTGCATCAAATCACTCCTTGTCGCCTAAAAGGTCCGTGATCTGATCGCGATGGTCAACTTTTCCTAGAGCAAGCTTTCCGGTGCCTCGAGGGCTCTCTTCAGATCGCCTAAGAAGACGGCACCCGTTGCTCCGTCGACGATCTTGTGATCGCAGGAGAGTGTCATCTTCATCCGCTTGCCGACGACGATTTGTCCATCTTTTACCACCGGCACTTCTCGCATTGAACCAACGGCGAGAATCATCGATTGGGGAGGGTTTATTATCGCCGCAAACTCCTCGACCCCGAGCATGCCAAGATTGGAGAGGGTAAAGGTCCCCCCCATTCCTTCCCGAGGGCGCAGCCGCATATTCCTCGCTCGGTCTATCAACTCGGCGGCAACCTCGTTGATCTCTCCGATGCTCTTCTCCCCGCAGTCCCGAATCGTCGGGGTAAGAAGACCGTTCTTGACCGCCACCGCAAGGCAAATGTTGACCTCATCGTAGTAGCGGATCTTGTCGTCGACGTAGGAGGCGTTACACTCCGGGTGAATTTCGAAGGTATTCGCGACCGCCTTTATCAGGATATCGTTGTGGCTAATCTTCCGACCGTATGTTTCGATCAGGCTGCCTCGATGGGAGATCAGATTTTCGACGTCTACATCCATCGTCAGGTAGAAATGCGGATTCGAGACTTTACTCTCGGTCATCCGCTGGGCGATAATGCGCCGAAGAGTCGGTGCTTCTTCTTCTCGGTATTCAGGCTCCATCGAACTGGCTGGTTTCATTCTTCGCTCCGGTGAAATATATAAAAAGACGGCTCCCCGTCGGTCGGCAACGAGGAACCGTCCAAGATAATAGGGCCGCCTTACCGGCCCACTATTTTCCAAGCTCTTCTTTAACCGAACGAACAACTCTCTCCGGCGTGGGCATGTTCTCGACCTCCAGAGGATAGGCCATCGGAGGGGGAACGTCGTAGGAGGAGACTATTCGAACGGGCGCTTTCAAATCCTTGAGGCAGTTCCGCGCAATCTCGTGGCTGATGTGGCTCGCGTACCCCGCCGTGTAGACGGCCTGCCCGAGAATCATCGCGCGACCGGTCTTCTTAACCGACTTTGCGATAATGTCCACATCCAACGGCACGAGGGTTCGGGGGTCGACGATCTCTACGTTTATCCCTTCTTTGGCCAACTCCTCGGCGGCTATGACTGCCCGGGGAACCATGTTGGAGTAGGCAACGATGGTGATGTCGGAGCCCTCTCGGACGACCTTTCCCACTCCCAAGGGGACGGTGTATTCCTCGAGGGGCACTAC
>CAYPUT010000328.1:0-1962 GCA_964413945.1 uncultured Spirochaetaceae bacterium
TACTCCCCCGGGGATTTGCCGTAGTCGTCGATTACCGAGTGGCGCTTCTCGATGGCCGACCGGTCGTAGATGCGGTCGATAAAGCGTTTGTGCTTTTCCGTGTAGACCGGGAGAGCCCGCATAAAGTCCCGGGCGTACTCTTGACTGTAAGAACTCGGGGGTACCGCGGTTTCGATGCCGTGGAGATATACCCTTGACTTGTCACTCATCGTATGGTGTCGGTAACTTACCGCCCGGTATGCAAGCGAGGCAAGAAAGTTGACTACCCGACACCACTTTTCCGAGCCCCTGGATCGCGGCGTGTTTAAGGACGCCGAACGGAAGCGGGGCTTTAACCGCAAGCTCTTCGACGTCGTGGCGCTCCGGTACGACGTAGTTACCCGGCTTCTCTCCTTCGGGTGGGATCAACGGTGGAAGAGCCGAATGATACGCCGGATCGGGCTTCGAGGCGTCAGCCGGATCATCGATCTGGCTAGCGGGACCGGGGATATCGCCCGGCGTCTCGCGGCGGCTTATCCGGACTCGGAGGTTGTCGGGGTGGACCTTTCGGAAGAGATGCTCCGCCGGGCCCGGCGCCTGACACATCGCCTGAACAGCCGGGCGTCTTCCGCCGCCGCCGGAGTCGGTCGCGGGGTCGGCCGACTCCGCTTTGCCCCGGGCGACATGAATCGGCTTCCCTTCGCCGACGCCTCCGTCGACCTGGTAGCCGGCGGCTACGCCTTGCGGAACGCCCCGGACCTCGACCGAGCGCTTTCGGAGGTTCGCCGGGTGCTCCGCCCCGGGGGCCGCTTTTCCTTCCTCGACTTCTCCCACAACGGTTTTTCGCGCCTCTGGTTGGTGGGCTTCTGGGGACGCTTCTGGGGCCTCTTGCTGAACGGGAACCCCACTACCTACGGCTACATCGCCGAGAGCCTCGCCGACTACCCGCCACCGGAGGAGCTCCGGAGGCGTTTCCGGGAGTCGGGGTTCTTCCAAATCCGCCGGGAGCCCCTTCTCTTCGGGACTATGGAGCTCTTCGAGGGGAGGGTTCCCCCGACAGGGGAGGAGACCCCGGAAGCGTGAGCATCGCAAAGTGCCGCGGCAGGTAGGACCGCAAGGGACCCCCCAGGAGCCACCGGACGAAGGCGTCTCGCAAGGGAGCAGAAACCGGCCCGGCTCGGGTTCCTATCCACATGGAGATCCGAGCCCGCCGGGCGGCGGCCTTCGCCGCCGGGCGTCTCCCGAAGCGGTAGAGGCGCCGGGCCGCCGGGAGGGAACCGCTGTCGCCGCCGGTTCGATCTATAAGGTAGACCGACGCCGCGGCATCGCCGAACCCCGTATTCATTCCCTGGCCCCCGATGGGGGAGAACTCGTGGGCCGCGTCGCCACAGAGAAAAATTCGCCCGAAGCTGTAGCGGCGGGATATGGTTTGCCGTGGCTCGAAACGGCTGGCCCAGAGCGCCTGCTCCGGGGAGACCGATAGGCCCGCCCGGTCCCGGACTGCCCGGGCGACGGCCTCGGGTATCCAATCATCATCCTCTCGGTTCCAGAGAGGGTCTTTTATCTCGGCGATCCACCGGCGTCTACGCCGGGGTGCCTCCTCACTGCCGAAGGGAAAGGATTCGACCGATCCGAATCGGGAGAAGAAGAGGTGTGCTTGGGAACCGAATTCGGTCGTCTCCGGTAGATCGAGCATGGCGAAGCGTTTCCCGAGGAGCGCGGTCTTCCACGCAGCGAGGCGGGGGGATGGTCAGGAGGGCCGGAGCAGGAGCAACGCCAAGCTGCCGACGTTCAACAGGGTCGCCGTGACGCAGGCGGAGGGAATACCGAGAACGGGTATCAGCAGGATGCTCGCGAGCATCGCGCCCGCGCAGGAGCCCAGGAGATCGAGGCCGTAGGTGTAACCCGCCGACCTGGCGGCGCCGGGCATCTCCACGAGCCACAGCGCATTGGCCAGCGGGAACTGCAACCCGCCCACGAATC
>CAYPUT010000329.1:0-1941 GCA_964413945.1 uncultured Spirochaetaceae bacterium
GTCTGTGACCCCCGGGCGGTAGGCGACCTCTATGCAGGCGTCCGAGCCCTCCGGGAGGGGCCGCTCGTCTTCGAAGAACTCGACCGACTGGATAACCGGGTCGTGGAAGAGGGCCGCGATCGAGGCCGCCTGGTCCCGGGTAAGGCCCGAGAGGATATAGACGTCGGCGATGGCGAGGCCGGCGATCTCCGGCAGGTCGGAAAGGCTTCGCAAGAACCGCTCGGCGCGGCCGTCGGGGATTCCCGGGAGAAAAGATGCTTCAACCCTCATAGGCAAACTTAGCAGATCCGGGAGCCGTAGAAAAGTTCCGGAGGTTGGGCTACCTTCGAAGGTGATGAAAAGAAGCTTTCGGCGCCGAGTCGCCGGGGCCGCAACGGTGGCCCTCGTTCTTACCGTGCTGGTTGTTGGTGTATCCGGGTGCGCCGGGTTCGACTCTTCGGCTGTCGAGGGGATGCTCCGGGGCCCCGAGCCGCTCTCGGAGGAGACCATTATCGCGGGCCTCAAGGAAGCCCTGGAGGTCGGCACCCGGAACGCCACGAGCATTGCCTCGGCCCCAGGGGGCTTCCTGGAAAATCCGGTGCTCTTTATTCCCCTGCCGCCGGAGCTCGAAGAGGTAGACATGCGCCTCCGGCAGATCGGCTTAGAGCGACAGATGGACGACTTTGTCGAAAGGATGAACCGTGCCGCCGAGGTCGCCTCGGAGGAGGCGACGGAGGTCTTTATCAACTCGATCCGGCAGATGACCGTCGCCGACGCCCGGGACATTCTCTTCGGTCCCGACGACGCGGCAACCCGGTATTTCGAGCGGACGACGCGCTTCGAGCTCTCGGTTCGGTTTCTCCCGGTGGTACAGGAGGCGATAAACGACACCGGGGTGGCGACGCTCTATCAGTGGATTATCGAGCAGTACAACCGCATTCCCTTCGTCGAGGACAAGGAATACGACCTGGACGTTTACGTGGTGGAGAAGGGGCTCGACGGGCTCTTTATCCTGATCGAGGGCGAAGAGCTAAATATTAGAGAGGATCCGGCCGCCCGGGTGACGGATCTGCTGCGCCGGGTCTTTTCCGAACAGGACGGTTAAGGGCACCCCGGAGCCGCAGGAGCGCCACGATGCGGTCGGCTGCTTCGGCGATCCCCGTGTTGCCGGTCTCTATGCGTATCTCGGGTGCCTCGGGCGCCTCGTAGGGGGCGCCGACCCCGGTAAACTCCGCTATTTCCCCCCTATCGGCTTTGGCGTAGAGCCCCTTCGGGTCCCGCTTTCGGCAGACCTCGACGGGGGTCTCGACGTGTACCTCGACGAACCGTTCAGGGCCCACCTGGTTCCGGGCGGCTGCCCGGTCGGCCCGGGAAGGCGAGACGAAGGAGACGACGACCAGATGCCCGGCGGCGGAGAGCAGCGCCGCGACACCGGCGGCCCTGCGGATGTTTTCCCGGCGGTCCGGGGCCGAGAAACCGAGATCCCCCGAGACGTACCCTCGAAAAACATCCCCGTCGAGGTGGACCGCCTCGTATCCGAGCTCCGCGAGGTGATCTATCGTAGCCCGGGCTATGGTGCTCTTGCCGCTCGCCGGAAGGCCGGTAAGCCAGACGACCTGCCCGGCGGCTTCCGGGTGGGATTCCCGGAGATCCCGGATAAACCCGGCGGCGAGGATGTCGAGGGAGCCGGGGGAGAGCACCAGAAAGGAGCCCTGCCGCCGGTTCCGGCGGACGGTGTCGAGCCACTGTGGCCCGTCGAGGGAAAAGAGCCCCCGGCCTATCTCGTTGGTGCCGAGGGCTTCCGCCGGCCGCCGGTGGAGCCCTTCGACCTCGAGACGGTAGCGAACCTCGTCGAGGGCAGCGGGGAACCGGGCCGGGCCGATCTGGAGGACCACCGGCATCCCCGGGGTGAGGGAGGTGTCCCGGGAAAGCATTAGAAGGGTCGCGTCGAGAAGGTCCGCC
>CAYPUT010000330.1:0-1917 GCA_964413945.1 uncultured Spirochaetaceae bacterium
GTGTGAAGGTAGCACTCTCCCACTGAGTTATACGCCCAACTCAGGTAGAACTATAGCGAAGCGACAAAAGCGCTGTCAATCCGACGCGGCTCGAATGCGGTACGCTGCGAATCCGACGCGCCGCCGATCGCCTAAAGCGCCAACAGCGACTCGTAATCGTTGACCGTTCCGCCGTTCAGGCAGAGGTCGATAATGGACTTGCCGAGGGGGTCGAGGTCGTAGGTGTAGAACTTCTTGATCTCCTTGTGGAAGAACTCCTCGAGGATCTTTGCCCCTGCGTCGTAGCCCTCGGCGCCGACTTCGAGCTGCTCGTGGACGCAGAGAAGCCCCTTTGGAACGCTCTGGCCGTTGACCTTCAGGCTCGGAAGCGCGTAGCCGAGGAGGGGGCACCTCGATTCGAGAAGCTGCCCGGGCCGGAACTTTACGCTCCCCCGGCGGGCCAGATACTCCCGGGCGATCCACTCGCCCTGGAAGCCCACCTTGTAGGCGCCGATGTGCTGGTTCGGAATCAAGACGTACTTGGTTCCCGGGGTGTTCTGGATGAGGCGCAGGAGCAGATTGGCGTGGCGAACCTTGGTGTCGGTGGCAAAGGGCCAGTAGGAGCCGACGCCTTCGCTGCTCAAGCCCTCGGCGGTGACGATGCTGGGGTTCGAGTGACCCCGGGGAGCAACCAGGCGCCAGAGCCACGCCAGGGCCGGCGGTAGGACGTGCATCATCCCGACGATGCCGTAATTCGGCTTCTCCCGGGTGCACGGCGGGGTGCGGACACCGAAGCTCCTGACGTCGACTTCGACCGGTTCCTGAACCGTGTCCCGGATAAAATGCCGCGGCATAATCACCCGGGGATTCGGACACCGCTTTCCCGGCTCGTCTTCTATGTGCTCCCAGAGCAGACAGGTCGACCCCGGGTGCCCTTCTATATTCAAGAAGATCAGAGGTTCCGGGGGATTGATGCAGAGTCCTTCCAAGAAGGGCTCGGTGCCGTACTCTTGGAGGTGATCGACCCGGAGAAACCAGCCTTCCTCGGCATCCTCGATGCAGAGCTTCCGGCTCCCGGCCTGGAGATAGGGCGGGGCGAGGGCCATGTCGTCGGTTACCGGGTGGAGCTCGCAGGTGTCGAGGAGCTCGATGTGGAGCTCTTCCTTGGTCACCATGTTCTCCGCGAAGAGGATGCGACCATCCGGCTCCCGGTGGAGCGGCTGGGTCATTTCGCTCTTGCCTCCGCCGGAGGCGCCTTCGTGCATAATCGTAAACTCGTTGTCGTACGGCGTAATCAACCGGACGGCGGAGCTATGGAGGGTAACCCATCCCTCCTCGGCACCCCGGGTAAGCAGGATGCCGTAGACACCCTTCTTGGCGCTGGGGCCGGGGTAGAGGTTGTAGGAGAAGAGCTCGTGCATCCTCGGGAGGCGATTGTGAACGACGACCTGGCGTCCCTCGAAGTGGGTGTGCCGAAACGGCGGCGCCAAATAGATGACGGCCTCGGGCTTAAAGCCTTTGGGTACCTGCGAGAGAGGTATAAAGCCCTGGAGATCGGCGAGCCCGGCGACGAAGAAGCCGGCGTTGTCCGGGGCGACCAAGAGGGTAGGGTAGCCCCGCTGTTTGTCGCCGGACATAAAGGGCAGGACGATGAGACGGTCCTGATTCTTGAGCCACTCGAAGGTTTCCCGGCGAACGGGCTCGAAGTCGCCGGCGAAGCGGTCCCGATAGCGCTTCTTGTCGGTGGGACTATCATCGGCGATGCTCATCGCCTCCGGGTCCCTCCGGCGCATGTAGGGCTCGACGTAATTGACGGCGGCACCGTTCTTGCATCGGGCTACCGTCGCCTCGACTACTCGGCCCTTGCCGGGTACCTCGTAGGCGACCTCCACCAAGTTGGCGTCGGAGTTGAAAAAAGTGATATCGAAGAGCTCCGCC
>CAYPUT010000331.1:0-1874 GCA_964413945.1 uncultured Spirochaetaceae bacterium
AGAGCGCCTCGGTGTAGAGCCCGGTACCGCAGGCGATGTCCGCAACACGGGCTTTCGGATCTGCCCCGCTCTCGAGGAGAAAGATCACAACTTCCGGTTCCGTGGGGAAGAACGTGTCGTAATACGGGGCCAAAACGGCGTAGAAATCTTCGGATGCGGCGGACATCATATCCCTTCTAGCACGCAGGGAAGCGCGGGATCAACCGATATACTTGGATGGAGAAAAGACGGAAGATCCTGCTTGTGGAGGACGAGGCAATTGTTGCCTCCGCCCGCATGACGTTTCGGAGATCCCGAAGCCGGCCTCCCGAGCGCGTTGACGCCGGCATTTCTGATCAATACATTCAGCAAACTATATGTTTGCGACGCGTGGGTAAGGGATAGCTATGTATTTTAAGCATTTTTTCGAAAGCGGACTCGCGCAGAATAGCTACCTGGTGGGGTGTCAGGCGACGGGCGAGGCAATCGTTATCGATCCCGGCCGGGAAATCGCGCCCTACCTAAGGACCGCCGCGGCAGAAGGTCTTAGGATTACCAAGGTTACCGAGACTCACATCCATGCCGACTACTCAAGCGGCAGCCGGGAGCTTGCTCGGGCTACCGGGGCCGAGCTCTTACTGAGCGACGAGGGCGCTCCGGATTGGCTCTACGGGTTCGACCACACGGGCCTCCGGGACGGGGATCAGATACGGGTCGGAAACCTCAAGCTCTCGGTCCTGCACACCCCGGGGCACACGCCGGAGCACATCTGTCTTCTTCTTTTCGACCTTCCCGCGACCGAAGAACCGGTAATGCTCTTCACCGGAGATTTTCTCTTTGTGGGAGACGTCGGGCGGCCGGATCTCTTGGAGGAGGCCGCCGGGGTAGCCGGGAGCAAACAGATCGGCGCCGAAGAGATGTTCGAGAGCCTCGGGCGCCTTCAAACCCTCCCGGATTTCGTTCAAGTGTGGCCGGGGCACGGCGCCGGGTCGGCCTGCGGCAAGGCCCTCGGCGCGGTCCCGAGCACGACCATCGGGTACGAGCGTCGGCGCAATTGGGCCCTCAGTATTCAAGACAAGGACCGATTCGTCTCAGAGCTCTTGGAGGGACAGCCGGAGCCTCCGGCCTACTTCGCAACGATGAAGAAGCTCAACCGAAGCGGCCCGCCTATTCTCGGGAGGCTCCCGGCGCCTCCGGAGATTACCTCCGAGAAGGTGGAAAAGCTCCGGGGCCGGAAAGCCCAGATCGTCGATGCCCGGAGCCGCCAGGCCTACGTCGGGGGCCACATTCCCGGCTCCTTGAGCATCCCCGACGACTCGGGACTCTCCACCTGGGCCGGTTGGCTTTTGAGCTACGACGAGCCGATCGTCCTTGTCGCCGACCGCCGGCAAGTCCCTTCTCTGGTGCTCAAGCTTGTTCGGATCGGTCTGGACAACATCGTCGGCTATCTCGCGGACTTCGATTCTTGGGTCGACGCCGGGTACCCGGTCGCGACGACCAACCAGATAGACGCACAGACGCTCCGGCGGGTGAAGGACCGGCATTTTATCCTCGACGTCCGGGGTAGGTCGGAGTTCGAAGAGGGGCATATCGACGGGGCCCACAACGTCCACCTCGGGCATATCCGGAAACGCGCCGGCGAGATACCGAAGGAGCAGAGTATCGTGGTGCATTGTCTCGGGGGCTACCGCTCGGTTATCGCCTCGAGCGTGTTGGAACAGCTCGGCTACACCGACGTCACGAGCTTGATGGGGGGCTACGCCGCCTGGGAGCGGGTCGAGGGGAAGGGGCAGGGAACCTAACTGCCTGTCGAGGTCTCGGCGTGGGCAGCTTTCGGGAGCGCTAAGGTTACCCGGACAACCGTACCCCGGGTCGGTCCATCGGCGACGAAGATA
>CAYPUT010000332.1:0-1856 GCA_964413945.1 uncultured Spirochaetaceae bacterium
CTGGCCCGACGGGAACATGGCGCTCTACGCCGGGGCGGAGGAGCTGGAGAACCTGCTGAGGTCGACCGGAAACCCCGGGGCGAAGCAGTAAGGACAAAAAAAAAGGCGCCCCAAGGGGCGCCTTTGCGTTTAGTAGTTTCTTGCCGCGATCTCGAACTCGACCCGGCGGTTCTTCCACCGTTCTTCTTCGTTGGAATGGTCGACGATCGGCTCGCTCCCTCCAAGACCGCTGGTGCTGAGCATTTCCTCCGGGACACCCCGCTCAACCAGGGCGTCCTTTATGGCATCCGCACGGTCCTGAGAGAGGGGCAGGAGGGTTTGTTCCTGCTCGGCTTC
Source organism: uncultured Spirochaetaceae bacterium (assembly GCA_964413945.1). Classification (GTDB taxonomy): domain Bacteria; phylum Spirochaetota; class Spirochaetia; order DSM-27196; family PWMO01; genus CAYPUT01. The sequence continues at coordinate 337 of CAYPUT010000332.1, forward strand.
CCGGGCCCCCTCGCCGGTAGTCAGATGGACGGCGTGACCTTCGATGACGATCTCCCGGTCCGGGAACTCCTTCAGGATCGAAGCTATTTCGTCCAGGACGTCCACGTTCTGTTCGACCAACTCCGGATCCTCGAGGTTTTCATAATCCGCTTCGAATGGCACAAAGTGGATGTTGTTCACCCGAATCCGATAGCCGTCCTCTACCGCCTCGTCTTCGGTCACGAGGATTCCGACGGTAATGGACGCTTCAGTTGCCGATTCGTTTCCGACGTCGTCGGTTACCTGGAGGGCGGCGGTATATTCCTCCGCGGATCCGACCAACTCGCCGTCGTTACTCCGGCCGTCCCAGGTTACGGAGTCTTCCGGCTCGTCTTCTCCGGACGTCTCGTAGAAGAGCTCATCCTGCGGATCGTAAATCTCCAGCTGCCAGGAGTCGATCGAAGTCCGGTCGTCTGCCGAGAGATCCAGGGTTACTCTGTCCCGACGCCCGTCGCCGTCCGGGGTGAAGGGTTTCGGGGAAACCTCGACGTCTAGGGACGCGATGTTCAGATCCAGCAGAAAGCTGCCGGTCTCGATGGTGGTTGCGTTCCCGGCGCGGTCCCGGCCGGTCAGGACGTAGCGATAGCGGCCCGGGGACGCCTGGCGGTCTCGGTTGGTGCGCCCTTCCCAGGTAAACCGCTCGGGAACATCTTGGTTCCAGGTTTCCTTCCGGACTACATTTTCGCCTTCGGAGACCCGGATAAACTCGCCGGTCCACATATCCGCACCGCTTGCGGTCTGGGTAATCTCGATGGTGTCTTCGACGCCGTCGTCGTTCGGCGAAAAGGCATCCGACTGTACCTCAACGGTTGCCAGGGGCGGAGTGTTGTCCACAACCACTTCGACCGTGTTGCTGACGCCCCTCCGGTCGACGTTGTCCATCACGGCAACGGTGATGGTGTAAGTACCCTCCTCGACGAAGTCTCCGTCGTTATCGACCCCGGCCCAAACTACCTGTCGCGGTACCGTCACTGCTTCCGGCTCCGGAACCAGGTCTTGATCCTCGTCGACGCTGCTCCAGACTGTAAGCACTTCCTCTCCGTCCAACTCTCTGACGGTCATCTCGAAGTGCTGTATTACGGCGTTTTCGGTGCCGGGCGCAACCTTTAGGGGCGACGTAAAGGTGTCCTTTAGCCCCGGCGAAGCCTCGGGGGAAATATATCCCCTGCCGGTTAGCGTTATTTCAACCTCCGGAGCTCCGGCTTCTTCCGGTCCGGTGGCGCATCCGACGGCGAACGCCGCGAGAGCCACGATTATTACTGTTAGAATTGTTCGATACATAGTACCTCCAATGGGGAGCGGGTCCGAACGACCCACTCTGGCTCCAAAATAAGAACGGAGCCGCCACAGGCAGATACTACGAACGGGTTATCTTGACGGTCTCTCCGGGGGGTAGGGAAACGTTTTGGCCCCCAACGTCGAGAGTAAGGGGGCCGTCGTTGGATTCATCAGCGGTCGCCGAGAGGTGCTGAGGCGTTATT
>CAYPUT010000333.1:0-1845 GCA_964413945.1 uncultured Spirochaetaceae bacterium
TGGTGGCGAACTGGAGGGAGACCAGGCTGAAGGTTCCGAGCCAGAAGTTGACCAGCAGGGTCCGAAAGCTCCCGAAGAGGACGCCGTAGAAGAGGGCTACCCAGGGGCGGCTGACGGTAAGGGCGAGGAGGAGGGGAATCAGGGAAATCCAGGCCAAGGCCGGAATTCCCTCGAGGGCCAGGAAGGAGGGCTGGGAGAAGGTCGAAAGAGCCACGGAAAGAAACACAAAGAGGAGCGACCAGCGGCGCACCTGCCGGAGGGCCACCCCCTCCGCCCGAGGACTAAAGCGGGTTAGCGCCGCCGAGGGCCGGTCGTAGAGCCGGGGAATCCGCCCGGGGAGGTAGCCGCTCGCGACGGGAAGGCGAAGCCGAGTGTAGAGATAGATGCCGGCGGAGACGATTAGGAACGGCAGGTAGCGAAACAGCACGATGTTGCGCTCGGTTTCGGTGTCGAGGGCGAATCGCAACTCCCCTCCGCCTTCGACAAAGCGTTGGACGTAGTCCATGTTGGCGTTCAGGGCGTAGATGTAGGAAAAGGCGCCGAGGAGCAGCGCGTAGGCGAGAAGCAGCTCCGGGAAAATAAGGAAGCGCAAGAAGGCCTTGGTCCGAAAGGTCTCCGGCCGAAGCAGAAGAATCAAACCGGAAAGACCGAAAAGTCCGATAAGAAGAAAGAAGGGAAGATCCCCGATACCCGGGTTGACGAGGGGGAAGGGACCCGAGATCGCGAAGTACGTACCTCCTAAAGCGACGGCAAGCAGCCAGCCACCGATCCCTCTCCGGGGGTGGTATTCCGTTCGCGCAAACATCCTGCTATAATAGTCGGGCGATTCTGCGGAGAACAACAGTTTTCGACGCAAGACCGCCACACCGGAATCACAATGAATTTACGTAGCGCTGTCTTCTTTTTCAGTTGGGACGGAAACACGGCGCATCTCGCGCAGTCGATTTCCACCACTCTCTCGATTCCGATGATTCGGTTGGAGCCGGAGAAGGTTCAGGAACCGGACGACTACGTCCAATACGTTTGGGGGGACAAGCAGATAGCCTATCCCCGACTTCCCCTGCTGCGTGCGATCAACGTGAACCCTTCGGATTTTGATCTCGTCTTTCTCGGAAGCCCCATCTGGAAGGGGAACGTCGCGCCCCCGATCAGGAGCTTCCTGGAGAGCTTCGAATTCTCGAGGCGGCAGTTCGCCCTCTTCTGCAGCTACTCCGGCCGGATCGGGGGCTATTTCCGGCAGCTTTCAAAGCTTCTGGTGGGAAACGACATCGTCGGCACGGTCGGTTTTCGGGAGCCTTTGACTCTGGGCCGGGAAAAAAGCGAGAAAGAGGTAGCCGCATGGGCGAAGGAGATGTTCGAGAAGGCCGGAGGATAGGCAGGCATGGTAGGAAACCGCACCGGGAGACGACAGAAGCGTAGAGATATGCGGCGGGAGCGGCGGCGGATCCGGGCGTTAAAGCCCTTGCATTGGTTTCTCCGAAAGCTGGTGGGCGTTGTTTTTTGGTGGGTCTTCAAGCTCGAGGCGGACAATACCGAACTATTAAGAACGATAAAGCCCCCGTATGTCGTTATGCCGAACCATCAAAGCGTCATCGATCCCTTCTTTGTGAACCGTTTCGTTCCCGCTCCGGTCCATTACGTTGTTTCCGACTCGAACTTTCGGTCCCGGCTTCTGAGTTTCGGCCTCGGGCTGGTTGGAGCGATCCCGAAGACCAAGGCCGTCTCCGACTTGGAGGCGGTAAAGAACATCGTAAAGATAAAGGCCAGAAAAGGCATTATCGGGGTCTACCCCGAAGGGCAAAACACCTGGGACGGCGGCACTCTTCCGATCATTCCCTCGACGGC
>CAYPUT010000334.1:0-1845 GCA_964413945.1 uncultured Spirochaetaceae bacterium
CTGTGCTCCTGCTATGTGTGTACATCTTTGTTGATCCCGGCACCGGAGAAGAGGAGGGGCCTCCGGCGATAAGGCCCTTCGGTTTTCTGCGGGACGATGGTTCAGCCCGGGAGATCTTTGTGTCGGGACCGTCGGCGGGGCCCTTCCGTCTGACCCGGGAGGCGTACCGGTGGCATCTCTCCGAGCCGATTCGGGCTCCGGCGGACGCCGCCGTCGTGGAGCAACTCTTGACTCTTGCCGAGTCGATCGTTCTCGAGCCGGTCGATATTCCCGCGACGGACCTCGAGTCCTACGGGCTTCTCCCGGCCGAACGTTTTGAGGTCCGGATTGCCGCGGCTTCGGGAGACGCTTCGACCTTTTATCTCGGCCGGAAAATGCCCTTGGACGTTATCCACACCTACGCCCTTCTCCCGGGGGAAGAGACCGTCTATCGGACCCTTTCGGACTACCGGGATCTGTTCTCCCGGGAGATCGACTCGCTTCTCGATGCCCGTCTATTGCCCGTCGAAGCAACCGCGCCGGACCGGCTCATTATCGAAACCGAGGCCGGGCGGATCGAGGTTACCCGGCGAGACGGCGGGTTCTTCTTGGGCCCCGGGGACTTGCAACCGGCGGACGAGACCCGGGTTGTCGAGGTGACCCGGGCGCTGAAGGAAACACGGTTTCGCCGGTCCGAGAACGTCACCGGCGAGCCCTCGAGGAGCGAAGACACTCTGTCTGCGGTATCTCCGGGCCGTGCCCGGCTGACTTTCGGGATGGCGACCGGCGAGAACATCGTGGTGATCCTGGCGGTCGCCGCCCACGGCCCGGAACGGACGGTGTGGACAAGCCTCCGGCCGGAACACACCTTAGTCGTTGAAGAGGCACCCCGGTTGCCGGAGCTTTCGTGGCGAACCTTTCTCGACCGCCGCCTGCTGCCGCTTTCTCCCGGGGAGGTCAGAGAAATTGGAATCCGGCACCCCGGGGGAGGCGTCTTTCTCCGGCGGGAGGGGTCCGGCTGGAGCGTCTTCCCGGCGGGGCTTCAGAGCGGCGGAATGCCCGGAGACCCGGCTGTGGTCCGAGCGGCGCTCCGGTCCCTCGGCGCCCTCCGGGGAGAGCGGTTCGTGGACCAGTCCGTTGACCAGGCACCGGCTTCCGGCGCAGAACCCTTTGCCACGATCGAGGCGGTTACCCGCGACGGGGAAGCGCATTCGGTCGCGGTGTTCGATGGCGACGGGGAAAGGTATTTTGCCGAAACCAGCCGGTATGCGAGAGTTCTCGAGGTTAGCACTCCGGTGGTCGAAAAGCTCCTGGTGGACCCGGGAGTCTTCGTCGACAAGGCCCTCGTTGCCTTCGATCTCCCCGAGGTGTCCCAAATCGATATCCTTTCCGATGGCCGGCAGTTCCGGATTTCCCGGGATGCCGGAGGAGACTGGTACCTGCGACGCCCTGGACGAGGGCTTCTCGAAACGCCGCGGGTCGTCGCCTTTCTCTTCGCGCTTAGGGACCTGGAGCACACCGGAGAGGGCCTCGAAGTCGCGACCCGGGACGCCGGGGCCCGGGGCCCAGAGCCGAGTCTCCGGGTGACCCTCGAGGGAAGAAACGGCGAGGTACTTTCTTGGGTCGCTCTCCGGGGGAACACCGCCGCAAGCGACCGCTTCGGAGGGAGCTACCAGGTATCCGCCGACGCGGCGGCCCCCCTCTACGCCTTCCCGGAGGGTCTCGAGGCCGAAGGCTCCGCCGGCCGGTAGTGCTCGAGCTGTCCGAGGACGTGGTTCTTCATGATCGCGACCGCCTTATCGGCGTCCCGGACCTCGATGGCCTCCACGAGGAGCCGGTGCTGCGCGATGAACTCCTTGATACGCT
>CAYPUT010000335.1:0-1828 GCA_964413945.1 uncultured Spirochaetaceae bacterium
GGCACCGCCCAACCGGACATCGTGGCCATGTGGCACGCCCTCCGGGGGACCGACTACGACCTCGGGATCGACATCGACAAGGTCCTCGAGGCGGAGGAGGTCTTCAAGGAGCAGATGGCCGACTACTTCCAGCCCCCCGAGGCGGCGACCGTCGAGCCGATGATCCCCTTCTCCCCGATGCCCGGGGGAGCCCTGACGGCGAACACCCAGATGATGCGGGACAACGGCACCTTGGACCGCTTCCCGGAGATTATCGGGGCGATGGGCGAAGTCGTCGCCCGGGGCGGCTTTGGGACCTCGGTAACCCCGGTAAGCCAGTTCTACTTCCAGCAGGCCTTCAACAACGTCTTCTTCGGTCCCTGGAAACGGATCGCCGAGGGCTACGGGAAGATGGTCTTGGGCTACTTCGGCAAGACCCCGCTTCCCCCGGACCCGGAGATCGTCGGAATCGCCGCCGAGCAGCTCGGCCTCGATCCGACCACCGAGAGCGCCCGGGAGATCAACGATAAGGACCCGAAGAAGGGCCGGGCCGCCGCCGAGGCGCGTCTCGATGAGGCGGGTTTGGAGAAGAGCGAGGAGAACGTCTTTATCGCGGCGACCTGCCTCGAGAAGGGCATCGCCTTCCTCAAAGGGGAAGCCACGGTCAACGTCCGGAAGAAGAAACCCAAAGAAACCGGGCCCCGGCACTACGGGGTGACGGTAGACGGGACGCCGCACACGGTCTCCATCGATGGCAATGCGGTGAGTGTCGGCGGCCGGCAGGTGGCGGTAAAGCTCGCCGAGGGCGCGGCGGCCGGTTCTGCCGCCGGGGGTTCCGCTGCCGCGGCCAACGCCCCTGGCTGCGGGGACGAGGTCGGCGTCGCCGTCCAGGCCCCGATGCCCGGGGTGGTCCTTCGGGTTCTCGTAAAGCAGGGCCAGAGCGTCAAGTGCGGGGACAGCCTCTTGGTCCTCGAGGCGATGAAGATGGAATCGGAGGTCTTTGCCCCGAACGACGGTATCGTCCAGTCCGTCGACGTCTCAGACGGCGAGAAGGTGCAAAGCGGCCAGCCCCTTCTCTTTATCGGATAAGGCGGCGGAGCATGACGAATACCCTCTCTACCCTTATCGCCTCCACCGGCGCCGCCTCGATTACCCTCGGCCAGGTCGCGATGATCCTCGTCGGCGCCCTGTTGATCTACTTGGCGATCGCCAAGAAGTTCGAGCCGCTTCTGCTTCTGCCCATCGGCTTCGGGGGCATCCTGACCAACATCCCCCTCGCCGGAATCGCCGGCCCCGCGGGGCTCTTAGGACAGATCTACGGCGTGGGTCTGGCAACCGGGGTCTTTCCGCTGTTGATCTTTATGGGGGTCGGCGCGATGACCGACTTCGGCCCTCTGATCGCCCACCCCAAGACCGCCCTCCTCGGTGCCGCGGCCCAGTTCGGTATCTTTGCGACCCTCCTCGGGGCGATCGGCTTGACCCAGTACGCCGGGTTTGACTTTAGCCTCAAAGACGCCGCGGCCATCGGGATTATCGGGGGAGCCGACGGGCCCACGGCCATCTTCGTCGCCTCCCGCCTGTCTCCCCACCTCCTCGGTGCCATCGCGGTGGCGGCCTACTCCTACATGGCCTTGGTGCCTATTATCCAGCCGCCGATTATGCGGCTCCTTACCACCAAGGCCGAGCGCGCCATGGAGATGCGCCAGCTGCGCCACGTCTCCCAACGGGAGAAGATCATCTTTCCCTTGGTGGTCTTGGCCCTCTGCATCGTCCTGCTTCCCGACGCCACCCCGCTGATCGGGTCCTTGATGTTCGGGAACTTGGTCCGGGAGTCCCTCGTCGTCGAGCG
>CAYPUT010000336.1:0-1828 GCA_964413945.1 uncultured Spirochaetaceae bacterium
CGTCTCATACAAGGGGATACACCGGTCGGGACGGCCCCGGCGGCACTCCCGGCAGACCCCGCATCCTGGGTGCGGATCTATCAACACGGACTCTCCGACCTCAAATCCCTCGACATCATCACCCAATGCTTCGATAACACCGGTAAACTCATGCCCCTCGACAATTCCCTTCTTCGCGGGGTGTGCCGGGGGAACCTGGAGTATGTGCAGGTCGGTTCCGCAAATGCCCACACCGGTAACCCGAATCAGAGCCTGGTCCGGCCGTTTAAGCTCCGGCTTGGGCTGATCGGTTCTTAGCGTGAGCTTGCCAGGTCCTTCAAATATCGCTGCTTGCATTCTAACTCCTCACAATTCCAGCCAGCCGGCCGGTGAATTCCGCCATCTTCGTGGCACAAAGCCGTGCGGCTCGATCGAGGTCCATCTTCCAGACCTCCGGGTTAAAGATTTCCATTGATACCGCTCCATCGAACCCGCCGTCGACAGCGGCGGCGACCCATTCGGCCGGCTCGAGCACTCCCTCTCCGGGGAACGCCCGGGTGTACATGACGTCCATCTCTTGGTACCGGCGATGCATGGCATCGTTTACATGAATCATTGCAATCTGGTCGCCGAAACGGCGCATACTTTCCACGGTAGATTCGCCCTGCATTAGGTTGTACACGTCGGCCACGAGTACGGCGTTGGAGACGCCGGCGGCGTCAATGATCTCCGCCGATTCCTCCAGGCTCCACACCGTAAAATGTAGAAAGCCGATGGGCTCCAGCCCGACACGAATTCCTTTGGGCCCAAGGATCTCCGATACCCGTCGAAGCCTGTCCGCCGAGCGCTCTCGAACCCACTCCGAATCCGGGGGTTCCGCGCTAAACCATCGTCCCAGGGGGGCAACCACCAGGTCACAGTCAGCGGCCTTGCACAGCTCCGCCACGGTCTGGACCTCTCGCTCGAGGATTCCGAGGTTTTCGTCGGGAACCAGGGCGAAGTCGTCTAGGGAGTTCACGGCAGTCACGTTGATGGTGTTCTTCTGCAGGAGTTTTTGAAGCTCCTTTGGCGAAAGGTGATAGAGCGCCTCGACCATCTTGGGGACTCGAAGCTCCACCTCCCGGATCCCTACCCGGCCGCAGGCTTCGAGAAAGGGCTCGAGCCGGGCCTGGGCCAAGGCGCCCTGATTCAGTCCGAGTGTATTCTCCATCTCGCTTCGCCTTTAATGCATCTCCCGGCCGCCCGAGACGTTCAGGGTGCTGCCGGTGATAAACGACGCCGCGTCGGAGGCGAAGAACGCCACAGCCTGGGCAACGTCCTCTATCTTCGTCATCCGCCCGAGGGGGGTAAGCTTTATGAACTTCTCCTGGAGCTCCTCTTCGTAGGTTCGATTGTTTGCCTTTGCCGATCCCGTGACCCCCCGCTTGAAAAGGTCGGTCTCCACGGCTCCGGGGCAGACCGCGTTTACTGTGATGTTGTATTCACCGAGCTCTAGGGCTATCGACTGAGTAAACCCGATAACACCGAACTTGGTGGTGCAGTAAGGTGCCGTAAACGGCTCTCCGCTCTTTCCCGCCATCGACGACATGTTGATAATGCGGCCGGACCTCCGCACCATCATGTGCTTTACCACCGCCTGGGTCGACAGGAAGACCCCTTTGAGGTTCAGGTTCATTAGGAAGTCCCAATCCTTCTCTTCGAACTCCCAGACGGCTCCTTTGATATCCGCCCCGGCGTTGTTCACCAAAATGTCGATATGGCCGTAGGTGTCGACGGCAAACTGTGCCATCGCGACGGTGGATGCCTGGTCGGTCACATCGGCGTGAAAGGCAACGGCGGTACCACCAGA
>CAYPUT010000337.1:0-1826 GCA_964413945.1 uncultured Spirochaetaceae bacterium
GGTCTTATCCTTAATCACGTCGCCGACGGGGTTCTGGCCAATCTGACCTACCCCCGGGTTCGCCTCCGCCTCGGAGGCGCCTACACCGGCCTGCTGATTAGCCCGTCGTCGAGTATCCGCATCTCGGACACCGACTACTTCGAGGAGTCCACCGACGACGAGTTCTTCGGTCCCAAGCGGGTAATCGGCCTCTTCGACGTCAGCTTGGGGGGCCTGACGCTCTTCGGCCTCCTGCAGCAGGATCTCCGAAACGAGGACGACGGAGACACCATCGACACGCAGTACCTCGGCATCAACGGTACCGTACGGTTGGGCTCCTCCGGCTACTGGGACGGCTTCCTGGTCGCGAGTAGCGGCCAGAGCACAGTCGGGTCCGCGGACAACGAGTTCTACGCCTTCGCCCTCGGAACGGGATTACGTTTCTTTATCGAAGAGTGGCGCTTTTCCCAGGCGTCCATCCGGGGCCTCTACGCGAGCCCCTTCCTCCCGGTCGAGGATGTTGTCGGGTTCAATATCAACGAGTTCAAGCCGATCAACGAGCCGACCCTGGGGCTCGCTTTCTCCCCCCGGCTTTCCAATTTAATCCTGACGGAGCTCTCCTACTCGCTCCGACCCTTCGCCGATCCCGCCCAGCGGAACCCCACATTGGACGATTTCGAGACCAAAATCGTGGGAAGAGGCTTCTTTAGGGGATATATTGGGGACAGCAACTATATTGCGGACTTCGATCCGGAGTCGGATTCCCTGTTCATGGGGACCGAAGTGGAGTTGGGTGTAGCCGCCAGAGTCTTTACCGACTTGGGCCTGGGGCTCCGCACCGCCGTCTTCCTCCCCGCCACCGGGAGCTCCGGCGCCTTTTCCGAGAATCGCAAGACGGAATGGGCGGTCCGGCTCGATCTTTCAGCAGGTTTCTAAGGAGGTTTGCAGATGAAGCAAACACGACGAATAGCTTTGATAGCAGTTCTGCTGATGACCGTACCGCTACTGGTACTGTCGGCTCAGCAGAACGCGACCATCACGAGAACTACCGGCAAGGTAGAGGTGCTGACGAACAACCAGTGGAGCCCCGCCCAGACCGGAGCAACGGTACCCCTCGGGGCAACCATTTCTACCGGTTTTAATTCCACGGCTACCCTCGAGGTCGGGAACGCGACTATGCAGGTGCGGCCGCTGACCCGAATGCGCCTCGAAGAGCTCGCGGAGCAGCAGGGCGTGCTTCGAGCCGACCTGTTTATGCCCGTCGGCCGAGTGAGCGCCGAAGTGCGAAGCACCGAAGGCGTACGGAACGAGTTTCGGCTCCGGAGCACGGTTTCGACGGCGTCCGTTCGGGGTACGGAGTTCTTTTTCGACGGCTACGTCCTCCGGGTTTCCGAGGGGCGGGTCCGGTTGATCAACACCTCGGGCCAAGAGACGGACGTTCCTGCGGGTGAGGAAGGCGAAGCCTCCGAAAACGGCGAGGTTGCCTCCGGAAGTGATCTCCGGGAGCGTAACTCCGGGGTCCAGGTTCAGGTCGTCAGCTTCGGCGACGAAGGAGCCGGGTTCCTCGGCCGGCAAGATGAGGTCGGAACCGGAGCACTTCGAGTTCAATGGGAGGTTCAGTAGCTATGAAGAAACCAAGCAACCTACCAATCAAGCTGGCCCAGGCCGGCCTCCTCCTTGGATTGGTTCTCGTCCTCGCGGGCTGTTTTGCCCCCCTCGGCCAAAGCAGCGACGGATCCCTGGCGATCAACGCCAGCCTCCCGGGGTCTGTCTTTACCCAAGCAACTCAGACCTACGTTGCCCGGGTCTACGTCGTAAGTCTAACCTACGAGGACCTGATTCGCCGG
>CAYPUT010000338.1:0-1821 GCA_964413945.1 uncultured Spirochaetaceae bacterium
GAGTCCCTCGGCTACTAAGTCTTTGTTCGGCACTAATCTTTAGGTCGGGAGCTCTCTTGCGAGCTCCCGACTTGTTTAGGAGGGAGCAGCCTAGATGCCATTCTTGAGCACACAGGGCGTTACAAAGCGCTTCGGGGCGTTTACGGCGGTGGACTCGGTCGACTTCGGCGTCGAAGAGCGGGAGGCCGTTGCGATTATCGGACCGAACGGCGCGGGGAAGACGACCTTCCTCAACCTCTTGACCGGGCGCTACACCCCGGACGCCGGCTCGGTTCACTTCCGCGGCCAGGATATTACCCACTGGCGAATCTATCGCCGGGTCGCCAACGGGATCGTCCGGACCTTTCAGTTGGTCAACGTCTTCGACAATTTATCGGTCTACGAGAACGTGGCCCTCGCAGCCTACCGGAAACGCGAGGAGACACCGTTTCCCCTTACGATGTACCTTACCGACCTCTTCGGACATCGGGATATCGGCGACGCCGTAATCTCGACTCTCGAGACCTTCGGGCTTACAAAGGTTGCCGGGGAGCCGGTCGCGAGTCTCTCCTTGGGGAACAAGAAGCGACTCGAGATTGCGATGGCCTGGGTTACGGACCCGGTGGTATTGCTCCTCGACGAGCCCTTCGCCGGAATAGGGGATCAAGAGATCGACGAGCTTCTTGAGGTGCTCTCGACGGTCCGGCATCAGAAAACCGTGGTCATTGTGGAGCACAAGATTTCTAAGCTCGAGACCTTTGTCGACAAGTTGGCGGTAATGCACGAGGGAAAGCTGATCGCTTTCGGAAGCTTCGAGGAGACGATTAATCACCCCGAGGTCCGGAAAAGCTACTGGAAGATTGAGGATAGCGTCGAGGAGGCTCCGCAATGAGCAATCCGTTGTTGGAAGCATCCGGCGTTAACGTAGCCTACGGGCAGTTGCAGGTCGTATTCGACGTGGATGTCCACGTGAACCCCGGCGAGACGGTTATTCTGGTGGGGAGAAACGGCGCCGGGAAGACGACCCTCTTCCGAACCATTTCCGGGTTCTTGAAGCAGACAGGCGGCGAGGTACGGTTCCACGGTGTGCCCATAAGGAAGAAGGCCCCCTACGAGGTCGCCCAGATGGGGATTAAGTACATCCATCAAGACAAGCAAGTCTTCGCGGACCTTACCGTTAGAGAGAGCCTCGAGCTTTCGAGCTTCGCCACCGGGGACAAGAATTGGGAACCGGTTTTCGGCTACTTCCCGAAGCTCAAGACTCTTCTCGACCGAAAGAGTGGAAACCTAAGCGGCGGGGAGCGGCAGATGCTCCTGATGGCCATGGCGCTGATAGGCGACCCGGAGCTTGTCCTGATGGACGAGCCGACCGAAGGTTTGGCCCCGCATATTATCAACGACCTAAAAGAGGTATTCCGCGACGTGGCCCGGAAGACGACGCTCTTTATCGTCGAGCAGAACCTGCCCCTGGTCGCCGGCATCGCGGACCGGGTCTACTGCATGAAAGAAGGTAAGATTGTTTATGAAACCGCGTCGAAGGCGGAGATCGAGGATCTTGCCTTCGAGAAATACCTTTAGGAGTTTCGGATGACGCCAATCATACGAAAGCAGGGACGTCTCGATCCTTTTCTTCCGTTTATCTTCGTGGCTCTTCTGATTGCCGCGCGTTTTGCCTTTCCCAACAAGATGACCTTCTTTATCGAGGTGGCCATCTTCTCGATCTACGTGATGGGGAACAACGTGCTAATGGGGTACCTCGGGTACACTTCCTTCGGTCAGCCCTTCTACTTGAGCTGCGGAGCCTACACCGGGGCGATCTACTTTGCCTACTTCGGGCATAGC
>CAYPUT010000339.1:0-1815 GCA_964413945.1 uncultured Spirochaetaceae bacterium
TCCACGCCCGCCGCGAACAAGTCCGACGCCCGTGCCAATCCCAGCGCCGTCAGGTCTAACCATGAAGCGAAGACTGATCACCTCTGCGCTCCCCTACGTGAATAATATCCCTCATCTCGGAAACCTCGTGCAGGTTCTCTCCGCGGATGTCTTTGCCCGGTTCTGCCGGCAACGGGGCTACGAGACGCTCTACGTCTGCGGCACCGACGAGTACGGGACCGCTACCGAAACACGGGCCCGGGAAGAGGGTATTACCCCGGCGGAGCTCTGCACCCGCTACTTTACCATCCACGACGAGATCTACCGGTGGTTCAACATTTCCTTCGACAAGTTCGGCCGTACCTCTACTCACCACCATACCGATATTACCCAGCACATTTTTCTGAAACTCCACGAGAACGGCTACATCACCGAGCATACGATAGAGCAGCTCTATTCCGAGAAGTCCGACATGTTCCTCGCCGACCGCTACGTCCGCGGAACCTGTCCGCACTGCGGATACGAGGACGCCCGGGGGGATCAGTGCGAGAACTGCGGGAAGCTCCTCGATCCCACCGATCTTATCAACCCCCGGAGTGTCGTCGACGACTCGACCCCGGTGGTGCGAAAGACGAGCCACCTCTACATCAACCTGCCGGCGATCGCCCCGAAGCTCGAGGCGTGGCTGGAGGAGTCCGGTGCCAACCAGAGGTGGGCGAAGAACGCCGTCCAGATGACCCAGGCTTGGATCCGCGACGGGCTCAAGGAGCGCTCGATTACCCGGGACCTAAAATGGGGAATCCCGGTGCCCCTCGAGGAATACAAAGAGAAGGTCTTCTACGTCTGGTTCGACGCGCCGATCGGCTACATTTCGATTACCGCGAGTCTCCGGGACGACTGGGAAACCTGGTGGAGAAACCCGCAAAACGTCGAGCTCTTTCAGTTTGTCGGGAAGGACAACATTCCCTTCCACACCGTCGTCTTTCCTTCGTCGCTCCTCGGGACCGGGGAGAGCTGGACGCTTCTAAAGAATATGTCCTCCAGCGAATACCTCAACTACGAGGGCGGTATGTTTTCCAAGAGCCGGGGGATCGGCGTCTTTGGCACCGACGCCCAGGAAACGGGAATTCCCGCCGACGTCTGGCGCTTCTACATCTTCTACAATCGACCCGAGACCTCGGACTTTACCTTTACCTGGGACGACTTTCAGGAAAAGGTGAACGGCGAGCTTATCGGGAACCTGGCGAACTTCGTCAACCGGACGCTTACCTTTGTTTCGAAGTATTTCGACGGGCGGGTGCCGGAGCTCGGGGCCGGCGCCTCGCCATCCGGGGCCGGCGGTTTTAACCCCGGGGCCTTCTGGTCCGACGTCGCCGGTCGGGAGGCTCGTATCTCGGAGCTCCTGGAAAGAGCCTCGATCCGGGACGCCTTCCGGGAGCTCTTTGCCTTGAGCAGCCTCGGAAACCGGACCTTTCAGGCCGGGGAGCCCTGGCGCACCCGGAAAGAGAATCCCCCGGCCGCGGCGGCACTTTTGGCGAATCTCTGCTACCTGCTGAAGGACCTCGCCATTCTCGCCCGGCCCTTCATCCCCGAGACCGCCGAGCGCATCGGGACGCTCCTCGGCGTAACCGACTACTCTTGGGAAAACCTCGGCGGACCCGCAGGGGTCGACGCCCCGGCCCCGACGGCGTCGGCTGCCGCCAAGGCCCTCGGTAGGATTCAGTCTCCGGAGATCCTCTTTAAGCCGCTGGAGGACGAGCTGATCGCGGACCTCCGGGAGCGCTTTTCCGGGAGCCAAGCCGAGCGGGCGCAGCGGAAGGCCGGCAGTACCGCGGC
>CAYPUT010000340.1:0-1797 GCA_964413945.1 uncultured Spirochaetaceae bacterium
TAGATCATGTCGCAGGCGAGGGCAAGCTCCAGCCCACCGCCGTAGGCGTACCCCCGAACCACGGCAATTACCGGTATGTCTAGCTTCTGAAATCGGTCGAAGACCTCGTGACCCCGGAAGATCCAGGGGCGGATACTCTCCGCGTCGATTTCCTGGAGCGCCTTGAGGTTGGCCCCGACAACGAAGTACTTCGGCGAGGCGCTCTCGACCACGAGAAGCCGCAACTCGGGATTGGCGGCAACGGTATCGAGGATTCCGTCGATTGCCTCGATGACATCGAGATCCACGGTGTTCGGCTTGTTCTCCGGGTCCGGCCGGAGCGTAAGTCGGGCAAGGGCCCCTTCGATCTCTAGAGTAACGGTCGTTTTCATTGAAAGAACCTCGAATCCATCTGTGCGAGGGGATCGGCGATTTCCGGCGCAAAGCTCATCTGTTCGAGAATATCCTTCTCGAGGTCGATTCCGGGGGCTATCTCGATAAGCCGTACCGTTCCGGCGGAGGTAAGCTCGAAGACCGCCCGTTCGGTTACGTAGAGGACCGACTGTTCCTTCTTCCCTGCGTACTCGCCGCTAAAGGTTACCTGGTCGACGTGGTCTACGAACTTGCTAATCTCCCCCTCCTGGTCGATGACGATTTTCCCGTTGCCCACGGTAGCCTTAAAGCCCTTGGCCGTAAAGGTGCCGCAGAAGACAACTCTCTTAGCGTTCTGGGTGATGTTTATGAAGCCGCCGCACCCTGTCAACCGGGAGCCGAGCTTGCTCGTATTGACGTTGCCGTGGCTGTCGGTCTGGGCCATCCCGAGGAAGGCGACATCGAGGCCTCCGCCGTCGTAGAAACTGAACTGATCGACCTCGCTGATAATCGCCTGCGGGTTATAGGCGACGCCGAAGATGACGCCCCCTGCCGGTTGCCCACCGACGGCCCCCTGTTCCACCGTCAGCGTGAATTGGTCGAGGATACCCTCCTCGGCGGCCACCCCGGCGACGCCGTCGGGAACTCCGAACCCGAGGTTTACCACGGCGCCCTCGAAGAGCTCCTGTGCCGCCCGGCGGGAGATTACCTTCTTCGCGTCGAGGGGGCGCGGCTTGATCGACGCCATCGGCACCCGGACCCGGCCGTTGAACGCCGGGTTGAACTCGTCGAGAGTCGTCTGCTTCTGCTTCGGATCGACGACGATGTGGTCGACGTAGATCCCCGGAATGCGTACCTGCATCGGGTCGAGGCTCCCGGCTTCCGCGAGGTACTTGACCTGGGCGATGACGATTCCGCCGCAGTTGCGGACCGCCTGGGCGACGTGAATACCCTCGAGGAGGGCCCCTTCCTCTTCGAAGGAGATGTTACCCAACTCGTCGGCCGTGGTCCCCCGGATAAACGCGACGTCGAAGTGGAAGCGCCTCCAGTAGAGCCACTCCTCGCCGTCGAACTCGACGACGCGAACCAAGTCTTCGGTGGTCACCTCGTTCATCTTTCCACCCTCGAGGCGGGGGTCGATGTAGGTACCCAGTCCGACCTTGGTTATAACCCCGGGCTTCTTTCCCGCCACGGCGGCGAACATGTGGCAGAGAACCCCCTGGGGAAAGTTGTATGCTTCGAGTTTGTTCTCGGAAATCAGCTTCGCCATCTTCGGCGCCATCCCGAGGTGACCCGCGATGTCCCGCCGGACGAGGCCCTCGTAGGCCAACAGGTCGTTGCCGATGGTGTCTTGATCCCCAAGACCCGTGGCGTGGCAGAGGGTTAGCTCCTTCGGGGTCCCTTGGTTTGCGAACCGCTCCCCGAGGGCCCGCATCAGGGCCGTCG
>CAYPUT010000341.1:0-1785 GCA_964413945.1 uncultured Spirochaetaceae bacterium
CGACGTTCGGATCAACGACCGGGGTCCCTTTGTCGAGGGACGGATTATCGACCTGTCCCGGGCCGCGGCGGAGGCTATCGGCCTGACTGCCCGAGGAGTCGCACCGGTTCGGGTCGAAGTGGTCCACGCCGTCCAACCCGTAGCGTTTCGCAACATCCAGGTAGGCTCCTTTTCCGTCCGGGCCAACGCCGAGGCCCTCCGGGAGCGTCTCGAGGCCGCGGGGTTCTCCCCCATCCTCGAAAGCTCCACCGCCCGGCGCCACCGCGTTCTTATTCAACACGTACCCCTTGGACAAATCGACACGTATCGAGCCCGCCTGGCGGAGATCGGTATTCCCGACGTTCTGGTTCGGGAGCCCTAGTCAGGCGTCGATGACGACGGCCTCGAGACTCCGCTTAGGGACGTGATGAGTACCCGAGGAGTCTTTCTCTCCGGCGGCCGTGACGAGGCGGTACGCCAAAGGCTAAAGATTTACGGCGTTCGGAGTCTTCGGGGCAACGTCGACCAGTCCTCGGAGAGTCTCGTCGGTTACTCCCTCTGCCTCGACAAATCGGCGAACCGTTCGCGCTTCCACAACAAGCTGCTCTATCATTTGCACTCCTCTCTTGAGCCGTATGATAAAATTGAAGCGATGAGCAAATCCATTCTCTGTTTTGGAGATTCGCTGACCTGGGGCTTTAACCCGGAGACACGGGGTCGCTACGAGTACGAGATCCGGTGGACCGGTGTTGTCGCGGGGCTCTTGGGGCCGGAGTTCCGGGTGATTGAAGAGGGGCTCAACGCCCGGACCACCGGCTTCGACGACCCCGTGGAGTGGGACCGCAACGGCCGAAGGCAGCTTCCCGCTGTCCTCCAGACCCATACACCCTTCGAACTCGCCATCGTCATGCTCGGAACGAACGATCTCAAGCCCCGCCTGCGACTCTCGGGGCCGGACATCGCAAACTCGGTGGCCAAGCTCGTCGACCTCGCCGGCACCCTCGCCTCTTCCCCCGCCGGGGGAGCTCCGGAGATCCTTCTGGTCTGCCCTCCCCCGCTTGGGAATCTTACCGGAACATCGCTGGTCTTCCGGGGAGCCGAAGCCACCTCCCGAGAGCTGGCCATCCACTACCAGGCGGTCGCGGCGAGCCGCGGGTGTCACTTCTTGGATGCCGGAGCCCATCTTCAGGCAAGTGAGGTAGACGGGGTCCACTGGGATCCGGAGGCGAACCGGCATTTCGCCGAGGCCCTCGCCCCGATCGTCAGGAGCATCCTCGCCAATTGACATCCGGATGTCGTGGAATTATTCTTGTCGCCTATCCCGGGCCCATAGCTCAGTTGGTTAGAGCACCTGACTCATAATCAGGGTGTCGCAGGTTCAAGCCCTGCTGGGCCCAAAAACGCCGAGCGGCGTCTCTTGACGTCGGTCGGCGTTTTGGCATCAAGGGGCAGGGCTTGAAACGAGGGCCCGGCGCGAATACCTGGAGCGCCGAGGCACAGGATGTGCCGAGAGGGCCCGAGGCGGGCTGGAGGGAGGCCGCAGGACGCGGCCGACCGGAAGCCAAGCCCTGCTGGGCCCAAAAACGCCGAGCGGCGTCTCTTGACGTCGGTCGGCGTTTTGGCATCAAGGGGCAGGGCTTGAAACGAGGGCCCGGCGCGAGCCGGCTACTTCTGCTCTTCGCTGCGGTCGGTGGCAGGCGGTGGGGTCGGTGACAGGGCCGTTACCTCCGCGTACCACTCCGGATCTATCTCCAAGTCGCCGGCCTTCAAGGAAGGCTCCAACTGCTCGACATTCCGTGCGCCGAT
>CAYPUT010000342.1:0-1779 GCA_964413945.1 uncultured Spirochaetaceae bacterium
GAGAAGAGGGAGCCGTCTGTCCGGCGGATCAGGAGGTCGAGGTCCGCGGTCGTGTCGGAGAGCGCGAGCTCCACGGCGTAGGTGTCTTCGGTAACCTGAAGTCGGTACTCTTGGTTCGGCTGGTTTGCCCGGAGGTCGATGCGGCCCCGGACGTCTCCGTTGGCCGGTAGGGGAGCCAAGCCCTTCTGGGCAAAGACAGCCGGCGATAGAACGAGGAGAAGGATGATGGCGAACAGAGGCCCGACGATCGGTCCGGCGCGTTGAGAAGTCAGGTGCATACCGCTACAATGCCTCCGTGGAAACGATGACCCTAGGGATTATCGGCGGTGGGCAACTCGGCCTGATGATGTTGGAGCCGGCTCGTCGCCTCGGAATCCGCACCTGTGTCATCGATCCTGCCGCCGACGCTCCGTGTGCCCGGAGAGCCGATCTCTTTATTCTCGGCTCGCTTTCGGATCCGGAAAAGCTCCGGGATGTCGTCGGCCGATCCGACGTCACTACCTACGAGATCGAGCATATCGAGACATCGACCCTTCAGTCACTAGCCGACGCCGGGGCGGTAATCCATCCGTCTCCCGCCTCCCTCTCTCTTATCCAGGACAAGCTGGTCCAACGCCGACTCCTCGCCGACCGGAGCCTCCCGGTTCCCGATTTTGAGGCGGTGGCCACCGACGACGGCGCCGACGAGGCCGCCGCGGCCGCCGGCGGCCGGGGTACGGTATCCCCCTTCGGCTACCCGGTCGTCCGGAAGGCCCGCCGGGGCGGCTACGACGGTAAGGGCGTTTTCGTCCTCCGGGGCCCCGAGGATCCCTTGGCGCCGGTCGAGAGCTTTTGGGAGCGCTTCGTCGAGGTCGAGTTAGAGCTCTCCGTTCTGGTCGTCCGCTCCCGGACGGGAGAGATTCGCTGCTACGACCCCGTCGAGATGCAGGTCGACGCCGAAGGAAGCCTCTTGAGGCGAGCGATAGCCCCGGCCCGGATTCCCCCGGAAACTGCCGATTACGCCCGGCGCTTAGCGGAAGCCACGGTCGAGGTCTTTGACAGCGTCGGCGTCTTCGCCGTGGAGTTGTTTCTCGCCGGCGACGGCAGGCTGATGGTAAACGAAGTCGCCCCCCGGCCCCACAACTCCGGGCACCACAGCATCGAAGCGGCGGTAACGAGCCAGTTCGAAGAGCACATCCGGGCCGTCTGCGGGCTGCCCCTGGGATCGACCCGGACGCTGTGTCCGGCGGTTACGGTCAACATCGTCGGCCCCCCGGGCCTGCCTGCCGGGCCCCCGAGCTATCCGGGACTTAAGACGGTTCTCGAAGAAGAGGGGGCGGCGGTGCACATCTACGGAAAGAGCGAAATCCGGCCCTGGCGGAAGATGGGGCATATCACCCTCTTTGGGGACGATCTCGAGACCCTCTTGGCCCGGGCGGACCGGGTCGAGGCGGCCATCCTAAGGAGCGAAAGATGAGCGCAGCTAAAGAGCCCCGGGTCGGCATCATCATGGGGAGTAGCTCCGACCTCCCGGTGATGGCCCCGGCGGCGCAGATTCTCGAAGAGCTCGGCGTCGCGACCGAGACGACCATCGTCTCGGCCCACCGTACACCCAACCGCATGGTCGCCTACGCCGAAGAGGCCCGGGGCCGGGGAATAGGGGTCATTATCGCCGGCGCCGGGGGCGCGGCCCACCTGCCGGGGATGGTCGCCGCATTGACGACCCTCCCGGTGGTCGGGGTCCCGGTTCGCACCAGCACCCTCTCGGGTGTCGACTCGCTTCTGTCGATCGTGCAGATG
>CAYPUT010000343.1:0-1766 GCA_964413945.1 uncultured Spirochaetaceae bacterium
AAGGCGGGGCACGACCTGGTGGTCCACGACATCAACCAAGATGCCGTCAAGGAGCTGACATCGGCCGGCGCATCGTCGGCGGGTTCGCCGAAGGGAGTAACCGAGCAGACCGACCTTATCATCACCATGCTTCCCAACTCGCCCCACGTAAAAGAGGTGGCCCTCGGGAAGGGGGGCATTATCGAGGCAGCGGCGCCGGGGAAGACCCTTATCGACATGAGCTCGATCGCCCCTCTGGTATCCCAGGATGTCGCGAAGGCCCTTGATGAGAAGGGCATGGAGATGCTCGACGCCCCGGTAAGCGGTGGCGAGCCCAAGGCCGTCGACGGGACCATCGCGATTATGGTCGGCGGCAAAGAGAAAGTCTTCGAGAAGTATAAGGAGATCCTCCTGGTGATGGGGGCTTCGGCGGTCCTCTGCGGTGATATCGGAAGCGGCAACACCACCAAGCTTGCCAACCAGATTATCGTGGCGCTGAATATCGCGGCGGTCGGCGAGGCGATGACCCTGGCGACGAAGGCCGGGGTGGATCCGGAGAAGGTCTTCCAGGCCATCCGCGGCGGCCTTGCCGGGAGCACCGTGATGGAGGCGAAGATGCCGATGATCCTCGAGGGAAACTTCAAGCCCGGCTTCCGGATCGAGCTCCACATAAAAGACCTACAGAACGCCCTCGACACGGCTCACGCGATAGGCTCCCCGATTCCCTTGGCAAGCCAGGTGATGGAGATTATGCAGGCGCTTAAGGTCGAAGGCAAAGAAAAGAACGACCACGGCGGCATCGCCGAGTTCTACGAGCGACTCGCAGACGTAAAGGTGCGCCGGAAGTAGCGGCGGTTAAGGCTGCTCCCCGTTCCCCGGGGCGTCGCCGACGCCTTCGACCTCTTCGACCCGCTTAATCCCTTTGGCGTCGACAACGAGGCGAAAGCGGCGCAGGCGCGAGTGGCCTTCGGACTCGTAGATCAAAACCACGTTAAGGTGATAGATCCGCTTTACATCGACGATGCCGATCTTCTTCTTCCCCCGGGCTAAGGGGATCCGGCCGTACTGCACGGCGAGGTGCCGGAGAAAGCTCTCGAGGCTTACGATGCTTATGTCGGCGATTCCCCGGATACGGTAGTGGGTCTTCCGAAGGGTCTTACTCCTGAGGCGAACGTCTTTGCGGTAGTGAAGCACCCGCTCCGCGACGGTTGCAGAGAGCGCACGCTCGAAGTCCCCCCTATTCCGCGCCGCGGTAACCTCCGGGGAGAGCTTTCGCTCCGGGACGAAGGCGACCCGCTCCTTTACCACGGCAAGTTTCTTGCCCTGGATGGCGTCGTAGAGGCTCTCCCTCCTATCGGGGAATCTGCCTCCGATCGACCGGGAAAAGAGGTCCCGGAAGAAATCCTTTAACCGGTCCTTGAGCATGTAGCTGACGACGAGAAGAACGAAGAGAGACGTCGTGATGTTGCCGAAGGCGGTCTGTCCGTAGAAGGCGATCGCCGTTGCAAAGACCATGGCGATACCGGCGGCCAAGGCGTAGAGAAGGTGCTCCGCCCGCTTGGCCTCGTCGGTCTTCTTGACGCGAAAGAAGAGGACCTCCGAGACGTAGCGTTTGAGCATTTTCTCCCGGTAAACGTACTCCTCCATCTGGCGTTCCACATTGGGATCCGGCTCCGAGGTCGGGTAGTTGACCTGCCCCCGGTACTGAATCTCTTTAACGAGTATCCGGGCTATCTTGTTGTACGCCGAGCTTTCCCCCTCCTCGTATTCGCAGTGGTCGAGGAAGG
>CAYPUT010000344.1:0-1761 GCA_964413945.1 uncultured Spirochaetaceae bacterium
GCTTGCCCTTGCCTGCGACATGATCTACGCCTCGGATAACGCCCGGTTCGCCCTCCCGGAAGCGGGCCTCGGCTTCGTTCCCGGCTGGGGGGGAACCCAACGGCTACCCCGGCGGATTGGTACCTCACGGGCGAAGCGAATCATCTTTACCGGTCGCCCGTTTACGGCGGCGGAAGCCGCAGACCTTGGACTCCTGGCCTTCCTCGGAGACGACGACGCCCTCGACACCGAGCTCGCGGCTACCGCCGAGGCGATAGTCAAGAACAGCCGGATATCCGTCGCGATGTGTAAGCAGCTTATAAACGGCGCCTTCGAGTCCCCGGCGGCGACCCGGGCCTTCGAAGAGGCCGCGGCGTCGACGGTCTGCCTCTCCGACGGGGACACTCAGCGGCGGCTGACCGAATTCTTCGAACAACGCCGATGACACACGACGTATCCGCCCGGCGGACCCTGATAAGCCTCGTGGTTATCTCGGCGGTCCACGGGATTAACCACACCTTCGGTATCTTCTTGAGCCCCCTCAATGAAGAGATCCGCCTCTTTTTCGGGGCAACGTCGATCTCGGCGATTACCGCCTTCAAGACGACCTACCTCGTCGTCTACGCGCTGAGCAATCTCGGGGCCGGTTTTCTCGCCCGCCGGGTCTCGGCCCGGTTGGTTCTCTCGATCGGCATGGTGGTCAACGGTCTGGCGATCGCCGGCTTTGCCCTGGTACCCCAGGACGCCCTCCAGGCGATGCACCTCTTCTGGGGTTTGGCGGGTCTCGGGGGCGGGGTCTACCACCCCCTGGCGATGGCCCTGGTAACCAACAACTACCCCGACCGGAAGGGGTGGGCACTGGGTATTACCGGGGTCGGCTCGGGCATCGGCTTCGCCTTCGGCCCCCTGATCTCGTCGATCCTCGCCCGCAGCTTCGGACTGACCTGGCAGGAGTTGGCGCTCTGGTTCGGCTTCGGCGGCGTCGCCTTTGCGGCGGTTACCTATCTTCTGGTCGTCGACGAAGGGCCCGAAGAGCTGCCGGCCCCTCCGGAGGCGGAGGCGGAGGCGGAAAGCTCCCTAAAGACCGCGACCAAGAGCGTCGCCTGGGGCTTTCTGATCGCCGTAGTGCTCATCGCCGGAACCCGGGAGATTGCCATGTGGAGCATCCTCGACGTATCCGACTTCTACCTGGTTCGCGTCTTCGAGGGGCAGGCACCGACGGGTTTCTTTCTCTTCCTTCTCTATATACCCGGGGTAATCGTGCAACCGATTATCGGAAGCCTTTCGGATCGGGGAAATCGGAACTACTACGCCGCCGGAGCCCTGGGCTTCTACGGTCTGACTATCGTCGCGGTCGCCCTGTTGCCGCAGTCGTTGCTCGCCTTGGCGTATTTCGGCATGGGCGCCGCCCAGACCGCGACGGTCCCGACTCTCGACGGGATTATCGCCGACTCTACCCCGAACCGCGGCAGACGGATGGCTTTCGGAGTAATGATAACCTTCGGCATCGGAATCGGTGCCGCCGGCCCCTTGCTCTTTGGGCTCGTGGTCGACTCCTTCGGCGGAACCCTCGATGGCTTTCGCCTCTCCTTCCTGGTCCTCGCGGGGTTGGCCTTTCTCGGAGCCGTCGCGATGGCTGCCATCGGACACATCCGCTTGCCCTCCCACTCCTAGGTTCATACCTTTAGCGAGTGAAACAGTCGAGATTTTTCTTGTTACCCGCCGTCGTGGCCTTGTCCGCTCTTCTGGTGTTTGGTTGCTCGACTCAGGCGGTAGCCCAAG
>CAYPUT010000345.1:0-1750 GCA_964413945.1 uncultured Spirochaetaceae bacterium
CGAGGCTCGGAAAGGCTACGTCGACGAGGTAATCTATTCCGGCACCCTCAAGACCCGGGAGGAGGGGAAGGCGACCCTCTTGGCCGCCAAGAAGGCCATGGGACTAACCGGTGTCTGGAACCGGATAAGCCGAAAGGCCGAGGAGTTCCGGAAGAAAGAGGAAAACGCGGCCGCAGCTTCCCCGAAGGCCGGCGCCGACTTCGGCTCAGCCTCCGGGGAGGCGAAGTGACGGCGAACGGGGATTTCCCGGCCACCGACATCGAGCGCTTTCGGGCCCTTATCTACGGCTACTACCGCGCCTACGGCCGGGGGTTTTCCTGGCGCAAGAACATTACCCCTTACCGGGTGTTGGTCTCCGAGTTTATGCTCCAACAGACCCAAGTCGGCCGGGTCGAAGACTACTTCGGTGCCTTCCTCGAGAGATTTTCCGACTTTGAGACCTTGGCTGCGGCACCCCTTCGGGAGGTTCTCACCCGGTGGCAGGGACTCGGCTACAACCGCCGGGCGAAACACCTCCGGCTCGCGGCCCGGGGAGTCGTCGAGGCTTTCGGCGGAGAGCTCCCTTGCGATGAGGAGGCGCTCCGGAGCCTTCCGGGGATCGGACCCTACACCGCCGCCGCGGTTCGGGCCTTCGCATTCGACCTTCCGGCGGTGGTCATCGACACCAACATCCGCCGGATCTACCTTCACTTTTTCTTTCCCGAAGCCGAAGGGGTTTACGACCGGGACATCGCGCCCATCGTCGAGGCGACGATGGACTCGGCCTCTCCCCGGCAGTGGTACTACGCCTTGATGGATTACGGCGCGGTCTTGGCCAAATGGTTCCCGAACCCCAACCGCCGGAGCGCCCACTACATCAAGCAGGGGCCCTTCGAAAACTCGAACCGCCAGATCCGAGGCAAGGTCCTCCGGTGGCTTACGGAGCACGGCAGCCTAGAAGTGGCCGAGGGACCCCGGAGCCTCGAGGTCGAGGCCGGGCGGTTCGGCGCGGTCGTCGAGGGGCTTACCAAGGAGGGCTTTCTGCGCCGGGAGGGCGACCGGCTTACCCTACTCTAGCTCCCACCTTTAGCCCAGATCCGCCGCCGCGAGAAGCAGGCCCCGGTGCCATTCCGTCAGCCTGCGGTGTGCCTCCCGGTCGTCCCCCTCTAAGTCGACCATCAGCCGCATCACGGGCTCGGTCTTAGAACCCCGAAACCAGAGAAAGCCCCGGGGCGTTGCCTGCGGGTCCTCGAGTTGCAGCTTGAGCCCCCCGGTAGCCTCCGGGCTCCGGTTTCCCCGCCCCGGGCGTGCCTCGGTTCCCTCGTAGTTGATCCAGCGAAAGCGGCTTATTCCGAGGGGGGCGAGAATCGACTCCGCCAACTCGTCCCACCGCGCTACGGCGAGGGCCTCGTACCGCTCTTTAAGTCGAGGGTGATCCACCTTCGAAAGACGAAGGATTGCCTCCGGATCCCCGGTCTGGGTGGTAAGGAACGGAGGAAGCTGCGCGTAGAGGCGGCTCAAGGGATCCGTTTTTGGAGCGCCCCGGGGCCCAGCGGGGGCCTCCGATCCGTCCCCCGGGCCGGAGAGATTCGGCAGCCGCAGTAGCTTGATCAGGGCGCCGAGGGTCAAGACGGGGTCTCGAACCGCCGACGGGTGGATAATAACCCCGCCGTTTGAGCCCTCGCCCATCACCCTTACCACGAACCCTCTCCGGCGAAGCTCTGCCCCGAGGGAAACCACGTTTGCCTCGCCGACCTCGCTCCGGTAGACC
>CAYPUT010000346.1:0-1742 GCA_964413945.1 uncultured Spirochaetaceae bacterium
CCTCTCAGACCCGGACTCTTCGACGACGATAAACGCCGTGTTTCCACGGCCGCCTTGGGTTAGGTGAGGCGCCCCGAGGGCCCCCCGGTCAGCGAAGCATCCCCGCACCGTTTAACCCTTGGGGCGCGTGATGTGGAGTGCGCCTCTGACTCAGAAGCCACAATTCGCGAAGCGGGGAAATAGGCTCGGTCAGCGTAGCACTCCCACATCACGCACCCCCTACTGGCAGGCCTCACAATCGGGGTCGGTGAGGCTGCAGATGCTCGTTACCTCCGTTGCCGGCATGGTCTTCGCCACGAAGGTGGTCGAGTCGGCGCCCGAGGGAGACGCCGGGCCTGCGGCACCGGCATGGCCCGGGGAGCCCTCGCCTCCCTGATACTGCCGCTTCTGGGTAAAGCCGTACTTCTTGGCGTCGAGGGTCGACTTCTCGATCTGGGAAGCGCCGAGGGACCGTAGGTAGTAGGTCGTCTTGAGGCCCATCTCCCAGGCGGCCATGTAGGTTTCGTGGAGCTTCTTGCCGGAGCTCCCCCGGATAAAGACGTTGTGGCTCTGGCTCTGATCGATCCACTTGCTCCGCACCGCGGTAAGACGCAAGAGGTCGACGGCGTCGATGTCGAAGGCCTCCTTGTAGAGCCTTTTGAGCTCCTCCGGGACGTCCTCCATCAGCGACACGTTACCGTCGTAGTACTTCAGCTGCTCGAGGGTCGCGTCGCCCCAGAGTCCCCGCTCCTTTAGGTCCCGGACGAGGTACTCGTTGACGATGGTGAACTCGCCGGACATGTTCGACTTTACGTAGAGGTTCTTGTAGATCGGCTCGATGCAGGGAAAGCAGCCGGCGATGTTGCTGATGGTCGCCGTCGGGGCGATAGCCATGGTGTTGGAGTTTCGCATTCCGTGTCTGGCGACGTGTTCCCGCACCGGGGCCCAATCGAGGCGGCTCTTCCGGTTTACCTGGACCTTCTCGCCCCGTTCGGCTTCGAGGATGTCGAGGGTGTCGATGGGAAAGATTCCCCGGTCCCACTTGCTCCCCCTATAGCTCTCGTAGGCGCCCCGCTCGGCGGCGAGCTCGCTGGAGGCCAGGATTGCGTTGTAGGAGATAAGCTCCATAACCTCGTCGACG
The DNA here is from genome assembly GCA_964413945.1 of uncultured Spirochaetaceae bacterium. Classification (GTDB taxonomy): domain Bacteria; phylum Spirochaetota; class Spirochaetia; order DSM-27196; family PWMO01; genus CAYPUT01. Next base: position 1,121 of record CAYPUT010000346.1, read on the forward strand.
AAGTCGACGGCGTCGGGGCTGTCCATGGGGTACCGGACCGTAAACAGGGCGTCTTGGAATCCCATCACCCCGAGGCCGACGGGGCGGTGCCGGATGTTGCTTCGCCGGGCCTCTTCGGTGGGGTAGTAGTTGATATCGATTACGTTGTCGAGCATCCGCATCGCGGTCCGGATGGTCGACCCGAGGGTGTCGGGGTTGACGCCTTCGGGGCCGACGTGCCGGGCCAGGTTTACCGAGCCGAGGTTGCAGACCGCGGTCTCGTCTTCGGAGTTGTTCAGAGTAATCTCGGTGCAGAGGTTCGAGTTGTGAATAACGCCGGCGTGGTCCTGGGGGCTCCGGATGTTGGACGGATCCTTGAAGGTAATCCAGGGGTGCCCCGTCTCGAAGAGGCGGGTCAGCATCTTCCGCCAGAGCTTGAGGGCCTCCACTTCCTTCCACTTATAAATCTTTCCCTCCCGGGCCAGGCGCTCGTACTCGAGGTACCGGGTTTCGAACTCCTTCCCGTAGGTCTCGTGGAGATCGGCAACCTCATCCGGGGAGAAGAGGGTCCACTTATCGTCGGCTTTTACCCGTTTCATAAAGAGATCGGGAATCCAGTTGGCGGTGTTCATGTCGTGGGTCC
>CAYPUT010000347.1:0-1726 GCA_964413945.1 uncultured Spirochaetaceae bacterium
GGTGCACCGTAACGGCGCGGAGATGTTTCCCGACGAGGAAGTTCTGGTGTCGAAGCTGTTCGCAGACCAAGACTACCGATGCGGTCTGGTCGGCAAGCTTCACCTCTCCCGGGGAGACGTTTTGGAGCGCCGTCCGAAGGACGACGGCTACCACTACTACAAATGGAGCCATCATCCCAACCCCGATTACCCCGAGGGCCACGCCTACGCCGATTGGCTCGAGGAGAAGGGGGTGGATCCGGTCGAGCTCTACGGGAAACTCTCCGGGGCAATCGGTCCCGGGGTCCCGGACGAGCTGCACCAGACGACCTGGTGTACCGAGATGACGGTAAACTTTGTCACCGAGAACCAGGAGAAGCCCTGGTTTATCAACGTCAATCCCTTCGATCCGCATCCCCCCTTCGATCCGCCGCCGGAGTACCTCTCCCGGTATAACCCGGAAGAGATGCCCCCGCCGATCTTCCGAGAGTCGGACATCGAGCATCAGAAGCTCTTCCGGGAGATCGACCAGCAGACCCGGGAAGCGGTCAACCCCTTTAGCTCCGACGAGCCCGGGGAGGAGCCCGCGGGAGTCTCCCGGGGAGACTTGGGCTCGGTGCCCCCGAAGAATTACGACCCCGGGGTGGTAAAGGCGTATTACTACGCGATGATCGAGAAGATCGACCAATCGGTCGGGGAGATTCTCGACGCCCTCGAAGCGACGGGGCAGCGCGAGAATACCGTGGTCATCTTTACCAGCGACCACGGGGAGCTGTTGGGGGACCACGGCCTTATCTACAAGGGCTGCCGCTTTTTCGAGTCCCTGGTGCACGTGCCCCTGGTAATCTCCTGGCCCGGGCACTTTCCGAAGGGCGTCCGGAGCGACGCCCTCGTTGAGTTGGTGGACCTTACCCCCACCGTCTTGGAGGCGGCGGGGCTCGAGATTCCCTACTACGTCCAGGGCACATCGCTATTACCGATTCTGACGGCTCCGGAGAAGCACAAGCGGCACAAGGACCACGTTGTCTCGGAGTACCACGGCGCCATTGGCGGTGCGAAAATGCCGGACCAGACCCACGGGACCATGTACTTCGACGGTCGCTACAAGGTCTGCGTCTACGAGGGGCACGACGTCGGAGAGATCTACGATCTCCAAAACGACCCCGATGAGTTCGAGAACCTCTGGTTTTCCGAGGATTTTCTTCCGCAGAAGACCGAGCTTCTCAAGAAGGCCTTTGACGCCTACCTCGGGACGGTGACCCCGGGGGTCCGGCGAACGGGTGTATACTGATAGATCGGCATTGATGCGGCGCCTTCGGGGGCCGTTTAGAAAAAAAGTGCGGGCACCTTTGAGTGCCCGGCAAGTTCGCAAGGAGGACTGTATGCTACGAAAGACTGCGCTACTGCTTCTTGTCGCGTTGTTTTCGGTTTCCCTGGCTTTCGCCGAGGGAGCCGCCGAGCAGGAGGGAGCCGCCGACGAGTATCCGTCTCAGCCGATTAGGCTCGTTGTACCCTACGGACCAGGTGGTGGAACGGACACCCACGCACGGCTGATTGTGCGGGCCCTGGAAGAAATTCTGCCGGTACCCATCGTCGTTGTGAACATGGGTGGAGGCGCCAGCGCCATCGGCTCCCGGGAGGTCCTCGAGGCCGATCCCGACGGCTACACGGTGCTTATCAACATCGTAAACATCTGGACCAACCAAGCGCTTGGGAACACCGACTTCGGGCCCTTCGATCTGACACC
>CAYPUT010000348.1:0-738 GCA_964413945.1 uncultured Spirochaetaceae bacterium
GATCTGGCTTCGGGGTGCTCCGCGGATAACAGCTGTTTGGTGCACGCGTCCATCTACGAAGACTTTCTCTCGGCCCTCGTCGATAACGGCGCCTATATCGTCCGCCAGGGATCCCCGGAAAAGGAGCGCCTGCGGCGGGTGATGTGGTCCGAGAGAAATGTTCTGAACCGCGACATAATCGCTCGGCCGGCCCGGGATATCGCTAAGATGGCCGAGATTGCCGTTCCGGAGGACACCGAGTTCTTGGTCGTAGAAGAAGAGGGAATCGGGGACGACTACCCATTCTCTCGAGAAAAGCTCTCGCCGGTTCTGACCGCCTACAGATGGAACGAATTCGATCGTGCGGTGGACATGGTAAATTTGATAACCGGCAATTGTGGCGCCGGGCATTCGTGCGCTATTCATTCCCACAACGACGATCGGATCCGAGAGCTCGGACGCCGGGTTCGAGTGGCGCGCGTGACCGTCAACCAGGCACATGCTCTGGCAAACAGTGGATCCTGGCACAATGGGCTCGTCAACACCGCTACCCTTGGGTGTGGAACCTGGGGAGGCAATATCGTGAGCGAGAACGTCAACTTCAAACATCTTCTTAATACGACCCGAGTGGCTTACCCCATTGAGCGCGAAGTACCGACGGACGAAGAAGTGTTCGGAAAAGAAGTTATCGCTGAGTTTGCCTAAAACAGGAGAGCACGACCGAATGAGTTTCCCGAGTAGCGTCACAATCGTGGAAGT
>CAYPUT010000348.1:748-1723 GCA_964413945.1 uncultured Spirochaetaceae bacterium
CGTGGAAGTTGCTCCACGGGATGGGTTCCAGAACACCAAGGCGTTTATTCCGACCGAGGAAAAGATTCGCATCGTTGAAAAACTGATTGCTTCTGGCATCAAGAACCTTCAGATAGGCTCTTTTGTCAGCCCAAAGGCGATTCCTCAGATGCAGGATTCGGAGCAAGTAGTCGGCTCCATTACCTCGCGTTACCCGAAGGACCATTTCAGCGTGTTGGTGCCGAACGAAAAAGGGGCGCGTCGTGCCGCCGCGACCGGCATTCCCGAGATTACCTACGTTATCTCGGTTACCGAGTCCCACAACAAGGCCAACGTAAACCGCGCAGTCGCCGAGTCTTTCGAAGAACTAAAGAAGATCGTCGATTCTCCGGAGTTCCCCTTCGACCGGATTAAGCTCGACTTGGCGACTGCCTTTGGCTGCCCCTTTGAGGGGAGCACACCCTTCGGCCTTGTTCAGGATCGCGTTCTCCGCGCCGTGGAGATTGGGATTAGCGACATCTGCCTCTGCGACACCATCGGCACCGCGACCCCCAAGCAAACCCGGACGCTGGTTGATCAACTTCGGGATCGCTACCCCGAGATCCGCTTTCGCGTCCACTTCCACGATACTAGGGGCGCGGGGATAGCTAATAGTCTGGCGGCCATTGAGTCCGGCATAGCAATGATTGAGACCAGTGCCGCCGGTATCGGTGGCTGCCCATTTGCCCCGGGGGCCGCCGGGAATACGGCAACCGAAGACTTGGTCTTCTTACTCGACGCGATGGAAGTCGATACGGGGATCGATCTTCCAAAACTCATAGACGCTGCCAAGCATGTCGTAAGAACTATCGAAAAACCGAATGCCAGCGGCCACCTAATCGATGTCGACGACGACAAGCTTTTCTTATCCGGTTTGTACCGGAGTACCTACTCCAGTCGATAAGCCTTCGAGCTACGAATTAGGTCGCACCCGGGCGATGTCCGGTCGGACCCCCC
>CAYPUT010000349.1:0-1709 GCA_964413945.1 uncultured Spirochaetaceae bacterium
GCTCGAAACTCTTCTCCTGGAGCACCCGGAGAATCTTTATCTGTACGCTCTGGTTGATCTCTCCGATCTCGTCGAGAAAGATGGAGCCCATATGAGCCAACTCGAAGCGGCCCCGCTTGCGACCCACGGCCCCGGTAAAGGCGCCCTTTTCGTGGCCGAAGAGCTCGCTCTCGAGAAGTGATTCCGAGAGGGCCGCGCAATGCACCTTGATAAAGGGCTTTTCCTTGCGGTTGGACAGATTATGGAGGGCGTCGGCAATGAGCTCCTTCCCGACTCCGCTCTCCCCCGTAATGAGCACCGAAGCCTTTGTCGGGGCAACCTGCTTGACCAGATCGAGGATCCGCTGCATCGGGCTGGACTTGCCGATGATATTGGCGAATTGCCGTTGAGACTTCAGCTCCTCCTGCATCGCCCGGTGCTGCAGCACCAACTCCCTCGTCGAGAGCGCCCTCTTGACCAGAAGGGAGAGGCGGTCGAGGTTTACCGGTTTCGTCAGGAAGTCGAAGGCCCCGTCTCTCATCGACTGAACCGCCGTTTCGATCGTGCCGTGGCCCGTCAGGATGATGACGGGAATCGTCGGCCAGTAATCCACGACCCGCCGGAGGAGATCCTCTCCCGAAAGCCGGGGCATCCGGAGGTCGGCGATAATAAGGTCGACCTCCTCCTGGTGAATAATCTCGAGCGCCTCCTGCCCATCCTCCGCCAAGAGAGTGTTGTGCCCGTCCATTTCCAAGGCCTTACCGAGGCCCTGACGGATGTTCTTCTCGTCGTCGACTATCAGTACGTTAAACTTCACGTTCCTCACCACTCCAGCTCAAGAGATGCTGTTCCCGTTGAGGAACCGGGAACAGAATGGAAACGGTCGTCCCCTCGCCGGGATGCGATACAACCGAGATCTCTCCCTTGTGTTCCTTGACCACCTTGTACACCAGCGTCAGGCCGATCCCGGAGCCGAAGTCCTTCGTCGTAAAGTAGGGCTCGAAAATCTTCCCAAGGTTCTCTTCCGAGATACCTTCTCCGGAATCGCTTATCCGCAAGAGGACCTCGTCCCCCCGGCGCTCGGTGGAAAAGGTCAGCCTGCCGCCGTCGGGCATCGCGGCGAGGGAGTTCTTTACCAGGTTCATCAACGCTTGCTTGACGAACTTCTGATCGAGATCCAAGTCCGGGAGATCCTCGGCCAAGTGCGCCTCCGGCTCAACCCCGTGCTCCTTGACCTCGTACCGGAGAAATTCCATCAGGTCGCGGATAATCTGGTTGATGTCGCTCCGCTCGGGCTGCACGTCGACCGGTCGCACGGCAAAGAGAAAGTCGACGACGATCCGGTTGAGCCGGTCGACCTCCTCGTTGACCACGTCGACGAAGCCGAGAACGCGCTCCCGGTCCACCTCCTCGCCGGCAAGCGCTTTCTGAATCAGCTGGATATGGATGCCGATGGAACCGAGGGGATTCTTTATTTCGTGGGCGACGCCTGCGGCGAGGGTCGTCAGGGAGGCCAGGCTTTCGGCCCGTCGAAGCCGGGCTTCCCGGCTCCGCTTGTCGGTAATATCAACCGCGTGGACGATGTTTCCTTGGATGTGCCCCTCCCGCACCAGAGGCTCGATACAGACCGAAAGAATCTTCATCGAACCGGCTTCCCCGAGGACGAACTCCTTGTCCGCCACGGCGTACTGCCCCTCGAGGGCGTCCTGTACGAAGGAGGAGAGATCCGG
>CAYPUT010000350.1:0-1708 GCA_964413945.1 uncultured Spirochaetaceae bacterium
GCCCACCGACGGTTGCCCTCCCGGCGCCCTCCGGTGCCTAATGGGCATGTGAAACGGATTGGCATTATCGGGGGGATGAGCTGGGAGTCCACAGTAACGTACTACCAGCTGATGAATAGGGAGGTGCAGCGGCGCCTCGGGGGCTACCACTCGGCGGACATCGTGTTGCGGTCCGTCGACTTTGCCCCGATAGAGGATCTCCAACGCGCTGGTAACTGGCGGACCGCCGGAGCCGAGCTCGCACTGGTCGCCCGGGAGTGCGTCGCCGCCGGCGCCGAGCTCTTGGTTCTGGCGACGAACACCATGCACCTGGTCTTCGACGCGATCCAAGACGCGGTGACAGTTCCGGTTATTCACATCGCAGACGCAACCGCCGGGGCGGCCCGCCGGCACGGCCTCTCGACTCTCGGGCTTCTCGGCACCTCGTTTACCATGGAACAGCCGTTCTACCGGGAGCGCTTGGAGGCCTCCGGCGGCCTGGCGGTGATCGTGCCCGAGGCCGAAGACCGCCGGGAGATTCACCGGATCATTTTTGAAGAGCTCGTGGTGGGAGCCGTTCTGCCTGAATCCCGGGAGGTCTACCGTGGGGTGATGAGCCGCCTGGCTCAGGCGGGAGCCGACGGGATTATCCTCGGTTGTACCGAAATCGGACTGCTTATTGGCTTAGAAGACGCCCCAACGCGGGGGGCGGACCGGGTACCCCTCTTGGACACCTCGGAGCTACACGCCCTCGCAGCGGTCGAGGCCGCCCTCGCCTAACTTAAGCCTTCTCGATCTTCGCGGAAATCGAGTGGCCGAGCTTCTTGAGCCCCGAAACATCGCCCTCGAGCATTCCCAAGGGATTGCAGTCGCTCGCGGCCCGGGGCTCGCTCCCATTACTCGCCGGCGTCGGGCCGAAGAAGATGCAAAAAGCCGTCCCGGGAGGCCAGTAGGCAAGCTCGCCGACGGCCATCTCGTCCCGGGCACCGGACTCCATCGGAAGCGCCTCTCCGATGCTGCCGTAGTACTCCTCCCCCCATCGGCTCATGGAGATGGTCAGGGGAAGCTTGTCGGCGACCTTCCGGCCCGAGGCGCTGTCGTTGAGCTCTCCGGAAAAAACGTTTCCGTCTACAGTAATGGTGATTTTCTGTGGCATGGTGTCTCCTTATCTATTGCTACCTCGAAGGCGGCCACCCTTTATCCTAAGGGGAGGGCGGGGTCAGGTTCAAGGAAGCGAGCCCTCGGCTCGTTCCTCGATAAAACCGAGGGAGGTGGTGCTTCGTTCAAGATACGCCGCTACCATTCGCTCGCAGGTCCCCCGAAGATGGAGCCGCATGTTGCGCTCCGCTTCGTCTCGTTGCTCCTCGAGAACGGCGGTGATGATGCGCAAGTGCTCCTGCCGGGAAACCACTTCGACATCGACGCTCTTCTTGCTCAAGTTCCGGGTAAGCGCGGCGACGTTCCGGAGCTTATGGTAGAAATCGAGGAGGGTTTGGTTCCCGGCGGCATCGGCGAGGGCGTCGTGGAGCTGCCGCCCCAGATTGACCGCCTTGATCGGCTGGACGGACGGGTCGACCTCGTCGAGACTGCTTTTGATCGAAAGAAGCCTCTGCCGGAGCTTTGCGTCGAGGCGGGCCGTCGCCAGGCTCGCGAGAGTCCCCTCCACGGCTTCCCGGGCGATAAAGATTTCCAAGAGGTCTTCGATCGTCAGCTGCTTGACGGAGTAGCC
>CAYPUT010000351.1:0-1688 GCA_964413945.1 uncultured Spirochaetaceae bacterium
GCCCCGGTAGTGTAGTGAAGGTCGCTCCGGCAGATGCCCGCGGCCCGGACCCGGATGAGGGCGTCGTCGGGGCCGGGGTCGGGCACCGGGACCTCCCGGTCCACCAGGGGTGCGCCGACGGCGTCGAGTTGGATGGCATGCATACTCCCGAATATCGCACGGAGCGGCAAAAGTCAAAAGCACAATCCACCACTCTTTTTCTAACTGACTCCGAGCGCCATAGCTTTACTGATCTTCAGGCAAATGTTCTAGGTCATCTAAATCTTTGTAACGGCCCGACGCACTCTTGTTGGCGCGCAAATCGCTAAGGGAGATCAGGCGCGCGGGGACCCCATCGAGTACCGCGATGGTAGCTCGCTCGGCGCACGCGCCAAAATCGACGCCGTCGATTTCATTGAGCACTTCTATTCTCACCGGCGGGACGCCCATGCGAACGATGTTGCCGGGCTTGCAAAAGAGTGCCGGCGTCACTTCATCAGAGAGCATTCCAAACTCCCTGAAGGCACGGACGAGCTTCTCCGCGTTTTCCGAATCCAAAGAGACCCATATATCCATGTCGGCCGTTGTGCGTGGATAGCCGTAGTAACCTACTGCATAGCCGCCGATCAGAAGGTATTCAACCTTGTGATCGGCGAGTAACTTCAAGAATTCTCTGAAGTCTTGCGGAAGCCCTTGATTCACCATATGCGGCTTGCCTGTTGACTTGAATTGCAGCGATGCGTTCCGCAGGAGTGCGTGACCACCAGTATTCGTCGTCACTGCTGTCCCCCCGGGTACGGATGGTTAGCGTCGTTCGGTCGACCCTTATTTCGGCCATCAACGAAAGTATAACGCTTCAACAGCCCTTTGTCGCCGGGCCGTCGGGAGCTTAGGAGGTGCCCTCCACAAACCCCACCGCCCGGACCCGGGTAAAGGTGTCGATGCTCCGGCCGGTCGGAAACGCATCCCGCTTGATAAAACCGCCGGCCATACTGTCGTGGCCGCCGCCGATGCCGTGCCCGTCGACGATGTGCCGGACCAGTGTTCCGGCGTTTACCGCGTCCGTCACGCTCCGGATCGAGTACTTGATTCCTGCGTCGCGGATCGAATAGCTCACCACGACGTTGACCCCGGCGATCGTAACGACGATGTCGCTCGCCGCCCCCAAGAGCGAGTCGTTGGCGTTCTCCAGCCGTAGGAAGCCGATCTCTCCGTAGACTTCGACTCCTTCGAAGGCCTGGGCATAGTCCTGGAGGTCCTGGGTGGAAATCTGATTGGCCTTGAGCTCGTTGATCCGGGAGATGTCGATGTGCTTGTAGAGCCAGTAGAACATGTCGATATCCAAGGCGCTGACACCCCGGGTCAGGTTGTCGGTGTCCATGAGGATTCCGTAGACCATCGCCGTGGCCGCGTTCTGCTGCGGCTCGACGCCGGCATCCTTGTAGTATTCGGCGATAATCGCGCTACAGGATCCTACCTCCGGCCGGACGTCCTCGAAGCGGTAGCCCTTCGGACCGTTGTACTGGTGGTGATCGATGCAGGCTACCTCGTCGGTATCGAGGTCGGTTACGTTGGCGTTCTCCTTCTGGACGTCGACCAAGACCGCCCAGTCCTCCTCTCCGAGGGTGTGAACCTCCGAGGCGAGGCGCATCTTGATGCCGAAGGCCCGGAGCATGCTGACGCTGTTTGCCTTTTCGATTTCGTCTTCG
>CAYPUT010000352.1:0-1671 GCA_964413945.1 uncultured Spirochaetaceae bacterium
GAAAGGAAAGCCGATTGGTCTTCCTGCCAATAGCGGGTGGAGAAGATCTCGACCTCGACGAAGCCGGTGTATCCGGTCTCCTCGACCCACTCGGTTATCGTCGATAGGGGAATGCAACCCTGCCCCATAATCTCCCGATCGAGAACGAGGTCTTCGGTGGGAATCCGCCAGTCGGAGATGTGGAAGGCGGCAAGCTTACCCATCGCGCCGCACCGGTGAATCTGCCGGCGGAGATCCGGATCCCACCAGAGATGGTAGACGTCCACCACGACCGCGACCGCCGGATGCGAGAGGGCCTCTGCCATGTCGTTCGCCTGGCCGAGGGTGTTAACGGCGCTCCGGTCGCCGGCGTACATCGGATGGAGGGGCTCGATCCCGAGGGTCACCCCGGCGGCAGCCGCCTCGTCGGCGAGTACCGAGAGGGCGTCGGTAATCTGCTTGCGAGAGATCTCGAGGCTTTGGGCCGGGTCCGCCCCGCAGACTAAGACGACGAGGGGGAGCCCCAATTCGTGGGCTTCTTCGATACAACGCCGGTTTTCTTCCAGGGCCGCGTTGCGGCGGGACAGATCGTGATGAGGAAAGTAGCCTCCGCGGACTAGGGACACGCCGGCGAGACCGAGTCCCTCCATTCGTCGCCGAACCTCGCCTAGGTCCCGCCCGGCGACGGCGTCTCGCCAGATCGACACACCGCCGATTCCCGCTTCCGCGTACTTGTCAAACGCGGTGTCGATGTCCCACGGTTTGGTCGTGATGGTGTGGAGGCAGAGTCGGTTCACGTGCCCTCCGGAAGCGACAGGCTCAGAGCGGGAATCAGTGAGTCACGGTCCATCGGGCGCCCGGAGAGGTAGCCCTGGATGGCGTCGCAGCCGAGGGCGACGGCCAGCTCTTCGTCTTGGACGCTTTCGACCCCTTCGGCGACCGTCATCATGTCGAGGGAACGGGAGAGGCCGACGATTGCCTGCAGAATCGAGTGGTTCCGGGTTCCCGGTGTAACCCCGGTAATAAAGCTCCGGTCTATTTTGAGGCGATCGACTTCCAGGCGCCGCAGATAGTCGAGGTTAGAGTATCCGGTTCCGAAGTCGTCGATGGAGAGCGAAAACCCGAGCTCCTTCAGGCGCTTTAAGGTCCCGGATGCGACGATCCGCTGGTCGATCAAGGCGGTCTCGGTCAGCTCCAGCGTATAACGGTCGATGGGGATCGAGTGGTAGTGGAAGGTCGCGTCGATCTGTTGGACGAAGGAGGGACTCCGCATATGGAGAGGCGAGAGGTTTATCGAAACCGACCCGATTCCCCCGGCCCGGACGAAGTCCCCCAGCTGCTTCCAGGACTCGGATACGACGTACCGCGTCATCCGCTCGATTAGCCCCCGCTCCTCGGCAACCGCGATAAACTGCACCGGCGAGACATGCCCAAGTTCCGCATCGTACCACCGGAGGAGCACCTCGAGATCCCACCTGCCCTCCCCGGCTAGGTAACGAATGGGTTGAAACACCAGGGTCAGCCCGCCGTCCTCGAGGGAGTGCTCGAGGCGGTCGCCCATTAGCACCCGGGTCGAGTGCTCCCGCTCGATACCGACATCGAACCAAACGTGGGAGTTCGGTCCCTGGGCGTAACTCACCGGGAGGGTCATCGCCAACTTCTGAAGCGCGGTCTCCGCGGGCAAGGGCTCGG
>CAYPUT010000353.1:0-1668 GCA_964413945.1 uncultured Spirochaetaceae bacterium
CTAAAGGTAACAGACATGCAGGCCGCCATCGGTGTGGAGCAGATGAAGAAGCTTCCGGACTTCATAGAGGCTCGCAAGGTAAACTTCCAGCGATGGTACGAGGGATTTGCCGCATGGACGGACCTTTTTATCCTTCCCCGGGCATCGGAACATTCCGATCCTTCCTGGTTCGCTTTTCCGGTGTCCCTGCGCCCCGAGGCCCCCTTTACCCGTACCGAGCTAACCAACTTCCTCGCGACCAAGCGTGTCGAGACGCGAAACGTCTTTGCGGGCAACATCCTCAAACAACCGGCATACCTGGACATAGATAAGCGCGTCGTCGGCAACCTCGAGAACACCGAGTTCGTCATGAACAACACGTTCTTTTTAGGCACGTTTCCGGGGCTGACGGAGGAAAAGATCGCTTACGCCCTCGAGGCTATTGGCGAGTTCGTCGAGCAGCACGAAAGGACCCAGCCGTCATGAAGGTAGTTATCCTCGCCGGAGGGCACGGCACACGGCTGTCGGAGGAGACGGTCCTCAAACCCAAGCCGATGGTGGAGATCGGTGGCAAGCCGATGCTTTGGCACATCATGAAGATCTACTCCCACTACGGCTACAACGACTTCGTCATCTGCCTAGGCTACAAGGGCTACATCATCAAGGAGTACTTCGCGAACTACTTCTTGCACATGGCGGACGTCACCTTCGACATGCGGCATAACCAGATGGAAGTCCATAACCAAATGGCGGAGCCCTGGCGGGTTACACTCGTGGATACCGGGGACGCCACTATGACCGGTGGCCGGATAAAGCGGGTAGGGCCGTACTTGGACAACGAAACGTTCATGCTTACCTACGGCGACGGGGTTGCAGACGTAGATATTCGGGCGCTGGAAGAGTTCCATCGCGCCCACGGCAAGCTCGCCACGGTAACCGCCGTCCAGCCCCAGGGCCGCTTCGGCTCTCTGGAGATGGAAGGCGACCAGGTCCGGGGATTTCAGGAGAAGCCGAAAGGCGACGGCTCTTGGATAAACGGTGGCTTCTTTGTCCTGGAGCCCAAGACGCTTAAGTACATAGAAGAGGATGCGTCTATCTGGGAACGGGCGCCGATGGAGCGCCTAGCCGCCGACGAACAGCTCGTTGCCCGGCGGCACACCGGTTTCTGGAGGCCGATGGACACCCTCCGGGACAAGAACGAGCTCGAGGCCCACTGGACCACCGGAGACGCCCCCTGGAAGCTGTGGTAGCCCCTTCGCCGGAGTTCTGGCGCGGGAAGCGCGTCTTCCTTACGGGTCACACGGGGTTCAAGGGCAGTTGGCTTGCCCTGTGGCTTCGAAAGATGGAAGCCGTGGTATCCGGGTACGCCCTCGATCCACCGACCACCCCGAGCCTCTTTGACCAGGCGCACCTCGGCGAGGATATGGTCTCTACCATCGCCGATGTCCGGGACTTCGAATCCCTTTCGAAGGCGATATCGGATTTCGAGCCGGAGATCTTCTTTCATCTCGCGGCGCAACCCTTGGTCCGGGAATCCTACCGTATCCCCCGGGAGACCTTCGAGGTCAACGTAATGGGGACCGCTAACGTTCTCGATGCCATCCGTAACTGCCCCACCGTGCGCGGTGTGGTGGTCGTGACTACCGACAAGTGCTACGAAAACCGGGAATGGCACTGGGGATACCGCGA
>CAYPUT010000354.1:0-1665 GCA_964413945.1 uncultured Spirochaetaceae bacterium
TAAAGAAGCGAAAGGTCAAACCCGGCGACTTCGTCGCCCTTACCGGGAAGAACTCTCCGGAATGGGCCGTCGCCTACCTCGCGGTGCTCTTTGCCGGGGGCGTGATCGTTCCCATCGACTATCAGTTGGACTCGGAGGACATTGTCGGTCTCGCGGGCCGGGCCCGGGCCAAGCTGATATTCGTCGACACCGAGCGCTACGAGGAGGTGAAGCCCCTGAAGGTGCCTCGGATATCCTTAGCGCCGGATCAGAAGGACTACATCTTCGACCTTCCGGAGAAGGATTTCGACCGGGTGCTCCGGGAGCCCTCGGAGCCGGCGGCTATTCTCTTTACCTCGGGGACCACAGGGCACGCCAAGGGAGTGGTCTTAAGCCACGAGAACTCTACCAGCGACTGCCTCTTAGCCCAGGCGAACCTCGGCATCTATCACACCGATATCTTCTACGCGGTGCTGCCCCTCCATCACTCCTACTCGATGCTCGCCGTCTTTATCGAGGCGATCTCGGTGGGGGCGGAGATTGTCTTCGCCAAGCGGTTGGCGGTTACTCAGATGCTCGAGGAGCTGGGGCGCGCCAGGGTTACGATGCTTCTCGGAATCCCTTTGCTCTTTAACAAGCTGCTCAAGGGGATCATGCGGGGGGTAAAGCAGAAGGGGCCCATCGCCGTCGCGGTGGTGCATACCATGTTGGCTATCTCGAGCCTCTCCAAGACGGTTTTTCGGAAGAACATCGGGAAGAAGCTCTTCCACTCGATTCTGGAGAAAGCCTCCCTCGCGAGCATACGCATCTGTATTTCCGGGGGTGGGCCCCTCCCGGCGAAGACCTTCCGCCGCTTTAACCAGCTCGGGCTGAGCTTCGTCCAGGGCTACGGTCTTACCGAGACCTCCCCGATTCTGACCTTGAACCCGACCTACAAGTACAAGGTCCATTCCGTCGGGAAGGTGCTCCCCCAGACCACCCTAAAGATTCTCGCGCCGGACGGCCGGGGCCGAGGGGAGATCGCAGCCCAGGGTCCGATGGTGATGAAAGGCTACTTCGAGGACGAGGAAGCCACCCGGGCGGTGATGACCGACGACGGCTTCTTCCGAACCGGGGACGTGGGCTACCTCGACGGCGACAACTACCTCTACCTTTCGGGGCGGGCTAAGTCGCTTATCGTGACCTCCGGTGGAAAGAACGTCTATCCCGAGGAGATCGAAGACGAGTTCCAACTCTACGACGAGGTGGATCAGATACTGGTCCGGGGGTATATGCGCGACAAGAAGATGCAGGAGGAGGATATCGAGGCCCTCGTTTATCCGGACCTCGACCTCTTCGCCGAGCGCCACGGGACCAAGGGATCGGAGCCTGCCTGGGACGCCATCCAGGAGCGTCTCGAGGAGATCGTCGCCGAGGTTAACAAGCGTCTCCAGCCCTACCAGCGCATATCCCGGGTTAAGCCGCTCACAGGTCCTATGGAGATGACGACCACGAAGAAGATAAAGCGACACGAGGTCGACGCCTAAGCCGGCGTGAACATCCTTCTCTTCGAGCCCGGGGAAGAGCTGCGACCGCTCCCCCGGAACGACCCCCGGGCTCGCCACCTGACCCAGATTCTCAAGTCGGTCCCGGGGCAGAGGGTCCGGGCCGGGATTATCGGCGGCGCCGAGGGGACGATAGAGATTA
>CAYPUT010000355.1:0-1661 GCA_964413945.1 uncultured Spirochaetaceae bacterium
GAAATTTTAGCCCTTCCACGATAGTTAAGGCGAAAAGCCCGTGGACCATGCGCTTACCGAAGATACTGTGGGTCTTGCAGTACTCCTCGTCGGTGTGAAGCTGATTGTAGTCCCCGGATAGTCCGGTGTAGAGAACGAGATCGGTCTCGGTTACGGTGCGTCCCGGCGATTCGTACTCCACGCCTAATTCGAAATCTTCGAAGTACAGTCCCATGCCGCGCTCCTTTCGTCGGAGTATCCGGCGCCGTAAGAAGGGGTGTCAAGGCAGGAGCCTGGATAAGCGAACGATAGCAGCCCCCGACGGATCGCCTGCGGTTTTTATTGACGCCTCGGGGAACCCGGTTTACAATCGCGCTTAGATCGATCCAAGACGACCGGCACGAAAGTGGGAAAAAAGAGGAGCTCCGGTGGCGTCTGACATTGCACACAACACGCACTTTGTCCGGAGGCCGACGTTAAAGGATGTGGCCGAAGAGGCGGGTGTCTCCCGGGCCACCGCGTCTCTGGTGCTCCGACGAAGCCCCCTTGTTGCCCAGGCGACCCGGGAGCGGGTGCAGAGCGCCATGGGACGCCTCGGCTACGTCTACAACCGGTCGGCGGCGAGCCTGCGAAAACAGACGTCCGGGGCCGTCGCCATGGTGGTTCCGGACCTGCGGAACCCCTTCTATGCCGCGCTTGCCGTCGAGGTCGAGCGGCACATCGAAAACGAGAACCTGATTCTCTTCCTCTCGAGCACGGGTGAATCTCCTTCTAAACAGCGGCGGACCATCGAATCGATGCTCGAATACGGGGTCGACGGGTTTGTTCTCTCCCCTGCGGCGGCCACCGAGGCCGAAGACCTCGCGGACCTGGTCTCTGGGCACACACCCTTTGTTCTGACAACCAGGTGGACCGCCGGGGTCGCGGCGGATTACGTCGGGTACGACAACGACAAAGGCTCGGAGAACGCCGTCACCCACCTCCTCTCGTTGGGGCACCGGCGCGTTGCCTTTATGGCGGGCCAAACGAAGAGCTCCGCAGGGCAAGAACGGCGCCAGGGATACCTCCGGGCCCACCAAAGGGCCGGGGTTCCGGTGGACGAGAGTCTTATCTATTCCCACCCGATTACCGCAGCCGCGGCGTACCAGGGCATTCAGAAACTGCTCGGAGTCCCGGATCCTCCGACGGCGGTGTTTTGCTTTAACGATTTCGTGGCCCACGGGGTTCTCTTCGGACTCTGGGAATGGGGTGTGGTCCCGGGCCAAGATGTGGCGGTCGTCGGGTTCGACAATCTGGACGAGGCGCAGCACTGGCGCCCACCGTTGACGACCATGGATTATCGCCGGGACATCTTGGGGAGCACCGCGGCGCGTTTGTTGATGGAACGGTTAAGAGACCCGAGCCTGCCGGTACGGACGGTTATCTACGAGCCGACCCTGATAGTCAGAGAGTCTTCCGGAGCGCCCCGCTAGAAAACCGAAGGCCCCCCCGCCAGGGGGTATAAGAGTTCTTCAAGGAGATATAGATTTGCCCAAGAGCAAGGTGATTACAGCAGAAGAAGCGGCAGCCCTGGTGGAAAGCGGTTCCACCCTTGCAATATCCGGTTCCGGTGGCGGCCTCGGCGAACCGACGGCCCTGATGCGGGCCCTCGGGGAGCGGTTCGCAAACCAAGGGACCCCGAA
>CAYPUT010000356.1:0-1617 GCA_964413945.1 uncultured Spirochaetaceae bacterium
ATCGACAACAGCCGCCAGGCGGTCTACGGCTACGACCAGCGGGCAGAAGTCTTCGGAAGCAAGGGGATGGTGCAGAGCGAAAATGACACCGCGACCCGGGTGGTCAAGACCACCGCCGCAGGGCCCCAAGGAGACAAGCCGCTCTGGTTCTTCCTCGAGCGCTACGCCGAGGCCTACGCCCGGGAGTCCGAGGCCTTTGTAAAGGCTCTCCGGGAGGGGACGCCGCCCCCGACAACCGGTGCCGACGGCCTGGCCCCGATGCTAATCGGAGCGGCGGCAAAGAAGTCGCTGGAGGAAAAGAGGGTCGTTACGATCGCCGAGGTGTCGTAAGCCGGGAGGGCCCTAGTCCGCTGCCCGGTCCCGGATGTATTCCGCACTCTTTCGAAGCTGGGGCAGGAGCTGCACCGGCGGCGTCTCCCAGATAACCGGGCTGAAGGGCTCGAAGGCTAGGGGGCCGGAGTAACCCCGGCCGACGAGGGCGGCAACTTGGCGCGCCGTCTCCAACCGGTCGCCGGGACCGACCAGAATCCGGTGGTCGTCCAGCATCTGTTCGAAGGGAATGTCCTCCTCGACCCCGGAAAGATGCACGAGCCCGAGCTTCCCCATGGGATAGCGCCGGAGATCGTCGAAGTCGTCGGTCCCGAGGGCGAAGTGAAACGTATCGAGAAGCCCCTTGTAGCACGCCGCCCCGCTCTCCCCGATAGCACGAAGGGCCACGGAAAGCCCCCGGAGAGAGCTCTGTGGGAAACCGAGGGGCTCCACCAGCCCCACCAGCCCCCACTCTTCGAGAACGGGAGCCAAAACCTGGAGGTTGTCGACCAGATCGCCGAAGGCCTCGTCCCTGCTCCGCGGATCGTCGCTGTCGTTGACCGGACAGAAAACCACGTTGCCGGCACCCACCGACCGGGCAACCTTTGCAATCGCTTGCAAACTATCGATAAGTTCTGACCGAATTGCCGGGTCGTTCGTGCGCTGCAGCGCGTTGATACTAAAGATTTCCTGGCCGGATTCCCCGGCAACATCGCGAATCTGCGCCGCTTCGAGACCCGTAAGGGGGTCCCCGGAGCCGATGTCGTTCCGCAGCTCGACCCCGTCGAACCCAAGTTCTTTGCTGGTATGCAGTAAATCGACCACAGAAAGCGCCGGAAGGGCCATATGGTTGAGGTAGAGCTTGTTCGTCATGGACAGAAGTATAGGCCCCCCCGGGGCCGGGCGCAACGTGAAGTTTCGCTTCGCCTCCTCATTTTTTTGTTGACAGTTCGAAATTCCCGACTTAGCATGAAAACGGTTGCAAAACATAAGCAATCGAATCGAAAGAGGAGGGATCCTATGCGAAAGTTTCTTGCTCTCATGGTCGTGGCGCTCATCGCCGTATCCGGCGTGTATGCCGGCGGACAGGGGGAGGACGGGCAGGTCCGGCTCGGTGTCACCATCGAGGACTTCAACGACGTCTTTATGCGTTTTCTGCTCGATGAGCTGACCGACGAAGCCGAACAAGCGGGTGCCGAGGTTATCGCCGCAGACGGAAAGCGTGACCCGAACGAACAGCTCAAGCAGATCGAGAACTTCATCACCCAGGGTGTTGATGCCATCATCATTCACGTAATCGACCAGACC
>CAYPUT010000357.1:0-1617 GCA_964413945.1 uncultured Spirochaetaceae bacterium
TCCAGCTCTCCATGTGCTGCTCCATGCGCCTACTGCAGCCCCAGCATCTCCCGGAGGAGAGTCTTGTCCGAGGCGCCGCCGGCGAAGTCGTCAAAGGCAACGTTCGTCGCCTCGATGATGTGGTCGCTGATAAAAGGGGCCCCCTCTCGGGCGCCTTGCTCCGGACTCTTTACACAGCACTCCCATTCGAGAATCGCCCAGCCGTCGTAACCCGCCTCCGTCAGAAGGGTAAAGACGCGCTTGAAGTCGACCTGACCGTCACCTAAAGAGCGGAATCGACCGGCCCGCCCGTTCCAGCCTTCGTAGCCGCCGTAGGCACCTACCCGGCCGTCGGGCCGGAACTCAGCGTCCTTTACATGGAAGGCTCGGATCCGGTCGCCGTAAAGCTTGATGAAGTGCAGGTAGTCCAGCTGTTGCAGGACAAAGTGGCTGGCGTCGTAGGTGATGCAAGCCGAGGAATGGCCGTCCACCTTCTCCAGGAAGCGCTCGTAGGTCGCTCCGTCGTAGAGGTCCGAGCCGGGGTGCAGCTCGTAGCCGAAGGTGATTCCCTTCTCCCCGGCGTAATCTAGGACCGGTCGCCAGCGCTTCGCCAACTCGGTAAAGGCCTCATCGATAAGCCCCGGAGGCCGCTGGGGCCAGGGGTAGATCATGTGCCAGGCGAAGCCTCCGGACATCACCGAGATGTTCTTGGTTCCTAACCGCACCGAGGCGTCAACGGACATCTTCAACTGTTTAGTTGCCCACTCGGTTACCTGACTTCCCGAGAGCCCCTCGGGATGGAAGGCCTTAAACCCCGCGGCGTAGGCCGGGTGAAAGGCCAGCACCTGCCCCTGGAGGTAGGAGCCCAGCTCGATAAGGGTAATGCCCTTTTCCGCCAGCTTGCCCTTGTACTCATCGCAGTAGTCCTGAGACTCCGCAGCCTTCTCTAAGTCGAAAAGGCTTCGTTCCCAGGAAGGGATCTGCGCCCCTTTGTACCCCAGGGAGGCTACCCATTCGGAAAGACCGTCGATGTTGTTGTACGGCGGGTGCTCTCGGACGAACTGCGCCAGAAAAATCGCCGGTCCCTTAATCGATTTCATCCCTCGAACTCCTCTATTTCGATGTTCTGAACACCGCCGTACCGCGCGCTTCCGCTCCGGCCGACCGGCTTTTCGACCCCGGGATGCAAAAATCCATCCCGGACGTCCTGTTCTCGCCGGAGCTTCGTCAGAATCGCATTCTCATCCACCTCGACGTCGCTCCACCGGACGATGGCGCCCTTGACGACGGCGTTCCGCATGCGAGCCCCGGGAGCCATGCCCACTGGGAGCGCCTGTGCCGCGCCAAAATCGTTGGCGGTGTAATTGAGTCCCCGGAAGGTGTAGCCGCCGAAGTCGTCCAACACCACTCCGGGAGCAAGGTCTCGCTTAGCAATGGTCGCTACTTCCGCCACCGGCCGGTCCAAGGGGACCAGAGTGGTCTCCCGGTCCAGATGGGCTCGGGCTAAAGAGATAGGCGCTTCCAGGAACCAGAGATGGTAGGGCCGGAAGAAGGTAAAGTAGGGGCCCTTGCCGACCTTCAGATAGGTAAGGTCCCGGGCGACCCGGTCGTTCTCCACCCGAACGGTGATAAACACTC
>CAYPUT010000358.1:0-1583 GCA_964413945.1 uncultured Spirochaetaceae bacterium
CCGCAAGCTACGACGATATCCATCTTCTCTCTTCCCAGCTCGAGGTTCGTACAACGAGGGACCTTACTCTTTCGGTAAAGACCGGAATCGACGGCGAAGTTTGGAGCCTTAACGGAGAGCACTTCGCGTGGTACAAGCCGCACCAGGAAGAGCCGTCGGGGGTTCTTGCGGGCCCCTTCGTAGTAAGCACCAAGACCCAGGAGCGCTCGATCGCCGTGGAGATTGCCGAGGATGCCACGGCCTTCGTCGTCGACGGCGAAGGGAACACCGAAACGGTAAAAGCAGCCGACGTGGAAGCAACGGACCGGTCGGTCTTTCGCAACATAGAAGTCTCGCTAAAAGCGGGGGAGACTTTCGTCCTCGAAAAGTACACGACCGTCTACTCGAGCAACGACCTTCTCTACCCGGGCTCTATGGGAGAGATGAAGGATCGCGCCTCGTCGACGAAGGAGGCCGCGCTTTTGTCTCTAACGACCGCCCGGGAGCGCGGATTCGACGACTGTCTGGCGCGGAGCTCGAAGAAATGGGATTCCTGGTGGCGAGACATGGACATCGAAATAGTAGGAGACGATTTCGCCCAAACCGTCGTCCGCTTCAACCAGTACCACAACATTATCGCGGCGCCGGCGCATGCCGAGCATCTTCCCCTCGGTGCCCGGGGGCTTTCCTGCCAAGCCTACCAGGGGGCCGCTTTCTGGGACCAAGAGATGTTCAACATGCCAACCTTTCTCTTTACCCGGCCGGAGGTTGCCCGGAACATCTTGGTCTACCGGGGAAGGACCCTCGACGGCGCCCGGAAAAAAGCTCAGGATCTCGGCTACCGTGGCGCTTTCTACGCCTGGATAAGCGGCGACACCGGCGAAGAGATCTGCCCATCCTACTTTTTCAAGGATGTCTTGACGGGACGGAAGATCAGAAATCATTTCAACGACTGGCAAATCCATGTCTCCCCCGATATCAGCTACGCTATTCGCCGCTACGTCGCGGTTACCGGGGTTAGGGAGTACCTGCTGGACTACGGCGCCGAGGTCGTCTTCGAGGTCGCCCGCTTTCTCGCCTCCCGGGTCCACTTCCGGCTCGACAAGGGACAGTACGAGATTATTCGAGTCCTCGGTCCCGACGAGTATCACGAAAACGTAGACAACAACTTCTTTACGAACTATCAGAGCCGATTCGCCCTGGAATACGCCCTCGAAGTCTGGGAGTGGCTCCAGGATGAAGCTCCCGAGACGTGGCAGAAGCTCCGAAAGCGGCTTGGAGTCGAGGACGAGGAAATCGAGCAGTGGAAGGATGTCGCAGCCCGGATTTACGTCCCGAAGCCAGGCTCCGGGACCAAGCTTATCGAGCAATTCCAGGGCTTCTGGGACCACGAGGACATAACCCCGGAGAAACTTAAACAGCGGCTCTTGGATCCCGGCGAATACTGGGGATGGCCCAACGGCATCGCCGTTGCAACCCAAGTTTCCAAACAGGCGGACGTTACACAGCTCTTTATGCTCCACCCGACGGCGTATCCTGTCAGCGTAATAAGAGCGAACTGGGACTATTACGAGCCGCGTACCCAGCACGGGAGCTCCTTGAGC
>CAYPUT010000359.1:0-1559 GCA_964413945.1 uncultured Spirochaetaceae bacterium
CGCTACCACGACCCGACGGAGTACGGCAAGAAAAGTGTCCGGGACGGCTTTTTCGAGTGCTGGGGAGAGATGGCCGCCGAGGCGTACCACGTTGTCGATCTCTACCATGCCGGGGACTTCGGAGGCCGGAAGAAGCAGGTTATCGCAAACCGCGCGGCAACAGGAGAAGCCGACTTGCGGGCGCTGGACCCGGAACTGGCAACAGGGGGCTTCGGCCGGCGGCAGCGGTTCCAGATCGAATACACCCGGAACGGTCGGGAGTACCTTGGTAAAGAGCTCCCTGCCCTCCTCGCCTCTCACGACTATCCCCTGCACTTTGTCGACTTCGAGGCGACCCGGACGGCGGTTCCCTACCACCCGGGACTCCGGCCCTACGGGCTCGTTTGCTTTCAGTGGAGCTGCCATACCATCCCGGCCCCGGGAGCTTCGGTGGAGCACCGGGAATGGCTAAACGAGGCGCCCCGAGACCCCAACACCGATTTTGCCCGGACTCTGATGTACCTCCTCGGTTCCGGTGGCGGTACCATCTACGTCTGGTCGGGCTTCGAAGTGACCGCGCTAAAGGAGATTCGCCGGCAGGTCGACGAGCTTGGCGCAGAAGTGGCCGCCTGGCTCGATGGGGTTATCGAGAACACCTCGGGGCGCGTCGTCGATATGGAGAAGCTCGCAAAGGAGCACTACTTCCACCCGCTTATGAAGGGGAGCACCTCCATCAAGCACGTGCTCCCGGCGGTACTCGCCGCCGAAGGCATTACCGAAAACCCGTATGACGCCCTTCCGCCGGTGGAGCTTGCAGACGGCAGTGTCGCCGACGCCGTCCGGGAGGGCACCGGGGCCATCCGGGCCTACGAGGAGATGGTCTTCGGAGAGGGGCGCTCGGACCCACAGCGGCGGGCCGCGCTCAAGGAGCTCTTGCTTGAGTACTGTGCCATGGATACCGAGGCGATGGTGATGATCTGGCGCCGGTGGGCCGGAGCCCGGCAACCGGCACTTACCGCTAATGGTCCGGGAGCAGCCGGCCGGCCAGGGAATCGATCAGATGACGGATAGCGCCGAGGCCGGGTGTGCGCTCTCCGGTGGCCTCGTTCATGTAGAGGTCGCGGCGCACCTCGATCATCACCGAGGTTACCTGGGGATCCCTCCGGTAGAAGGCCGCAGGCACTATCGCCCCGGCAAAGGGCTCGTTCCGGACCGTCTTGAGACCGGCATCTCCAAAGATGCCCTCGGTGGCTTGGGCGAGCGCATCCGGAGTATGGAAATCGTCGGTGCCGATGCAGATTTCCGGGCGCCGGAGGGAGGCCCCAGGCTCGTAGGGAAGCGCCCGGCTGGGAAGGAGTGGATATCGAGGATGATGCACCGGCCTTCGCCCTATAGGCTCTCGGAGACCAGCCGGGTAAAGGCCTCGTGATGCGGGTCGTAGAAGCGCCGGAGAATCGCCTCTCGTCGGTGTAACGGTCGGTCATCCGCAAGAGCTCGCGGTCGAGCTCCGCGTCATTCAACAGGATGCCCGGCCGGAGGTCGCCGGGAATATGGGTGGATGCGTGGGGGATGTGGATTAC
>CAYPUT010000360.1:0-1510 GCA_964413945.1 uncultured Spirochaetaceae bacterium
AATTGGGTTTTCCCTGCAAAATCGGTGGTGTCTTTAGCGCTCAAGATAGTGTCCTTTTCTCGTGGTCTCTAGGGTCGCCGGCCACGGCGAAAGTCTGCCGAGTCTCGGGTAGCGGCGAGCTGATAATCAGTTTATCATACCCTTACAAACTCTGACGACCGGGAGATGATGAAACGATGGAAACGCTCGATGGAAAGATAGCCGTAGTTACCGGAGCCGCCGGGACGATGGGGGAGGCGGTCACCCGGGGATACCTCGAGGACGGACTCACCGTATTTATGGCGGACCTCGCCGAGGAGAAGCTCGAGGCCCTCGCCGGAGAGCTCGGCCCGAAGTGCAGGCCTCTGCCTTTAGACATTACCGACGCCGACGCGGTCGAGGCAGCAATAGCCGCGATCGAGAAGGAGTTCGGCGCCGTCGACGTTCTCGCAAACAACGCGGGGATCCTCTCGAACGAACGCATCGCGACGACCTCCCTCGAGGAGTGGAACAAGATTCTCGGCGTCAACCTTACCGGCGCCTTCTTGATGACGCAAAGAGTCCTCCCGAAGATGCGGAAGCGCGGGTGGGGGCGCATCGTCAATACCAGCTCGTATTCCGCCCGGAGCGGCGGCGTCAGCTCCGGGATTTCCTACACCGTCTCTAAGGGAGGCATGGTCGCCCTTACCCGGGCGGTTGCCATCGATACCCTAAAGGACGGCATAACCTGCAACGCCATCGCCCCGGCATGGGTCAAAACGCCGATGGTAACCGTGCAGCTTACCCCGGAACAGCAAAAGGAAGTCCTGACGAAAATCCCCGTCGGCCGCTTCTGCGAGCCCGAAGAGTTCGCCCACACGGTGCGCTTCCTGACCTCTCCCCTCGCGGGCTTTATAACCGGCGAGGTCATCGACATGAACGGCGGGGCGCGGTTCGGGGGAGATTAAAGAGGAGCATACGATGAACGAAACGGTTCTGTCCGAAATCTTTGCCTTCTCGGGTAAAACGGTTGCCGTTACCGGCGGGGGAGGGGCCCTTCCCGGAACCGTCGCCGAGGGATTGGCGCGGCTGGGGCTCAACGTCGCTCTCTTGGACTTGTCGCTGGAGAAGGCCGAAGAGAAGGCGTTGGAAATCGGCAAAGCCGGAGGTACCGCCCGGGCGTATCAATGCGATGTCTTGAGCAAAGAGTCGGTTCTCGCCGCCCGGGACCGGGTGCAGGCGGATTTCGGTCCGGTGGACTATCTTGTCAATGGCGCCGGAGGGAACGTCCCGGGTGGCAGCACCGACAAAGGCTTCGTCGAAGCCGGCGACTCGGATTCCCTCGGAGAGGCGCCGAAGCCGGGGGCCGAGCGGACCTTCTTCGACCTCGGAGTCGAGGACCTTCGCTTTACCGTGGACCTCAACCTGTTGGGAACCATCATACCGAGCCAGGTTTTCGGCGCCGACATGGCCGCCCGGGGACGGGGAAGCATACTCAACTTCGCGTCGATGACGGCGATCGTTCCTCTGACCAGAGTCGGCGCCTATTCCG
>CAYPUT010000361.1:0-1506 GCA_964413945.1 uncultured Spirochaetaceae bacterium
CTACCCGGCGACCCCGACGACGAGGTCCCGGTAGGAATGCGGGTCCTTCTGGGCCGCCCGGAGGGTCTCGTTCGTCACGACGTTAAACTGGGACTCCCATCCGCCGAGGGCGATGTATCCCCGGATGTAGTCTCCGAAGAGCTTTTCTTTTCCCTCGCCTTCGAAGATGGATGGGTGGAACCGCTGGTTCAAGACCGATCCGTGGGGGACCCGAACGTGCTCGAGCTTCCCGACCGACTTTGCCACGGCGGTGGCACCCTTAACGTCCGCTCCGTGGGAGGGGGAGATTCCCCCGTCGTTTAGAGGCTCTCCGGCCCGGCGACCGTCGGCCGTTGCCGCCGTGGCCCGGCCGAAGGGGATGTTTGCCGAGAGATAGTAGAGGCCCGCGACGTAAGGTCCGCCACGGTAGTTCGTGTACTTCGAAAGCTCCTCGACAAAGGCCAAGAGCACCTCGTTACAGAGCTCGTCGACGTAGTCCTCGTCGTTGCCGAACTTGGGAGCCTTCTTCTCCAGGGTAAGGCGGAGCTTCTCCGCGTCGGCAAAATCCGCGCGTAAGCTCTGTACCACATCCCCCATCGACAGCTGCTTCTCCTCGAAGACCAGCTTTTTCAAAGCTGCCAGAGAATCCCCGGCGGAAATGGGCCCGACTCCCAAAGGGGAGGTGGTGTTGTACTTTGCGCCACCGGCGTTGAAGTCGAGCCCCTTCTCGATGCAGGAGTCTATGGTCAGCGAATAGAAGGGAAGAGGCGCGAAATGGGCGTGATGATAGTCTAACAGATTGTCCCAGGCTACAAGATGGCGCACGAAGTAGCTTACCTGGGTGCGAAAGGCGCCTAAAACGTCGTCGATTCCGGTAAACCCGGTGGGGTCCCCAGTCGCGGGGCCCATCTGCGCGCCGGTGAGCATGCACTTGCCGTCGTTTAATGCCAGCTCGAGGCACTTGGCAAGGTTGATGTGTCCCGAGTTACCCCAGCTGTTCGTCTTTCCCGACATCACAGCCTCGCTGCAACCGAGAAAGCAGTGGTCCCGGGCATCCTCGGTAATCGCTCCGATACTCTCCATCGACCGTACGATCACCTCGTCGTTGAAGATCTTGATCTTGTTGAGTCCCTCGTGGATGTTACGGACCGCAGGCCCGAGGACCTCTTCGGTTATATCCGGGTTGATGCGCAGGGCAATGTCCGGCTGGGCGAGACGGATTCGGTGGTCCGCCTCGAGAAGCAGAACGGTCAACTCGTTGCCGGCGTCCCGGCCGTCGGGTCCCACGCCCCCGAGGGTAATGCACTGCCCGTGACCGGGACCCTGCAAAAAGCGGGTGGCCTCGTTGGAGTAGATCTTGTCGATTTCGTTGATCTTGAGGTAGAACGCCTCCAGGAGCTCTAAAGCCTCTTCCCGGTCCAGACGACCAAAAGACTGGTCGACCTGGTAGAAGGGATAGAGAGTCTGATCCAGACGACCCAAGGCTATCGCGAGGCCGTTCCCCTCGAGCTGCATGATCAGCTGCAC